>CACYKX010000284.1 GCA_902775075.1 uncultured Prevotellaceae bacterium | reverse complement strand
CCACACCGTATTTCGGCATAGACGTCCGTTTTCGTTACGCTAGAGTTATTGATCTTGAATTTCCCAGATTCGTGATGTATAACGCGAACGACTACAAATAAAATACATGATTCCCACTGGCATTTTGCAATGCGAAATGGATTTCACGATGCAAAAATACACAAATTAAATGATTTGTGCAAATTTTGCACTAAATAATTTGGTTGATTAATATAAAAGCCTTACCTTTGCACCGTGTTTTTCATAGATTTCTAAGTAAAAACCAAGAGAATGCCTGTTAATTAATTTTAAAGAGCATTATTTTTTTGTTTTTTGAGGATAAATCCACAGTTTAGGCTGTAACGGAAGATCTCGTTTTCGTTACTTTCGGTTCGCGGTTCATCTATCACCTTTACTGGCTCTTTACTAGATTTCTACCTGGAGCAACCGCATATACTCACCTCCAGACTCTCGGGGCAGATCGGCACACGTCTGCCATAGTTCACTGGCGGCAGTATTTAAAAGCGTTATATCGTAGTAAACTGTCTGTATGAGTGTTTCTGCTTGACAACAGCAAACATTCTCAAGACGAGCTTAAACTTTACAGCGTTCATAGCTTTACGGATGGTGTCCGCATCTTCCTTACCATTGCATTTCCTTTCGTAAAACTGTTTGAGTTCGACATCGTGTACGACAGCAATCTTGGCTGCCTGTGATATGTCAGCTTTCGCTGTCAGATCGCAGTGCTTGCGTGGCTTTGGCTTCCACCTCACAGTAGTGCCTGATGTCTTCGTGTGAGGAGCAACGCCAAGGTACGAAGCATAGTCTCTTGCGGTCTTAAATGCGGTAAAGTTCTGAGTAATAACAATGGCGTTAACGGCATTGACGAAGGCGATACCTGTAATGGAGGTAAGATAGAGATAGTTCTCCATGAGCGACTCGTCATTCCGGATGATCTCTCGTATTTTCTCTTCGATGGAGTCAATTTGCTTGTCAAGCATTGTAATCATCTTGTCCAGACGTTTCGCCTCTTCTTTGCCTACGACCTGCTTGCGGTTCATGTAGCAGACCCTGTCCTCGACATAGAACTTGCGTTCCCTGTGCAGGTTGCGTAGCTCCTCCATCGTATTGTCTGGCACACGGCCCATCTTGATGGTGTCTTTGAAACGAAAAAGGTAGTCAGCAATCTTAGCAGCATCTAGACGGTCGTTTTTCTCACGAGGCTGGATGGGATAGTGCCTGATGACTGCAGGCTCCAGCATCGTGTACTTGTAGCCTTTCTTGTCAAGGAAGTGCTGCAGACCATCTGAATAGAAGCCTGTGTGCTCCATCCCATACGTGCATGTGAAAGCATCCACATCGTGCACTTTGAGCCATCTGAGCAGCTCACGGTAGCCCTGCTTGTCGTTGTCCACCTGGGTATGAATAAACCCCTTCAAGTCACTGTTTTCAACGAAAATGGCCACGTCGAGCCACTTTTTTGAGACATCAATGCCTACAAACCATTCTTTTTTCATAACTTTGCAGCGCGTTTAAGCGAGGTACAAGCCGAAGATGACTGGTTTTAAGGCAGCATCCTTTAAAAGGACTCCCTCACGTGGAGCGACCTATATTTCTAAATTGCCGTGCCAGCGTCTGAAGGAAGGGAAGACCAAATCGCAGAAAGAGCTTTATCTAAGCCAATAATGGTTCACTGTCCCCTCCCGGCTTTACCTTTTATCGCACAATCGGGTGCAAAGGTACAGCAAATCATTGAAAAGACAGAAAAGAGGCAGTACTAAAGCAGAGAATGGTTCTATTCCACGCCAGAGATTGGTTCACCGCCTCTTATCCTATCCCTTGTATCCCTTTGTGTTTACGTAGGGAGTTCCACGCTTTACAACAGCAAACATTCTCAGTACGATTTTGAATTTAATGGCATTAAGAATCGTGCCTGCATGTTTCCCCTCAGCTTTCTTGCGCAGAAAGTATTCTTTGAGTTCTGGATCGTGAGACATGGCGGACAGAACGCTTATAGACAAATCAGCCTTGGCCTGTCTAAATCCCTGTTTGGAAACCCTTGTTGCCCCTCTGACACTTGTCCCAGACTCATGGGGGAATGGGGCTATGGCAATATAGCTGGCATACTTCCTTGGGTTGGTAAAGGCGGTAAAGTTTTCTGTCAATACGATAGCGGTAACGGCAACGACAATGCCGACACCCACTATACCAATCAACAGTTCATAGTTCCTCTTGATTGCCGGGTCAGTATCTATGATGTCTTTCATCTCCGCATCCGTCTGTCTGATGTTCTTTTTGAGGCTTGCTACTTCATTCTTTTTGCGTGTGCGGGAATTGACGGAATCATATAAGGATATGTCACTCAGTTGTTGTCTGTATAGTACTGATTGTTTCACATACTGTCTTCGTTCTGCAAGGAGTCGCTTCAGCTTGAAATAGGCAGCAGACGGAAGCTTTGAGGGTGTCATGCTCTCATGAAAAAGAGAACAGTATATGGCGATACGGAAAGCATCGGCCTTATCATTCTTTGTCTGCCTGATACCCTTAATGCTTTGTGGAGGTGCAAAGTGGTGCATCAACTTCGGATCCACAACATAGTAGACGATGTTCTCTTTTTCAAGCCAGGAACGGAAATCATGAGTATAAAGTCCAGTGGATTCCATACAGATACGCAGACGTTTCTTTCCTGCATTCTTCAAACGGAGCCACTTCTTCAATTCCTTGTAACCAGATTCGTTGTTACTTACCTTGACGTGTCCTTCTTTCCAGTCAACCTCCCCACGAAACAGCGCTACGTCAAGCGTACTCTTCGACACGTCAACACCTACACATTCAAACTCTTCTTTTCTCATATCTTTTAGTCTTGCTTTTACAAAAAGATGGAAACTAAAGAGGACTCCTAATTACGACCAAATCGCATGATACGACTCAGAGATTGAACTAGTTCTATTTCATCTAATGCAGGTATAAAACTATGAATAGGTCATTCCTAATTAAATTTCTATCTCACGAGCATTAAGATAAATTAAGAAATCTAGTCCTCTAGGTTTCCGACTGCAAAACTAAAGGTATTAGATTTAAGGTTAACAATTAGGGCTCGCAGCGGCGGGCTTTTTTTTATGCCCTTTACGACACTCACTACCCCTCATTTCCTACTCTGTCGCAAAACACCAAGCCTGTCGCAACAACTCCGACAATAATCTGGCTAATTTCTTGGAATCAGCAGTTTTTCATCGTACCTTTGCATCAGTTATTTGAATCATACGTTTGTTCATTTTGCATATTTGTTTT
>CACYKX010000283.1 GCA_902775075.1 uncultured Prevotellaceae bacterium | reverse complement strand
GATTGGCCACAACTGCATCCGACCACTGTTAAGGGCATCAAGAAAACCCACCTCACAGGCTATGGCGATGGACGAGCATCGATTACAAAGGGCAAAACCGCCCTTACGCTCGGCGGGCGCACATTCAAGAAACAGCAGACAGCGTTCTCTAATGTGTCTCACCTGAAAGAGAGCAAAGGCATTGACGGTCTCTTCGGTTGCGAAGTACTTGCCAAACAAAAACTGCTTATCTCATACAAACGCCAAGAGCTGATACTGGTTGATTAAAGATTATTTCTCATTAGATAAAAAAGTTGTAATTTTCGTGCAGTCTTTTGGGGGAAAGTGGTATCTATGTCAGTAGAGGCAGTGTGTTTTTGATGGACATAGAAGGGCTCATAGAAAGAAGGCGACAAGGCGACGAGACTGCACTTGGAAGCCTGTATAAGGCATATCACCGGCAGATGACGGGGATATGCCAACGCATCGTAGGCAATCGACAAGTGGCAGAGGAATTGGCACATGACGCTTTTCTTCTGGCCTTTGCCAAGTTGGATCAACTGCATAACGCACAACGCTTTGAAGCATGGCTGACAAGCATCACAACTAATGTGGCCAGACGATATGTGCAGCGTCACCATGAGCCAACTATGCTTTCACTTTCCACTCTGACAGAAGAAGAGTTTCCTATGGAACCAATTCCGTCAGACGACAAGCCATTACCAACGATGGCAGAACTAATGGCTGCTGTAGATGCACTCCCCAATGGTTACGGGCAGGTGTTCAAGCTGGCGGTCATACAAGAGATGTCGCATAAGGAAATTGCCGACATCCTTGGAATTGCAGCTCACTCTTCATCCTCGCAATTGTCAAGGGCAAAGAAAATGTTGCAGAAGTCACTTGCACAGTATTGGCTGTTATGGTTATTGCCGTTCCTGTTGCCTTTGGCCATCTATCTCTACAAAACAGGAAAGACTATCGAAGTACCTGGTCCATTAGTAACAAGACAAGCACATACTGGACCAGAAACAAAGCATGATGATGAAGTAACTCCTGTGATAGAACATGGAACTCCAACTATTCCTACAATAACTCCACAGCAGGTAGCCATTGTTCCTGTCATTATTGTTTCAGCAGACAGTCTTGCTCCTACAGATACAATCCATCATGCCGGCGAAGATACAGAGCGCACTGATACGATAACTATTATACACGACAACAAGCCACTGCCCGACTTGCGTCCTGACAAAAATACTCATATTGCCGATTTGTTCATGGAAAAGCCGATAAAGGCTGAGAATAATGGGCAAAAGTGGTCGATAGATTTGGCTTACAGTGGTAGCATGGGTGAACAGAATGTCAACCGTCCGTTTGCATTCACTGAGGCTGAAAAGAAAGACATAACAAGTGGGAGGCCGCGTGTCCATTCCTTTGAAAAATGGAGAGACTATGCCGAAGCATTGCAGAGCGGGACGCTGGATATTGACAGCCGGACGTATCAAACCCTACTGAAAATTGCCCAAAACAACGCAGCACAGCCCGGTACGGACATGATTGAGCGTAAAACTCACCATTACATGCCAATCAATTTCTCCTTGGCCTTGAAGTACAAACTAAACAACCGCTTTGGCCTGGAAACTGGTTTGAGCTACAGCCGCCTGAAATCAGAATCTGAAATGGGCACAGGCGGGAATGCTATACGTGAGCAGCAGACCATCCATTACCTCGGCATACCGCTGAAGGGTACATATAATATGTATAATATAAAACGGTGGAGTCTCTACGGAAGACTTGGTGCTAAGTTGGAGATACCTGTCTATGCCCCAATCAGCACAAGCTATTTTGTAAATAGTATGAAAGAACTGGAAGAGAAATCGACGCTCCATGCTCCGCTACAATGGTCTGTCGGTACAGGAGTCGGACTTCAGTACAATCTTACGCCTAATGTTGGCTTCTATGTAGAACCGAGTTTACAGTACTACATTCCAGCTGGCAGCGACATAGAAACATATCGCACGGAGCATCCATTTATGTTCTCATTGCCATTAGGAATCCGCATAACATGGTAGTTTCCTTCTGAAGTCATGCAGTCTTTTCTTGCTTTGTGGTATCTATCCCTATAGAGAAACAAAACAAGAAAAGACTATGCAGCAACGACATCTGAACCGTAAACAGTATTTCTGCGAATTGGCTAACACAGCTCGGACATTCTATATGGAATACCTTAATTCATACATCAAGTTAACGCCTGACACCCGCGTATTGGAAATAGGCTGTGGCGAGGGCGGCAACCTGCTTCCCTTTGCAGAGCAGGACTGTAAAGTAACGGGTATTGACATCTGTAAGGAACGTATCAATGAAGCAAGGATGTTCTTTACAGAATATCACCAGCAGGGAACTTTCATCTGTCAGGATTTTCTTCTTTCTGAGGAGCCAACGACGGAGTATGAACGGTATGATCTCGTACTTGTTCACGATGTAATAGAGCATATCGAACCAAAATATAAACGAGATTTCTTTCTTCGCATAAAGTCATTTCTTAAACAGAGTGGTATTGCTTTCTTTGGTTTCCCTGCTTGGCAGAACCCCTTCGGCGGTCATCAGCAAATTAGTGTTGGTATTGCCTCTAAACTTCCATTCATTCATTTGCTGCCAAAGCCACTCTACAAAGGCCTGTTGAAAATAAGCGGAGCCACGGCAAGCAACATTGGCGAACTGATGAGCATACGAACCTCGCGTATAACCGTCGAAGGTTTCGAGCGACTGTCTTCCGGAGCAGGCTACGCTATCTGCCAACGCACTCTATGGTTCATCAACCCACACTACAAGCAGAAGTTCCACATAAATCCTCGACATCAGTGCACTTTCTTTGCCAATATTCCATATCTACGAAACTTCTATACCACATCTGCGTGGTATTTACTTCGTTATACTCAAAAATAATCAAAAGATGAAAAGACAATTTTCAAAAATCGCATTTTTAACGTAATTAACATTTGTTAAGGTGATGCGAATTCAACAAGCAAGTGCAAATTTACAACAAGTAATTTAAAAACTCCTCAATAGGAGTTGAAAAATTGAGTTTCTTTCTTGGTCTTGTATTTATTTTTGCCGTGATTTCATCTATGTCCTTGTCCTTTAGATGTTTTATAGGCGATGATTTGTGGATGTATTGCCTTATGAGCCCATTCGCATTCTCTATGGAGCCTTTCTGCCATGACGAATACGGATCTGTGAAGTAAACCGTGGTACTCAGTCCCCTTGCTATTGCCTTGTGGTTACAGAACTCTGTCCCGTTGTC
>CACYKX010000282.1 GCA_902775075.1 uncultured Prevotellaceae bacterium | reverse complement strand
CAGAGCGTACTCGACGGCACCTTCACCGAAGAGAAGAAAGACGCTTGGGACAAGCGATTGGCCACCGTATTCAATCGCGGTTTCTGGGATGGCTATTATCAGGGACAGACCTTCGGCGAGTGGAACAAACATTACGGAAGTGTTGCCACAGAGAAGAAAGTTCTTGTCGGTAAGGTAATGAAATACTTCAGCAAACTGAATGTGGCAGAGGTTGCCGTAGAAGCTTCCGAGTTTAATAATGGCGACAAACTGCTCATCACAGGCCCGACGACAGGCGTAATGTATCTGAATGCAGACGAGATACGTTTCGACCTAAAGCCAGTAGAAGTAGCGAAACAAGGACAGAGAGTTTCTATTCCGGTAAAGGGTAAAGTGCGTCCTTCCGACAAACTTTATAAACTTATAACAGTAAACGAAATTAAGGAGATAAAATAATGACGATAAAGGAAGCACAAGATGAAGTCATCGAAGAGTTTTCCGACTTCACCGACTGGATGGATAAATACCAGATGCTGATAGATTTAGGTAATGATCTTGAGGTTTTGGACGAAAAATATAAGAACGATACCAATCTGATAGACGGTTGTCAGAGTCGTGTATGGGTACAATGTGACTATGAGGATGGTAAACTCGTGTTTACGGCCGATAGTGACGCATTGATCGTGAAAGGTATTATCGCCTTGCTCATCCAGGTGTTGAGCGGTCATACCCCAACAGAAATTCTTGATGCCGACCTCTATTTCATCGACAAGATAGGTTTGAGAGACCATTTAAGTCCTACACGTAGTAATGGCCTCTTGGCAATGATCAAACAGATCAAAGCATATGCTTTGGCCTATAAAGCAAAAGAAGAAGCATGAGAAAACTGAAAGCGATAGAAATGCATCGCATGAGTATAGAACAATTTAAGGAGGCCGAAAAGCTTCCTTTAATTGTTGTACTTGACGATGTACGCTCATTATATAATGTAGGTAGCGTCTTCCGTTGTGGTGATGCTTTTCGTGTAGAAGCAGTATATCTCTGTGGTATTACGGCTTGTCCTCCTCATGCTGAGATTCACAAGACTGCCCTTGGAGGTGAGGATAGCGTCGACTGGAAGTATTTTGAGCGCACAGAAGATGCTGTCGAGGAATTGCATCGTAAGGGATATTACGTGTATAGTATTGAACAGGTGGAAGGCAGTACAAAACTTCAGGACTTAGGTAGCGACTTAAGAAGACTTATGTCTGCAGAAACCTCCGAGAAGCCTCAGGGATTCGCTATGATCATGGGTAATGAGGTGAAAGGAGTAAAGCAAAATGTTGTAGATATGAGCGATAACTGTCTGGAGATTCCACAGTTTGGAACCAAGCATTCCCTAAATGTTAGTACCACTACCGGTATCGTAATTTGGGAATTTGTCAAACACCTCTTTATATAAATTGTAAAATGATGCAGTAAGCTGTTTGAACTATTTCAAATTATTACTATATTTGTTTTCGTAGAAATATGCTCGCTAGTTCGTACTATCCGATACTAGACGTATAAGTATACGTTTGAGAAGAAAAATATAGTATTTTATGCAGTAATAGGCCCGTATTTATGAAAAAATATGTACCTTTGCTTGCAAATAAAGATAATAATTAGATGGCTTACACTAGAATAACCGCTGCTGAAGCTGCAGCATTAATAAAAGATAATGCATATATAGGATTAGGGGGATTCACACCGAATGGAGTCCCTAAGGCTGTATTTCGCGAATTATCAAAGCGAGCAATATCCGAGCATGAAGCTGGTCGTCCTTTTCAGGTAGGAATACTTACAGGCGCTTCTTCTCTCCAAAGTGTTGAGGGAGATATGGCCAATGCTCACGCTATCAAGTTTCGCGCCCCATTTTCTACCAATAAGGATTTTCGTACACATACCAATCTTGGCGAGATAGATTATGAAGACACCCATCTCGGTCACATGGCAGAGCGTCTGCGTCATGGCTTTTATGGCGAGATAGACTGGGCCATCATCGAGGTGAGCGATTTAGAAGAAGGAGAGAACCTATGTAAGGCATATCTTACTTCTGCTGGAGGTATTGCCGTGACAATAGCCCGACTGGCAAAACGAGTGATCATAGAATATAACCATTTCCACAATCCAAGTGCAAAATTGCTTCATGATTGTTATGAACCCGGTGAGTGTGGATTTGCCCGTCAGCCTATTCCTATCATCCATGTAGGTGATAAGGTGGGCAAGAACTATATCGAGATAGACCCGCATAAGATTGTGGGAGTAGTGGAATGCAACATTCCCGAGGAGGCACGTTCCTTCAAGGCCATGACGGCAGAAACCCAACAGATGGGATATAATGTCGCAGAGTTTTTGGTTAAGGACATGAACGAGGGAAGGATACCTCCGCAGTTTCTACCTTTGCAGAGCGGCGTCGGTGCCACGGGAAATGCTGTGCTGCAAGCACTTGGACAGAATCCGCACATACCGCATTTCGAAGTTTATTCAGAAGTTGTTCAAGATGCCGCCATCGACTTAATACAGAAGGGCATCATCACGAATGCGTCGGCCACGGCGATGACCGTCACCAATGAAACCTTGAAGACCGTTTACGACAATATGCGCTTTTTCAAGCAACACTTGGTCATCCGACAGAGCGAGATTGCCAACTCTCCGGAAGTTATACGCCGCTTAGGCGTCATCGCCCTGAACACAGCCATAGAGTGTGATATGTATGGCAACGAGAATTCCAGTCATATCTGTGGCAGTAAGTTGATGAACGGTATCGGAGGTTCGTGCGATTACGAGCGTAATGGATATATCAGCATCTTTACGACGGCATCTACGGCAAAGGACGGAAAGATATCAGCCATCGTACCGATGTGCTCTCATGTAGATTCTACGGAACATGATGTCGACGTCATCGTAACAGAACAAGGCGTTGCCGACCTTCGTGGCAAAGGCCCTATGCGCCGTGCAAAGGAAATCATAGAGAACTGTGCACATCCCGATTACCGTCCGCTGTTGCGTGAATATCTCAGAATTGCGGAGAAGGGGCACGAACCGCAGTCTATGCGTGCAGCCCTTTCCTTCCATGATACTTTCATGAAGAAAGGCGATATGCGACTTACCGATTTCGGAGATTATCTGAAATGATGATAAAAAAAATAACGCTTGTAGAATCATCTGCAAGCGTTATTATATATTATTAAGGTGTTAGTATTACTTGTTAAGTTTCCAAGTTACACCATCCTTAGTATCTTTCACCTCGAAGCCATTGGCAGCAAGTTCGTCACGAATCTGATCACTTGTAGCCCAGTCTTTGTT
>CACYKX010000281.1 GCA_902775075.1 uncultured Prevotellaceae bacterium | reverse complement strand
TATGAAACCTGGCATGATGTATGACCATGGTTTCTCCTGCTCAGGCAGCGTGCAACGCTTTACCTCAGCAATTTTTCCGTCCCTGATGACGAGTTCGCCGTCGTAGATCTCGCGGCGCACCACGTCCACAATATGTCCCTTCACGTTCTTCATAACCTCTTAAGTTTCTTTACAATAAAGACGCGTCACTTCTTGAAGTAGTCATTGTGCATTTTGATGACAAAGATGATGACGGCGCAAGTGGCAGTGATGAAGTTGGTTATGAATATGAAGATACCAGAACTGCCCAGCATCAATCCCTGACTCATAAAACAGAAACTGCCGATAGACATCATGATGAAACCTGGTAGTGATATGCCGTCGGTATTTCGTGTACGGATTGTTTGTATGGCCTGAGGCAGATAGCCGAAAATCAGTCCGAGGCTACCCAGCCAACCAAAGATTTGAAATAAAAGCTCATGTTCCATAGTAGTTAATAGAATTTAATATTCACACTGCAAATTTAAAGAAAAATTCCGATATTGATACAAATATGCGTGGAAATTCGTATTCTTATTGCATTTTTTTTAAGGATTGTGCAGACATTTAAAATAAAAATCTTAATTTTGCATCGGAAAAACTGCGATCTAACCAAAGAACTAGCTGCTAAGAAGAATGAGATTAAATAAAAATAACCAGTCACGCATAGAAAATGATTAGCAAGAACGTATTACTTAGAATGGTTTACCTTTATGTTATACCATATTTGTTATTACTTATGATTACACTTGGGTTGATATATATGTATCCGAAACCCAATCTTCATATATTGCTCAATTCCTATCATTTAGATGGTCTTGATTTTTTCTTTAAGTATTTTACCTTGATGGCCGAATGGCCCTTGTATATTATAGCCTTGCTTCCCTTGTTTTGGAAGAAGGGTAAGATAACAGCTTTCTTTGCCTTGTCAGAAGTGTCGGGAGGTACTCTATTGCAGATATTGAAGCATTGTATCTGTATGGATCGTCCTATTTGTGTGTTTGAAAAATGCCCTGATCTAGTATTACCTCTTGTTCAAGGAGTCGATTTGCATCACAGCAACTCCTTTCCTTCAGGACATGCATCTACGTTCTTTATGTTTTGTACCTGTAGCGTGATCGTATTGTCATATTATTATAGTAGGAGACCACATACCCTCAAGACCAATATCCTGTTTGATGTGACTTTGGTGCTCCTGTTGTTTTTTGCCGCTATGGGCGCATATTCGCGCGTCTATCTTTCTCAACACTTCCTGTCGGATGTGTGTGTAGGCAGCATGATCGGCTTTACAACACCGTTCCTGATGTTCTATTTTTGCAGGAACAAAGTACTGAAACTAAATAAAGAAGAGATAAAATGATCGGTTTATTACGTAATCTGAAAAAGTTTTTTCAACGTCCTGTTTCACTTTTCGCATTCTCATGTATTGTCAGCATAGGTACCTTATTGCTTTACAACATTCCCTTCTTTCGGTTTGTTATCGACAACAGCAATGAGAGTCCGTTAGGTGTCGTATGGCTGATGGTATCTTTGGTAGTCATCATGTTGGTATTAAACTTCATGATGACCTATTTGACTATGTTCTGCTTGAGAATCGTAGGACGAATGATAATGGCTATCTTGTCGGTGATTAATGCTACGGCGGTTTATTTTATTCTGACCTATAATGTCATTATCGATTCTACCACTATCGAGAATGTGTTTAACACCAGATACTCGGAAGCTTCAGGGTTCTTTAGTTGGTCGCTGTGGCTCTTTATCTTTGTCTTTGGTATTCTGCCAGCCTTGTTCTGTCTGTTTCAGTCAGTTGTAATCGGCAAGATAAAAAAACTGGGTATTTATTGTGGTAGTTCGTTGGCTGTTGTTCTCGTTGTTGCATTGTTGAACATCAATCAGACGTTGTTTATCAGTCAGCACGACACCGAGTTGGGTGGATTGCTGCAGCCATGGTCGTATATCGTTAATACATGCCGTGTCTTTAGTTCTATGCATGATAAGCAGGCCGAGGAAATCAAACTGCCCGACGGCAAAATTACGGATGAGGAGAAGGTTGCGGTGGTGCTTGTCATTGGTGAGTCGGCCAGAAAAGCCAATTTTCAGCTCTACGGCTATCAGCGTGAAACGAATCCCCTGTTGACGAAACAGAAGGAACTGAAAGTGTTTAAGGCAAACTCTTGTGCCACTTATACTACAGCCGGCACTAAGGCAATTCTTGAGCCAAAAGACTGTGGCGACCTCTATGAGTTGTTGCCTAACTATGCCTTCCGTACAGGTGTAGATGTATCATGGCGTACATCTAACTGGGGCGAACCGCCTATACATATCGATGAATACCTGACGGACTCAGAACTGGCTGATAAATATCCCGATGTGGATAGGCAATACGACGGTCTCCTCTATGCAGGGCTCCGCCAGCGCATTGAGTCAAGTCCAAAGAACAAGGTGCTGGTTATCCTGCACACCAGTACCAGCCACGGGCCTCAGTATGTCAACAAGTACCCCAAGGAGTTTGAAACTTACAAGCCTGTTGCCAAGAATGTGGAGGAGGGTGAGAAGAATGTGGGTATGCTTGTCAATGCCTATGATAATACCATTCGCTACACGGATTATCTCCTAAACGGTCTTATCGACACCCTGCGCACTGTGAAAGACAGGAAGTGTGCGATGATATTTATTTCCGATCATGGTGAGTCGCTTGGCGAGAATAAGATGTTTATGCATGGCCTGCCTATGAGATTGGCTCCCAAGGAGCAGTACGAGATTCCTTTCCTGGTATGGACTTCAAAGAATTACAGGTCTTATAAGAGTAATCTGCCTGCAGTATTGGAGCAGCACTTCATCTTTCATTCAGTCCTCAATCTGTTGTCTATCGAATCACCAGCCTACAATGAGGAATTTGATATATTCAAATGACCTGAAGTCATAGGAATAAACATAAAAAATGAGCATCCTTGCGGGGATGCTCATTTTCTTGTTGGTATTGGGATTGCTTATTCAGCAGTCTCGTCATTTGCTTTGAAAGAAGCCAGGTCCTCAACCTGGAATGCCTTGATGTAAGCGCTCTTACCGAGAACATCCTCCTCGGCCATGCGAACGTATACGTTGGCACTCTTCTCGAAGAGCTCGGGAGCCTTGGTGGCGTCGCGCAGGATCAGGAGTGACATCACCAGCTCGGCAGTCATGTCGTACAGACGACGAGCCAGGAAGTCGTGAGCATCCTGATTGTCGAGGGCCTTCACGTTGTTCAGAGCCTCCTCGTAAACGGGAACGAGCTTCTCAACGCGTGCCTTCAGG
>CACYKX010000280.1 GCA_902775075.1 uncultured Prevotellaceae bacterium | reverse complement strand
GTGGCTATGATGCATGCTGAGGTGTGCGGAGCTGCAGGGTGGGGCACTACATATTGGAAAGGCGTTACTGACGCTTTGTTTTTGGACTCTTCGAACTACCACAATCGAAATAGCAAGCCATGACAATGCTGGGGTAACTCCACGGGGTGTAGTATATACTCTCCGTAGTGTGCTGCGAGGGCTAACCATGTCCTCACTAGCACACTTTACGGTGTATCTATATACCTCAACGTGGATGTTTCTCTGTTTGTTCTTTTGCTATTGGCTGTGGTAGGCCAGAAGAGTGGAACGGGCAGATGAAAGCATCCACGTTTTTCGTATGTGGTCATCAGAATAGTATTATCAATCTGACTTTGGGGTGCTTGTCAGAACAAATAGAATTAGAAGACAGTAAAGAGAAACTGACTAAACCATACTGACGAGCATCATTTCGCTTCTGACAAAAGAGAACTGGAAATCTAACTGACGCAGGAAGCAGAAAAGACGCAATGTACTCGCACGGAACAGCGTGAGGGACTTGTTATGCTTTTCTTGCAGCGTTTCCAGTCGCTTCTTTTGGGCACGACAGCCCCTTGCGCTTTTTCAATCAAAGGTGCAAGGGGTTTTTCGTGTCAAAAATCGATATGAGCGAGACTCTTTATAACGACAAAGATCTGAATTCTTATATTGTTGATGAACAAATTGAAAAAGTTGAGGACTCGGTAATCCCAATTCGCTTTGACGATGAGCCATTACATAAGGACAAAAGGCTCAGACTACTCTCTTTGTTCTCAGGATGTGGGGGCATGGATTTGGGATTTGAAGGTCATTTCATTGCCAATAAGAAATCATTTGCACCTAATAGTCCCTACATCGATCATCAAATGAATGATGATAATTGGGTGTTTTTAAAGAAGACACAATTCCAAACAGTCTTTGCAAATGACATACTGCCAGAGGCAGAAAAAGCATGGACTGTGTATATGAGTCGCTTTGGCTATAGCGAGAACGTTTATCATAACGCCAGTATTGTGGAATTGGTAAAGATGCATCAACAAGGCGCTGATATATTCCCCAAAGACATTGATGTCGTAACAGGTGGCTTCCCATGTCAGGACTTTAGTGTGGCAGGTAAACGACAAGGATTCAACTCGCAAAAAGATGATTGGGGAAAGAAACGTGCAGACGACAAACCGACGGAAGAAAGCAGAGGAAAACTATATTTCTGGATGAAACAAGTGATTGATATTGTACGTCCAAAGGTGTTCATTGCAGAGAATGTGAAAGGACTTGTTAATCTTGGTGACGTAAAGGATATTATCCAAAAGGACTTCGCTAGTGCAGACGGTAACGGTTATATAGTATTGTCTCCGCAAGTTCTTCATGCAGGAAATTATGGTGTTCCAGAATCAAGAGAACGTGTTATCTTTATTGGTATTAGACGAGATGTGTTGAAAGCTGAGGCTCTTAAGGCATTGGAATCTGACATCGTGCCAGATGAGTATAATCCGTATCCAAAACCAACACATGCCGGAACGATTAAGGACGAAAGCCTACTTCCTAAGGTTACTACATATGATGTTTTAAAAGACCTTGATGAACCAGAAGATTCTCGTGATGAGTCACAAAAGGTTTATTCAAAAGCGAAGTTCCTTTCCAATGGCAGTCAAGGTCAAATAGAAATAAAGCTTGATGGACTTGGTCCAACCATCCGTTCTGAGCATCATGGGAATATTGAATTCCGTCGCCTCTCTGTAGAGCATGGTGGTAAGCATGTTGATGAACTTAAGGCTGGCTTAAAAGAAAGAAGATTAACACCAAGAGAGTGTGCTTTGATACAGACTTTTCCACCAGATTATCGCTTTGTAATCAAAAAGACTTCAGGTAATGGCTATCATGTTAGTTCTTCTGGAGCTTATAAGATTATCGGTAATGCTGTACCCCCTGTTTTAGCATATCATATTGCTATGAGATTACAAGAACTATGGCCTAAATATTTTGGAGATGATAAATAGAGACGAAAACATCATTGCTATCCATAATAGAAGCATAGATGAAGCAAATAGAGCTTTTGCAGACTTCATGTGTAAGACTGAAGCCTGTTTTAATGAAAAGTCCAAAATGAATCCTTCTCTATTTCGAGATTGCTCTCCTTCGGAATTGGAGAAAGTTACTGAGCGGATACTTAAAGAAGTATGTCATTCTACTCCTTTTCGAGAGTCTGACATATCCTTAGTCTCAGGACACACCTTTCCTGATATAATGACAACAAACATGTATGGAGTTGAGGTCAAGTCAACTAATAAGGATAAATGGACATCTACAGGAAGTAGTATTGTCGAATCTACAAGGAGTGAGGACGTCGAGAGAATATACATGCTTTTTGGAAGTTTGGGTAGTACTCCGCCTTCTTTCAGGTGCAGGCCATATCAAGAATGTCTTAAAGGTATTGCGGTTACTCACTCGCCACGTTATCTTATAGACATGATGTTAAATGATGAAGAAAACATCTTCCGTAAGATGAAAACTGATTATGACACATTTCGTCTGATGGAGGAGAATGAGAAGATTGCTTGTGTAAGAAAATACTACATACAGAAAGCAAAAGAAGAACACAAGGTAGAGATGCCTTGGTGGATGGGAGAAACTGCAAATGTGAGCCTTTCTATTTTCAGCGATTTGCCAACAAGCGTCAAGGAGGATTTAACTACGAGGACATATATACTATTCCCTTCTGTATTCTCGAGAAATTCTTCTATTGGTTATAAAGAAGTGGCCTTGTGGTTATGTAATCACTACTCTGTGGTATGCCATAACATGCGCGATTCTTTTTCCGCAGGTGGTAAAATGACGATTCTCAATGGTAAACTTCTTAAGAAACCATTTCCTCAGGTTGTGCAAAGACTTTTGGAGAGACAGCAATATATAAAAGCCCTTCTTGCTCATCCTGATAATGACTTACTTATGGATATTAAGGAATATTGGTATTTTCCATATGATCCTAAACACCTCTTCCACTCATGGTTAAATATCATCGCAAATACATTTCGTGAAAATCCTGAATTGAATTTCATTGACATAAAGGAGCTTATTATAACAAATTCTGTTCCTTATTAATTATGGAAAAGTACTCTTTGCAGCTTCATAATAATATGGCATTTGTTAAGTCAAAAGATACAAAGCCAGAAATAATTGTGCGCAAAGGGTTGTGGAAGAGAGGATTCCGATATAGACTAAACTACAAACGGCTGCCTGGGCATCCAGACCTGGTGCTGAGAAAATACAGAACATGTATCTTTGTGAATGGATGTTTTTGGCATGGGCATAATGTTGA
>CACYKX010000279.1 GCA_902775075.1 uncultured Prevotellaceae bacterium | reverse complement strand
GCAAAGGTAAGCAAAAAAAATAGTTTTAGCACGCTATCATATCAAGTTCTTTGGTTAGGCAGCGGCATCCGTCCGCCACGGACAATCCCCCTTGGGCCCATATTGCTTAATTAAATAGCCTTACGTTATGTGTTATGTTCATAAACAAAATTATAATAATAAACCGTTACATCAAGTCCTTTGCTTTTAGCGTATTCAATCATGTGCCTTGTACCATGACTTCTTCCATCCCAATAAGCTATAAGACCATCTGAAATATCACCCATCTGCTCATTACGCCTGAATCCGGCACTCCGATAATGTAATTTCCAGTCAGCAGGATACACTTCAAGCATTAAGCCATGCTCGTTAGCTAGTCTTTCTCCAAGCATATCCGCTCCTTGTGCATGACCAGAAACAACTATAACATCATAATCATTCTTCAGTTTGTCGATTACTGACATACAATTTTCCTTGAGATAATCGTAATCATTAAAATCACGACCACCAGCAATAATAAGTCTGTATTTCGATTTCATCAAAGGTTAACCTTTAAGAATATCATTGATTAGCTCATCACTTCTATCATAAATGTCACCCAACAGCCCAAGTTCAACAGCTTTGGCTCTTAATGCCGTATAAATTCTCATAAAGTTATGACCATGAGATCTGTCAAGTTTGTGATCCCCTTTTGATAATTCAGTCAGGTGGACATGGTGAGCATATTCATGAATTGCCACTTCTAGCATACGTTGTGCGTCCGTCCTTTTAGGATACAAAATTTTCTTTATAAGGAGACTGATGTAACATCTCATCACCTTATCAGCTTTTTGGAAGACTTGGCTCGTACATATATGCTTGACAGGTATCTTTCTTCTGATCCTCTAGAAATAGACACAATGATAATAAAGAATGGAGGAAAACCTAAGGGGAACGTCAATACCGTATGTTGGGAGAACATTAATATAGGCAAAAGCAGTAAGGTCGGCGAAAAAATTGAGAACTTTGTTTTCAACTACTTTGACTATGTTATATGGAAAGATAATAAGGAAGCTGATTTTGAGTTTGCTTACAGAACTTCTGTAGAGCATTTCTATCCACAGCATCCAATAGGTAGACCCCCAATGGACTTTAGACCATTGCACAGCTTCGGAAATCTTTGCATTATAAGTCGTGGTATGAATTCAAAATTTTCTAATTATCTTCCCACAGGTAAGGCTGGTAATTTTGGAGATGCCGATTCTATGAAGACCTATAGTTTAAAGCTACAATATATGATTAACAGTGTGAAAAACAAGGAGACGTGGGATGAAGCTACAATACTACGTAAAGAGCAAGAAGCAAAGGAACTCCTTAAATATGCCCTCACACCACAAGATTGAAAATTTATAGAGACACATATATTAACCAATTTAAGTTATTCGTTATGGATAAAGGAAACCTCAACAAGGTACATTTCCTGCCATGGGTAGGAAAGGATTACGCTACAGGCGGTATCTTCAAGAAGCGTATCATGGTTCTCGGCGAAAGCCATATTGCCGACCCCGACAGCCCTGAGATTAACGACGATGCCAATTTTACCACGAAAGACGTAGAATGGTATCTTGGCCGGAAAGAAAGTGACATTCCTCGTTGGATGAATACATTCACCAAGTTTGAGGAAGCACTTGCAGGCAAGGAACTTGCCGAAAACGAGGAAAAAGAAGTGTGGAATTCATTGCTTTTCTACAACTATCTGCAGACTACGGCTACCCATGCACGCGAAGACCGCATAAGGGAGGAGTTTGACAATTCTGCAGATGCCTTCTTCGAGGTCTTAAACCACTTCGAGCCCGAATACATCATCGCATGGGGCACGGGACGCCTCTACAATTACACACCTGGCATCCACTGGCAGCCAGGCGAGTTTCTGAGCTTTGACGGTGTAACAGGCAAGACGGGAACTTACCAATTGGACAACGGCCATCTGGTAAAGGTCTTGTTTATCAGCCATCCTTCTACTGCGTTCTCTTGGACAAAGTGGCATGAAGTAATCAAACGGTTTCTGAGAGATTCGTCAAACTGAAAAAGACAGTGAGTAGACACGTAAGTGACCTGAAGTCATTTACAAAATGCTAGACGTTAAATAATAAAAGAGGATGAGTCAAAAAGCGACTATTTTTACTTTTGACGCATCCTCTTTTCTGTTTTGATAAACGTAATGATGTCAGCCTTTAATAACTGCTATTGGAGATAAGTGAACTTTGACCTTCACAAGATCCTGCTCTTCAACAATAACCTCTTCAATATTTTTATATGCCGATGCTGCCTCTTCCAAGTCCTTCTGGCAACGGATTGCGTGGACAATGCCGAGACTGTCAAGCCGCTCCTTTTCCTTTTCAAGGTCAAGGGTGTGTACCGCCTCAGTACGGCTCATCGCACGACCTGCACCATGAGAGCAACTCATAAACGAGTCGGGATTGCCGAGTCCTTCTACGATGTAGCTGCTTGTACCCTGTGAACCCGGGATAATGCCAATCTCACCAAGACGTGCACGAGTCGCACCCTTGCGGTGAACGATGCAGTTCTCGCCAAAGTGGTTCTCCCATGCCGCATAGTTATGGGCGATGTTTATCATCGGCTCAAACTCCGCATCCGGTATAGCGTCGGCAATGACTTCCTCTATCCGCTGCATCATCAGCCGGCGGTTGCACAAGCCGAATGCAATGCAGTATTCCATCTCGTTCCAATATTCCTTGAACAATGGATCACGTAACGGAATGAACGGCAGCATAATCTCAGACTTCACCGTTGAGAACCAACGGCGGTTAAGCATGTCAGCCTTCTCGTTATAATAATCGCCGACCTGCTTGCCAAGGTTGCGCGAACCGGAGTGAATCATTATCCACATAAAGCCATCATCATCCTTCTGCAACTCAATGAAGTGATTGCCGCCACCAAGGGTACCAACCTGCTTGGTGGCCGAAACATAGCGCCGCTTGACAATCTCTAGCTTATCGATGTCGAAGCCTAGCGGCATGTACTTCTCGTCCTGTGCTTGTTTGTGATGTTCCTTACCAAGCGGAATCTGCTTACGTATGCCACGCATAATCTTCTTGCGAAGCACTTCCTGTGTTACCGTTTCAACCTTGATGTTGGTCTTTACTGCGCACATTCCGCAGCCGATGTCCACACCTACTGCATTCGGAATGACCACTCCGTTAGTAGCGAGCACCGTTCCTATGGGCATGCCTTTACCTCCGTGAAGGTCAGGCATAAGCGCAACATGGTGATAGATGAACGGAAGCGAGCAGATATTTGTCACTTCCTTCCATGCATGCGCGTCGCACGTCCGTGCCCACATCTTTACG
>CACYKX010000278.1 GCA_902775075.1 uncultured Prevotellaceae bacterium | reverse complement strand
GCTACTTTAGTTACATTTTTCATTAGAATAACACCGTGATTTCTATTGTTTAATAACGATTTCTCGTTCTTCTGGAGTCAGGCCATAGAGGTCGAACACGCGCTGATCAATTTCATTGTCTGTAGTCTTAATCTGTTCTGAGAGTTCTTGGCAGGCTTGACGATATTGGTTGAAGTAGTCTTCCCACTCGTCTTGCTGTACCAGAGTGAGTTTTATCTTCTGTTTCTTCAGTTCTGCCACAAAGCCCTTGAAGTCCAACTGGTCAAATGTCTGCAAAGCCGTTGTTATTTTAATACCGTCAAAGTTCTCACTTAGACGACGCAAGAAACGAGTGCGTTTCTCTTGAAGTTCTTTATTTAAAGCTAACATTGTATCTACGATGTCTGACAACTCCTTTCCTAACTCATTATCCAAGGGAGGAATTGGAATCTGCTCAAAATATTGGGGTTTAACTTCAATATATCCTCCATTACGAACCACACAAATGGAAGTAAGGAATAGCCATACAATTCTTGAATTAAGAACAGCAAGAAGAGCTTTGTTATTAGTAGGCAGCATACATGCAGGAGCAGATATTACAGTTCCTTTATCATCCCAACTAAATTTGTTTGAGTTCTGTAAATTTCCCCAAATAATCTTTGGTTGGTAGAACAGGGACTGATATGCGCAGTTTCGAAGATTGTATGGGGTGTTCCCCTTGTCGTATCGTTTGCTTAATTGCGGTTCAAAACCACCTAAATATTCTTTAATTGCGGGATACTGGTCAATATCTATAGCAGGGACATCATCATATCCATTATGAGTACAAATCAAGTATTTTTGTAGTTGTTGGTTACACCACTTCTGTAAATCTTTGCCCTCATAAATAGGTTTTATTAATTCATCAGATTTTACGTCTTTTTTATTTAATAGGACTTTGGTTTCTTCATTAATGATGAAAGCATCGTTTAAAGCAGTCTTTACGCCGTAATAGCATTTTCCATATTGCTTCCTGACTGATTCGTAGTTTGTAATCTTTCTTATCACTTTTGACATTTCTGTGCTCTGGAAACTCCAGTTGTCGCTATCAAGTCCATCCTGTTCAATTTCTTTAGTAGGTGCGGAACTGATAATCACAGACCCTTGCATTTCTTTTGGTATTTTTGTATATACGAAGGTATGTTTCTCTTCTTTTTCTTTAGAAAGAAGAAGGATTATTGGATAAGTTGTAGCACCTTCAAATATCTGTACTTCAGTAAAGTCAATATAGCCTTCAATCTTAGTGTTGGTCTGAATATAATTACGAAGAGTTTTTCCTGCGGTTGTCTTATCAAACGTGTTGGAGATAAATCCAAACATTCCATTTGTTTTTAGCATATTCATACCTTTCTCATAAAAATACGAGAACAAATCACCATCAGGATTGTGCACTTTGTAATTGTCGCGATAATACTCCATATCTTTCTGAGCAATTATCTCTGCCCTCACATACGGCGGATTACCAATCACAACATCAAAGCCGTCTTTTTCGAATACCTTGGGGAATTGCTCTTGCCAGTTGAAGGCTTTTTCGCCGGCAATGGCAGGGTCGCTAATCAGCGAGTTGCCACACTTGATATTCTCATTGAGTGAGTTCAGTTTACGATGCGGTTTGGCTGTACGAAGCCATAGCGCTAACTGAGCTATCTCAACACTTTCTTCATTGATGTCAACACCATAAAGGTTGTGCTCTAAGATACTATTCTCCACATCCTGGAATACAATAGTAGAACCAGCCACCTTTGCCTCCATCTCGTCAATCAATTTATGTTCTGCCATCAGCCATTGCAAAGCAGCATTCAGGAAAGCACCACTACCACAAGCTGGATCGAGAATCGTAATCTGAAGCAACCAATCACGATACTGGTGCAACTGATCCAATAAACGCTTCTTGGTTTGCAGCTGGCGACGTTGATCTGAGAAATATTCATCTTCAACGATGTTCAGCTGCTTTTTCTTCTCTGCACAAAGGCGCCCAACGGTATTTTCTACGATATATTTGGTAATATACTGAGGCGTATAGAACACACCATCCTGCTTACGCTTCGAGGTTTGTGGCGTTGTCCCATTATTGATTTGCTGAGTCACCTCTTCAATCTCTGAAAGCGAATTCTCAAAGATGTGGCCCAAGATGTTCACATCCACATCGCTCTCAAAGTCGTATTCCGACAATTTACGAGTGTGTGCTACCAATAAATCGTCGCTAATCTTGATATTGTCCAGTACTTCATCAGGCTTAAATAGTCCACCATTATAGGCAAATATCTCATATTGTTTGCCCTGATAGCCTGTATTCATGTAGCCAAAATACTTCTTTACCCTGTCGTAGAATGGAAAATATTCATCATATTTATCTTTCAAATCTACCCACTGGTCGATGATTTTCACCATAGAGTTGGGAGGAAGTAAACCACAATCTTCAGCAAAGAAAATGAACAGCAGGCGGTCAAGCAACTTCTGCGTTTTCTTAAAAAGAAGCAGTTGCCATTCTTTATCATCCTTGCCTTCAGGAGTCGGATTCTGTTTCAGAATATCAGCAAAAAGCACTCGTTTGAATTGCGAATAGTCTTTATAGAGTGCTTTCGTAATCTGGTCTTCGCTAGACACAGACTCTTGTTTCATCTGCAAAGCCACACCCCGCTCAACCTGCTTCCATGCGAGGCAGAGGTAAAGCTCACGAAAGTCCTCTTCCGTCAGATGAAACAGGTTCCACTCACAAAACTCTACGGCATTGTCAATATATAGACGAAGTTTCTCGAAATTGGAGATAATGACATAACGTGCATCAGGATGCTGGCTTTTATAGTTGAAGGCCTGCGGCTCTACTTTAGAAAGGTCTGTGGTCTTATGGTCTTTCAACTCAATCACACCAATTACCTTGTCGTCTTTCTGAATAGCACCATCAGCTTTCTTCGAGTTTGTCTCATTCTTTTTCTCTGTAATCAAGTTGAAGTTAGGCGAGGGGTTTAGCGTATAGCCCAACACCTTCACAAACAATTCGCGAAGGAAACCTTCCTGGAATTGTTCTTCTTTCGATTGTTGAATATTGGCTTGTATCTCCGCATCAAGAAAATAAGCCTGAAACTGTTTCCAAGCCATAATGACAAATTCTTCATCAATCATACCCAAGTATTTCTTGAGAATAGTTTTCTGAAATAGCATAGCAATATTCGGTTTTAGGCACTTGCTGACTTATCGGGCTTTGTGAACGGACAAAACCAACGGGACCTCAGAACATAGAAAAGGCGTGAACCGCCTTATCTACATCTTGAGGCCCTAGGATTGCCCGCGTAACCAGATAAGTCATGTCCACACCCTAAGGTG
>CACYKX010000277.1 GCA_902775075.1 uncultured Prevotellaceae bacterium | reverse complement strand
CATATCAAAACCAGCATGATTAATGGTTATGATACAGACCAGACAATGCTTCGTATCGGAGCCATGAACCTTTTGCTTCACGACATTAGCAGTCCAAACTTGGCTTGGCGCGATTCTCTTTCAGAACAGAACGAAGACCAGAATTGCTATTCGCTCATTATGGCCAATCCTCCTTTTGCAGGAAGTTTAGACAAAGGTAATGTTAACAAGAAGATTCTTGCTTACGCTAATACAAGCAAGACAGAACTACTGTTCCTTGCTCAATTTGTGCGTTCTTTGGAAATTGGTGGACGCTGTGCCAGCATAGTTCCTGACGGAGTGCTCTTTGGTACAAGTAAAGCACATGTCGCCATTCGAAAGGAAATTGTGGACAACCAACAGTTAAGGGCTGTAATTTCTATGCCAAGTGGCGTGTTCAAGCCCTATGCAGGAGTAAGTACAGCCGTGCTTGTCTTTACTAAGACTAATAGTGGAGGTACTGATAAAGTTTGGTTTTACGACATGAAAGCCGATGGCTTCTCTCTTGATGACAAACGTAGCGCAATCTCAGAAAACGATATCCCTGATATTGTATCACGTTTTCACAATCTGAAAGTAGAGGAATCCAGAACCCGCAAAGAGCAAAGCTTCTTTGTGTCTGTTGAGGACATCCGCCAAAATGGCTATGACCTTTCAATAAACAAATATAAAGAGATAGAGCGTGAGAAGATTGAATTTGAACCAGTAAAAGACATCCTTAATCGTCTTGAAGAGACTGAAGACGTTTATTTGAAAGGTTACAAAGAATTGTGTAAAATGCTTGAAGAAATATGAGACAAGGTTGGATATATAAGAAATTGAATGAAGTATGCGATAAAGGCTCTTCTAACATTGTTATCAACAAACTCGAAGATAACAATGGAGATTATCCATTGTTTGGAGCAAGTGGGTTGGTGAAGAATGTGGATTTCTACCATCAAGACAAGCCCTATATTGGAATAGTTAAGGATGGTGCCGGAGTTGGTAGGGTTAACACCTATCCTGCCTTTTCGTCTTTGGTCGGCACTATGCAGTATATCTTTGCAAAAGATAACTGTCTGCTTGATTACATCAAATATTTCCTTATTAAACTTGATTTGTCACACTGTGTTTCTGGTGCGACCATTCCGCATATTTACTTTAAAGATTACGGCAAAGAAAGAATACCTGTTCCTTCAATTGACGTACAACAATCCATTGTAGATGAACTTAACAAGATCAACGAACTGATTGAACTTAAAAAGTCTCAGATGAGTGACCTGGAAAGCCTCGCATATAGTGTTTTTTATGAGATGTTTGGTGACTTGAACAATACGTCCTTTACAGTCCAAACCTTGAACGAAACATGCGAATTTATAAAAGATGGTACTCATCAAACTCCTACGTACACAGATGATAAAGTTAAAGGTGTAAAGTTCTTGTCTGCGAAGGATGTTGTAAGTGGTTATATTAATTGGTTAAACATTAAATATATTCCATATGAACTTCACACAGAATTATATAAAAGGATAGCTCCGAAACGCGGAGATATTTTATTGTGCAAAAATGGAACAACAGGAATATGTGCCATAGTAGAAACAGATGAAATATTTGATATATATGTTAGTTTGGCTTTACTAAGGCCCAAGGAAAACTGTTTACCTGAGTATTTACACTATGCTATTAATAATCCATATACAAAAAGGCAATTCGATGATTCTTTAAAAGGAATTGGTGTTCCTAATTTGCATTTAGGCGAAATCAAAAAAACAAAAATTATTTTTCCTCCAATGGCTCTCCAGCAGACCTTTGCTGAAAAGATAAATGTTATTGAGCGTCAGAAAAAACACATTAGTTCATCTATTCAAGATCTCGAAACACTACTTGCTTCACGTATGCAGTATTGGTTTGATTAAATTATGAAATATAATTAAACAGTTATGAAGAATTTCGACTTTATCCAGCTTTTGGCTCAGCATATACCGAGCTTTAGTCAATTGCACGCATACTGCGATAAGGCAGAAATATTTCAGAGTTCCTTCCCGGAGGAATCGGCCACCAATGCTCGCAAGGCATTGGAATGGTTGGTTAAGAACCATCTGACCATGGCTTCAGTAACTCTCGAAAAGCATGAGACGCTTAACGATATGCTGAAACGTCCAGAGATAGATGCCTTCATTGATTATGACTGGGAATTTGAAAGAGACATACGCACTGTCAAGAAGATAGGTAACTATGCCTCTCATACTGGCGCACAAGAGATAAAGAAGAATGATGCTTTCATCTGTCTTCGTTCTTTGTATTATGTAGTCAGTGGCTTCCTGTATCGTTGGAAGGCGTTGAAAAAGATTACAGCTTTCGATGCTACTCTTGTGCCACAGGTATTTCCTGGAGTGCATGTTGTATCAACTGATGAGCCACAGGTTGCTATCGATGTTGTGAATAGTGTACCACAAGCAGCTATTCAGAATCCGACCAAGCCTGGCGAGAAACCAAAGGAGTCACTTGCAAGTGAAGCCATCACCAGAAAGTGCCTCATTGACTATATGCTTAATGAAGCAAAATGGGACATCCTCACAGTCAATGGTGACATACAAGGCGGAAAGGCTGGTATTGAAATCAAGGTTGAAGGAATGCCTACGCCAAGTGGTATTGGCTATTGCGACTATGTGCTTTTCAGTAAAGGAGGAAAACCTTTGGCTGTCATCGAGGCAAAGAGTACCATCCAGAATGCTGGAAAAGGCAGAAAACAAGCAATTATGTATGCGGATTGCTTGGAAGCCAAGTACGGTGTTCGTCCTGTTATCTATTACACCAACGGCTATGTAACCAAGGTCATTGACGGCATGGGCTATCCAGACCGTGACGTGATTTCATTCCACAGTCACGACGATTTGGAATACCTGATTCAGAAGCGTGGACGTGCAAACATCACAGATTTGACAATAGATGAAGCCATCACTAACCGTCCATATCAAAAGACGGCTATCAAGAGTCTGGTGGAATGGCTTAACCTAAAACATCGACGTGGTTTGCTCGTACTTGCAACTGGTACAGGAAAGACCCGTGTCAGCATTTCTCTTTGCAAGCTACTCGCTAACAACAACTGGATTAAGAATGTGCTGTTCCTTGCAGACAGGACAGAATTAGTTGGTCAGGCACGTAGCAATTATGAGAATCTACTTCCGAGTGAATCTATGACTTCACTGTCTGATGATGATGTGCCAGACTTGGAAGCCAGATTTGTATTCTCCACCTACCAGACGATGATTAACTACATCAATGAAGTAGATGTGAAATTCAGCGTCGGGCACTTCGACCTCATTATTATTGACGAGGCACACCGT
>CACYKX010000276.1 GCA_902775075.1 uncultured Prevotellaceae bacterium | reverse complement strand
TGTCGCATTATAACTCCTTGAAAGTTAACACAATACTTAACACAACTGAGCAAAAATGGCACTCTGTGAAGTCTGGAAGCCACTGTAATGTTTTTTTAATGAGGAAGAATATTAAGCGCAATTTTACGCGATAATTAACTTATAATCAGCGATATAGACAAAAATTAATTTGTTTGTATCGCTGTTTTTTATGTCCTGAAAGCACCGAATTTGTTTGTATTTTGCGCTAAAAATAGCTCAAAAAACGAGTTTGTTTGTATAAAATTCAGTATGTTTGTACATCCTCGTGGATAACACGGGAGACAGACAAAAATGGGACGACCGAAAAGATTATACCCTCACGGCAGGTACAGACTCCGCACGCCGAGACAGATAGAGAATGACAAACCCTATCCGTTGGATCTTGAATACACCTGGGACCGTCAGGCTGTAAGGAGGACTACCAATCTCTTCATAAAAGTCACCGACTGGAACCAGAACGGGGACAATGGACGAGGCGAAATCCGGGCCTCTTATGGGCCGGAGTACAAACGCCTGAACAAGATGCTCCAATCGCGAGTCGAGCATCTGGATTCGCTGATTGCCGAATTCATCGAACTGAATCCATTCCAGTTGACAGTTGAAGTCATTACGTCCATTATGGATGACAAGCCGGTGATCCGGAGAGACAAGGGACGTGATTTCGTGGAGTTCACCATCGAAAGGCTGGCTTCCGATTACGCCAGAAACAGGATCGGCCACAGCCGATATGAGAACGGTAAGAGCGGAATGAACATATTCCGTGAGTTCTTGTGCTCCACCAAGCGGGGAACCTACCGGCCAGATTCCATTTATGTGGGTGAAATCACTCCTGATTTGCTGGAATCATATATAGAATGGCGGCGCAATCCATAATTGAAACCTTGAAAGAAGTGTCTGAAAAGATTGACAAGGATAAGGCTGGGCTCAGGGTCGTGGTTGATGTTATGGACCAGGTGCATGCAATGCTCTCCTGCGAAACAGAAGGGCTGTTCGACCTTCAAAAGCAGGTTGGGAGTCAGGTCGTAGAAATGTGCCGGAAATCCGTTCCTCTTTCACTTCCGGATGATGTTGGGGCTAAGCTCAATACAATCTGCCAGAACGCCCTCAATGAGACAAGCCAAAAGATGAAGGAGATACAGGCCGAATACCTTCGCGACATTCAGGAGCACAACGAAAAGTTCCTGGCTGACCTCAGCACCAACAAAGGCGTATGGCTCTCAAAGAAGGTCTTCTGGTGGTCCGCCGGGATTGCCTATATGCTGTCATTACTTGGATTCTGCATTATTATATGGAATTTTGTCCATTGAAAGGCTTTCAGAATGAGCCATAATGCTATGATGTGTATGGCTATACTATCCCGTTACGTATTGTTATACAACAATAAACGTTTATTATGTCGAAACATCACGTTCTTTTTTGTAAATTTGCTCCAAATGCATTTGAATGTATGAAGAGCATAAAAGATATATCGGCAAAGCCGTTCATCAAATGGGTTGGAGGTAAAACTCAACTACTTGACGAGGTAAAAAGAGCCCTGCCGTCAGATTTGGGAAAGAGAACAGGCCTCACATATGTGGAGCCATTTGTGGGAGGTGGCGCAGTGCTGTTTTGGATTCTTCAGGAGTATCCAAATATTGAGAGAGCCGTCATCAATGATATCAACGCCGAGTTGATTTGCACATATCGAGTCATCAAAAGCAATGTTGAAGCTCTGATACAAGAACTCAACCGGATTCAGTCCGAGTACATTTCTTTAGGTGCAGATGATAGAAAAGAATATTTCTTGTCGAAAAGAGCCTTGTTCAATTCGCGAGACATATCTGATGTGGAGACTGCTGCTCTGTTTATTTTCTTGAACAGGACATGCTTTAACGGCCTTTACCGGGTTAACTCAAAGGGCGAATTCAATGTTCCTCATGGCAAATACTCTAACCCAAAGATTTGTGATGAAGATACCTTGCGTGCAGACTCCGCCCTTCTCCAGAAGGTTGAAATTCTTTGCGGAGATTTCAGTGAAACCGGCTTGTTTGCTGGACCTGATGCCGTGTTTTACTTTGATCCTCCGTATAAGCCCTTGACTGAGACCGCTGCGTTCACTTCATACGCCAAAGATGGTTTCGATGACAACGAGCAGCGGCGTTTAGGCCGTTTCATTGAAGATATTGCAGCGGAAGGAGCTGTGTTTGTAGCAAGCAATTCAGACCCTAAAAATGTAGATCCTGAAGAGAACTTCTTTGACAGGCTATATCATAATTTCACAATTAAAAGAGTATCAGCAGCCAGAATGATTAACTCCAATCCCAATGGCCGAGGATGCATTTCAGAGATAATGATTTCAAACGCTTTCAACATATAGAGTTATGAGAGATTTCGATAAATGGCTTGCGGCCTTTAGACCGTCTATCGCTGACTACAAATATTATGTGGATTTTGACAAGGTTTTCGCAAATGTTGAGGCAATCAAGATCCCATTGAACATATTGAACTCGCTCATTGGTTCAAAGAACATCGAGAAGGAATTCGAAGCCATCCTCAAACAATACCCGGAGACGTTGAAATGTATCCCTATCCTTCTTGCAAAGCGCGAGCTAGAGATAATGGCCATGGATGACGAAGGCCAATTCAATTTCAAATTCAATCGGATGAACTACGCTATCTCTGATTACACAAAGTTCATGCGCAAGACCGGATTGTTTGACCTGATGGAGAATCATATTGTCAATAATCTGGTGGACTATGTCACCGGTGTTGAGACTGGACTTGATTCTAACGGCAGGAAGAACCGTGGCGGTCATCTCATGGAAGACCTTGTTGAAAGCTATCTGAAGAAGGCCGGTCTTATCAAAGGAAAGACTTACTTCAAAGAGATGTACATCCACGAGATTGAATCCGAGTGGGGAATTGACCTGTCTTCAATATCAAACAACGGTGGAGCAGAGAAACGCTTTGACTTCGTTGTTAAAGGTAAGGATACCGTGTATGGAATAGAGACTAACTTCTACACCAGCAGCGGTTCCAAACTGAATGAGACAGCCCGCAGCTATAAGACCATCACAATGGAGACCAAGGATCTTGGCTACTTCAAGTTTGTTTGGTTTACCGATGGTTGGGGCTGGGGCAGCGCCAGGAACAACTTGAAGGAGACGTTTGATGTCCTGGAGGATTTGTACAGCATCTCGGATCTTGAGGATGGTATTATATCTAAGAAACTAAAGTAAGCATTATGCCAGACCAAAACATTTCAATGGTATGTAAGGGACAAGAGCCTTTGGCTATTGTCCCAGTGAATGGGAGCTACATTCTCGGCATATACAAAGGCACTTTGTCAG
>CACYKX010000275.1 GCA_902775075.1 uncultured Prevotellaceae bacterium | reverse complement strand
CGAACACTTTCTTTTACGGAATCGGGAGCTTCGAAAACCTTTTTGAATCCCTTCACGAAAGGAAGCTCGCGGAATATCTTTGTCTTCTTCTCCGAAGAGAGTCGAACCAACACGGTATTATTCCATTTACTCTTTCCTACGATTTCTATTCCATACTGTTTCAAAGCAGCCAAATAGGGAATAGAGACAGGAAGGTCGGTAGAATCTATCGCAATGCGCTGATTGATACGTCGCTGTATCGCACGGGAAGAAAGATATTGGGATGGATCTTCGAGAGAGAAATGCGTTCCTTTCTTATCTGTGAGATACAGGCGATAAAGAATACACTTTCCACCCGGGAAAGAAACTAGTTCCACATGTCTGGCATACCCAAACATACTCACAAGCATTAATAAGAATATAAAAATACATTTCTTCATCGCCTTGATCATTAAAGTGTTCGAAATGCAAAAATAATACAATTAAACCAAAATACAAAATTATAGCTATCTTTTTATTCTTTAATTCTAATCTGTATCAAAGAAAATTTGTAAATTTGCAAACGTATGAGTAATAAAACTGCAACTTTAGAATTAGGCACGAAGCCTATAGGGCATTTGCTCTGGCAATATGCGCTTCCTGCTATTATAGCGATGACAGCCTCATCACTATATAATATCATCGACAGAATTTTTATCGGACAGATCGTAGGACCGGACGCTATCGCCGGTCTAGCTATCACATTTCCATTCATGAATCTTGCCGGTGCCTTTGGCGCTGCTGTGGGCGTGGGAGCCTCAACGGCCATATCCGTGAAATTAGGACAAAAAGATTATCAGACTGCCGAGAACTTGTTGGGTAATACTATCACGTTAAACTTGATCATCGGTATTGGATTCACGGTTATATGTCTTACCTTTCTAAACCCGATATTGAGATTTTTCGGTGCTAGCGATGCCACGATCCCATACGCCAGAAGTTTTATGGAGGTCATCCTTACCGGAAATGTCGTCAGTCACATGTATCTTGGAATGAATGCGGTACTCCGTGCGGCTTCTAAGCCCAAGATAGCCATGATGGCAACGATCTTCACAGTGGCGATGAACATCCTATTGGATGTCATCTTCATATTATGGTGGCATTGGGGAATACGTGGTGCTGCCTTCGCGACAATTATCTCACAGGCTTTGGCACTATGCTGGCAGATGAAGGTCTTCAGCGACAAAAAGGAAATGTTGCACCTGAAGAAGGGTATCTATAAACTGAAAACGGCACTCGTCAAGAATATCATAGAAATAGGAATCAGTCCGTTCTTGATGAACGTATGTGCTTGCATCATCGTCATCTTCGTAAACAATCAACTCGTAAAATATGGTGGTGATATGGCCGTAGGCGCTTATGGTATCTCGAATGCTATAGCTACCGTATTCGTCATGTTCGTCATCGGTTTGAACCAAGGTATGCAACCGATAGCCGGTTACAATTACGGAGCAAAGCAAATTGACCGACTGATGCGTGTTTTCAAACTTTCTGTTATCGGCGCTACTTGCATAATGACCGCGGGATGGCTCTTCAGTATGCTGATTCCAGGAACAATAGCACGTATGTTTACCACTGATCCTACACTGATCAATATCGCCAAGACCGCGATTCATTACAACATGTTTATGTTCCCGATTATTGGTTTCCAAATGGTCACCACCAATCTATTCCAATGTATCGGAAAAGTAAAGATCAGTATATTCCTGTCATTAAGCAGACAATTATTACTATTGTTACCTCTACTCGCTATATTACCGGTATTCATCGGTTTGAACGGAGTATGGATGTCAATGCCCGGTAGTGACTTCATGGCATCTGTCATCGCATTCATTATAGTGACAAGGTATATCAAGAAAATCAAAAATCAAATAAAACCTGACTATGGAAAAGATAATCATTAATATCGGAAGACAAATAGGCTCCGGGGGACGTATCATCGCCAAACAATTGGCAGAGGAATTCAACTGCAAATTCTATGATAAGGAGCTCCTTAATCTGGCAGCACAAGAAAGTGGTTTCTCTGAAGAGTTTTTTGAACAGAATGATGAACAGAAAGGATTTCTGAAAAATCTTTTCCATATACATTTACCCTTGATCGGGGGAGGCAACTTTTACAACAACACGTTCTCACAGGAAAGTCTGTATAAGTTTCAGAGTGATGCTATCCACGAGGCTGCCCAAGAGGGTAATTGTGTATTTGTTGGTCGCACAGCAGACTATATCCTCAGAGATATGAAAAATGTAGTAAATGTCTTTATTACTGCCAACATCGACCAAAGAATACAACGTGTATGCAAGCGTCAGGAGTTAACAAGAAACGAAGCACGTAAATTCATCAAAGAGCATGAATCGGAACGTGCTACCTATTATAATTACTATACAGGAAAGAAATGGGGACATAGCGAAAGCTATGATCTCTGCATCAATTCGTCTATCTTAGGAATCGAGGATACTGAGAAATTTATTGCAGACTTTATCAGAAAGAGGTTCTCACTATGAAGAAGATCGGAATTATCAGCGACACCCATGGCTTTTGGGATGAGAAATATGAATATTATCTGAACGAATGCGATGAAATCTGGCATGCGGGAGATATCGGCTCCACATATGTGGCTGACAAATTTGAGGAAATGAAACCTAAATTTCGTGCTGTCTATGGAAACTGCGACGGTACCGATTTAAGATGCAAATATCCGGAGCTTCTCAGATTCAAATGTGAGGACGTCAACGTGATGATGAAACATATTGGAGGATATCCGGGGAAATATGATCCTTCTGTGAAGAGTCAGATCATCGGTTCTGCACCCGATCTGTTTATCAGTGGTCATTCACATATTCTCAAGGTCATGAACGATCGTGACCTTCATTTGTTACATATCAATCCGGGAGCAGCAGGACACCAAGGGTGGCAATTGGAAAGAACTGTGGTAAGGCTGACCATTGATGGTGACAAATTTAAAGACCTCGAAATCATTAAATTAGGAAAAAACAATTCTGTGTTATAGAATATATAGAATAATCAAATAACAAAGTATGAAAACATATTTAGTAACTGGAGCAGCAGGCTTCATCGGTTCAAACTATATCAAGTATCTTCTCAACAAAAAATATAAAAACGAAGATATCAAAATTATCGTTCTTGATGCATTGACTTATGCAGGAAATCTCGGAACGATCAAGGAGGATATCGACAACAAGCGTTGTTTCTTTGTAAAAGGTGATATCAGAGACAGAAAACTCGCAGACCAACTCTTTGCTGAAAATGATATCGATTATGTCGTAAACTTTGCTGCAGAAAGCCATGTTGACAGATCTATCGAAGACCCTCAATTGTTTCTTTCTGTAAATATCCTGGGTACTCAGAATCTCATGGATGCAGCACGCA
>CACYKX010000274.1 GCA_902775075.1 uncultured Prevotellaceae bacterium | reverse complement strand
ATCATTCATACAGAAGATACACTGATTTTGTATGTCCAGACAATAATATCTTCCTTCTACACGATACACCCGGATGCCAGACTCAAAGAACTTATCTTTCAACTTTGACTTGCTGGCTTTATCCATAATCGACTTGACCATTGATACAGACTTCTGTATCTTCTTGCCATTCGGAGATACCGGAGTGATTCCCTGTGGAACATCTATCTTTCCAAAGCGGTAGAGAATCGCACATTCCACATCACTAGCAGGACGGAATGACTGCAGCCATGCAAGTTTGTCGTTAGATTCCAGCTTGGATCTGATCTCATCGGATAGAGCATGAGTGGTTTCACCCCATACACTACCTTCTTTCGTGAGCTTGGCATGGAATTTCCTATGCAGATGGTTCCTTAGTTCCTTGGTTGTCATAGAAGGATGATTTTCCAACAAGGTGGATATAGTGCTGTCAATATCTTGAAACCTATCCTCGGCAGTTCTGAACTGCAGAAGCTGCTTTATAGGAATGACATCACTTCCTTTGACGACCACCTTGTTCTTGTGATCAACGATCATGTAGCCATACGGAGAGTCTGCTTTGCCAAAGAACACTAAACTCATTCCAAAATAACGATGCATCTGTTTGGCAAGGTCATCCTTGTCAGCAGAGAAGTCTCGAAATTTCATGAGCAAGGCTTTGATCCTGCGTTTGGTGTATTTATCAAGCTTCCAGTTACTCTGGTGAGCTTCAATATCAGCAAGCTTAACCTTATCAATGGTTTCACCGTTGCGTCGGATCTCAAGATGATCATCTAGCTCATTGCACGCATATCCCTGACATTCCAGAATTGCGCGGAACTGAGATACAGATGAATAGCGATACTTCAATGCTTCCTTAACATTTTCTGAACAGCAAGCAGTCTCGTCAATACCCATGATGTGATTCATCACCTCAACAGAGCGTTTCTTCTCATTATTATGATCAATCTTGTGACCGTCCGGAGCAACACGACTGGTGATGATATGGATGTGATTGTTGTCTGTGTCATGATGACCATAGATCAACAGTGGCTGACCTTCGTTATCATATCCCATCTCATGAAGATACTTGTGACCGATGTCCAGCAATTCATCAAAGGTGTACTCACGCTCTTTGCATGAAATCGCCACATGGAACTGAGGCTTCTTGATGTGAGAGTTTCGATGGGAGTAGTCCTTCAGGTATTGCTGCAGGTCGGCAGTGGTTACCTCATCCGCCATCTGTAGATAGCCGAAGTTCTTCATCTCCAGCAGCTCTGCACTTCCTTGTTCCACCTTATGCTGGTTATACTCGACAGAGTGGAAACTGCCATTAGATACTAATATTGTTACAACCATATATACCTATAGAGTTATAAGATTAGAATAATATAAGTATCAAATTAAATATCATTCTAACCCTATAGAATGATAAGGATATAGTTCTCTAATACTATATTGCTATAGGAATATAAGAATATCAAATTATATGTTTCTAAGTTTGTAGGACTATAAGCCTATAGAATTATCGATGTATAAGTTTATGGGCTATGTTATGCTGTTCGTCCTTGATGCGCTGCAGGAGATCTTGGATTTTCTCAAGCTCGGGAAAGACAGTGTTGTTATAATAGTCCTGAGTCAGTTCTCCGCTGATAGCGAGCTCATTCGCTCTTTTTGTGATCTGGTTGAAGTTACCGCCAAGCCAACTGAGATCATTTTGGTATTTCCTGTAGAGTGTCATCATAGCAGTAAGAGCTTCTATCTTCCCTAAAGTGGCAATATCGTTATACTGAGCGACAGCATCCTTTATCATGGCAGACATACTGTCATGATGCGCAGCTTTGCTTTGAAAGAGTTCAATCTCTTGCTGCTTCAGATATAGTTCAACACGCTTGTAGCGGTGTTTGTTTTTATCATCTGCCCTCATAGTTCAATCTAAAGAATGCCGAGTTGCGAGGCTATTCTTCGTTCCCAGCACATTGCTGGCAAGATACTTTTTATCCGTTACCGGTAAAAAGTACATCTTGCCTGGTAATAGCTCATTATTGTTTGGAACAAAGTTAGGTTATTCTACGGAGTAAAGCAAGAAAAACGTGTGAATAAAGGTCAAGCAATGCCTTCTATTTTCTATAGGATTATAGCTCTATAAGTCTATAGATTTCTAAGGCTATAATGCTATAGTGATAAAACAATGTAGAAGTCAAATAGTAGAATACTATATGGCTATAGGTTTCAATTCCGATAGTTCTTTATAGCGTGATTCTTATAATTCTATAGGAATTTAAGAATATAGCTTTTTAGGGATATAAAGATATAAAGTTCGAGGGGTATAAAAACGAAGCGTGGAACAGTAAAGCACCTCTTCGTTCAGGCTCTGGTAAGCCTATAGGAATGAAACACCAAACTGTCCACGCCGTTATACACGGTATGGACATTCAGCGCATCTTACCAATCAATTCCTATTTTTGAATTTACCAGATTCGAACGAATATTTCGATAAAACAGCTAAACGCCATTGCGATTTACCCACAAAAATATGGTTCAGACCCTCTGAAGGATCATTCCCCGTGCAAATTTACAAATTTATTTTTTTTCAGCAAGCCGTAATTAATTTATTTTAGTTGTTATTCTCTTTAGATACGTAGTTTACCATGAACGGAATGCCCACATCTGGATGAATGATACTGCATTTCATCTCAAGCATTGGATATTTCGTTGCTGTGTTCCAGGTAATGTATTGATCCTCGTCGCCAATTTCAAGATTGTAAGTCAATCCTGCAAGTGGTGCCAATTCTAGTTTGAAGTATTTGTTTTCCAGTACAATCATATCAGGAAATGATGGAGATCGACCTTTCGTAAGATAAAAGGGAACGCAAAACACGTTCTCAAAAGCACGTTTGGTAAGTTTTCTATCTACAATACTGGTGGAGGATTGATTAGTTTGTTTGTTTAAGCAATTCGCTATGTAATTTATCCTGCAATATTTAAGCTCAAAGATTTCCTGAAGTTGAAATATAAACTGAACAGTAAGCATGCAGCTCGATGGAGGCATGAGCTTTCCAACGTAGATTGTTGCTTGAATCTGACTTTGGTACCTGATTTGATGCCTCAGGAACTCCCAGTACTTCGCCTGGCACTGGAGCATAGTTCTGATGTAGTCTGTACTTTTGAAGTTTTCCTGTATCATGAAGGCAAATTGAAAACCTTCTTGTGCCAGGAAATGACCAACAAGATTGGCAGAGTCGATGACTGTGTACATGACCTGTTCCATCTTTCCAATGAATTGGACTGCTTTGGCAGAATCAATACTTTCGTCATCGATGGCAGCCATAAGTGCTATGGACAGTTTCTCTCGTCCTCGCTTACTGATCCAGTGTAGCAGACAGGGCGGCTTGATTCTAAGAAATGACTCCATTGCCATATCAATGTT
>CACYKX010000273.1 GCA_902775075.1 uncultured Prevotellaceae bacterium | reverse complement strand
TACAGTCCGAGGGTAATTATGCAGATTTCGATGTCGACGAATGGCATCATCTGGTAAGTATCAACAAGGGCAGTTCGCTTCGTGTCACGGTATATGCAGAGCGTGAAGGCCACTGGCTTAAATTTCGAGAATTTCCAATCTATGTAAGTCGTTATGGCTTAGGCGATTGGGGTATCACCTATCGACGAATAGCCCCAAGCTACGAAAGTTATAGCGACATGGGCATCTATGAGCGCAATCTTTCCAACTTCGAAGAGCGTGCCTTACTCGTCAATACCGAGGTAGGAGGTATGTGCGTAAACTGTCATACGCCCAACACGACCCATCCCGACCAATATGTATTTCATGTTCGAGGCGAAAATGGTTGTACTTACATTCATCATGATGGAAAATCGGAAGTGTTGCAAGCCAAAAATGCAGAACTCGGTGGGTCTATGGTCTATCCCAGTTGGCATCCCTCAGGTCGCTATTGCGCATTCTCCACGAACAAAACGTCACAGATGTTCCATTTCTCCAAGGCACGTCGTGTAGAGGTTTACGATTCCTCCTCAGACATCTTTGTATACAATGTGGCCACACATACGATACTTTGTGATACGACCACGATGACGCCATTGAATGCAGAAAATTGTCCAGCCTTTTCGGGTGATGGTAAGTGGCTTTATTTTACATCAGCCCACCGCCAAACCTATCCGGACAACTATGACAAGGAGCGTTATGACCTCTGTCGTATCGCTTTTGATGCATCGAAAGGTCGGTTCGTAGGTCCCGTAGATACGCTGGTTTGCGCCTCTGCCATGGGCAAGAGTATCACATGGCCACGTCCATCATATGATGGTCGTTATGTGATGTATACACAGATGGATTATGGGTATTTCAGTGTTTGGCATCCGGAAGCTGACCTTTATCTACTCGACCTCCGAACCATGCAGTCGCATCCATTACATGAAGTAAACAGTCGTCATAGTGAGAGTTTACACGCTTGGACGGCAAACAGTCGTTGGTTCTTGTTCACCAGTCGAAGGGATGACGACCATTACACTCGCATTTATCTTTCTTCGATCGACGACAAGGGACGTGCCACGAAGCCGTTTCTTCTTCCTCAGCGTGATGCCAAACGCTATTATGCCCGTTCGCTTTATTCTTATAATACTCCGGATTTTGCATCAAAGCCTGCCAAGATAGATTGTTATGATACAGGTTGTGAAATCATGCGACCAGAGCGTGTTGCAACGAAAGTGTCCCGAAAATAGGAAGCACATATCATTCCAAATAAAAACCCCGATAAGCGGAAAAACCATCCTATCGGGGCATAAGATTATATAGTTAATTTTTGTGAAGCCTATAGATTACCTCTTACCGTGATGATAAACGGTTCTGCGCCATCAGCCAACATCTTGTCAGCCACAGAAGCTATACCACCGAGTCGGGTCATACTCTGAAGAGGTTCGGTACGGTTGAGGACGATACGGCGCGGAGCTTCACCGGCCTTCCAATATTTATTGGCAGGATAATATGTGGCCGTATTATTGTTAGGGTCAACGACGACCTTACCATAAGCAATATCGCCCATATTCGGCTCATAGTATTCATCATCAGGATTCAGGGCGATACTATATTTCTCCTCGTTGTCATCAGCCAAATACATATCGTTAGGGTCAACGACGTGCATACCGTCAACATCGAAGAAATACTTGTAATATGCATGATGCGTTACAGCCTTGTCAAGAGTTTCAGGCAACTTGATATTTTCGAGTTTTGTCGTAACGCTCCACACACCCGTAGTATCTTTCGTCATCTTCAGACTCTTGTTTTCCCCATCAGCAATCAAGTTTACATGAACCTCTTGTGCCTCAGGAGCTTTGATGCGGAAAGTTACAGAATGATCATCTCCATATTCCGGTGAGACGATAGGTTTAGGGAACAACCGAGACATGACCTCCAAGTTGAAAGGTTTCTCTTTTCCCGTAGCCTTACGAGTAGGAACGGTATATTCCATAGCCAGTCTTGAAGCTTTCTTGTTGAAGAGAAGCGGTAAAGTCTTGGCCAAGAAGTACTTAGCATTCATCCATGTATGTCCGAATTTATCATAAGTGAAAGTCTTGGCCGCTCTGATACCATGCTTGTCGAGGAATTCCATATAGTCGCGTGCTGTGCCGTAGAGGAAATCATCAGTACCTACGCCCAACCATAGCAAATTGATCTTACTGTTGGTACTGTCAGCCTGCTCATAAACATCAGGGATATCAGTAGAAGTAAACGAACTATAAGAACAGAGATAAGAGAATTTGTCGAGATGGCGCAGACCATTGTAGAGAGCCTGGTTGCCACCACGAGAGAAACCACCTATGGCACGATGGTCAGCATCGTTGATGGTACGATAATTAGCCTCGATATAAGGCATCAAGTCATCGTTCAAATCGTTGCTGAAGAGGTCACCTTGTGCCCTAGCATCCGCAGGTACCTTATCCTTCAGTTTCGTAGGATTTCCATAAGGTAGCACGATGATCATCTCCTGAGCCTTACCCTCAGCGATGAGATTATCCAAGATATAGTTCATGCGTCCCACCTTATAATATACCTCCTCAGTATCGGTAGTACCACTAATGAGATAGAACACAGGGTATTTCTTATCTTTGTTTGCCTCGTCATAGTAGCCACTAGGGGTATAAACGATCGCATTATTCGTAGCACCTAAGTTCTTAGAATAATAATGGATATATTCTATACGGCCGTGACCGACAGGCAAAATATCGTGAGCGAGTTTCCCCTTATTCGACTTCATCTCCAGTAAACTGTTCTTGAAGCCTTCGTTAGGGAAATAATCCTTACACAGAGGGTCCATGATGCTCAAGCCATCCACCTCGAAATGATATGGATACATATCAGGAGCCGCCGGTCCCAGCGTTACCGACCAAATACCGGTTTTCTTGTCGAACGTCATGTCATGTTTTCCTGCGAATTGAACATCTACGGCCACCTTCTTAGCCTGAGCATTGTGATAATTGAATGTTACCGTCCCATTGTCATTACAGATGGTTTGAGCAGATGCCGACAACGACACGAGAAGCGCCATAGTCATCATCGATTGCTTATTAATCCAGTTTTTCATCATATATTTTTATAGTTGTACGTTTATTTTATTTCGCATTTATGGGCTAATATCGACACAAAAGTACGTTCCTATTCTTAGAAATGCAAATGATGTACAAAAAAATTAAGACAAATTATCTCTTATGCTCCTTTGAACGTTTTTTTTAAAATAGTTTTACAGATTGTGTAAAAATTGGTGTTACATCATAAGATTCTTAACGCTCTGATTCCAAGTTGTGAATTTAGAAAAAAATAATTGTCATCTGTCATTTTTCGACTCATCTGTACGTCAATATTTGCGTTATCGATGTCATCGAAGAAATGGGAAGATGTGTATTGCTAATATAAAATAAG
>CACYKX010000272.1 GCA_902775075.1 uncultured Prevotellaceae bacterium | reverse complement strand
GTATCATGAGTTGATACTTAAGGAACTTACCCAGTGGCTCAATGACCTGAAGATGCCAACAGAATCTTCTGTAAAGGTGGCTTGCGTGGGCAATAGCATTACTGATGGTCATGGTATAGATGTATCAGATTTGTATGGCTATCCCGCACGACTGGGAAATAACCTCGGTCAGAACTATACTGTAAAGAACTTCGGTGTGAGTGGTCGTACACTCTCTAATTCAGGCGACTATCCATATCAGAAGGAAGAGGCTTGGAAGAGATGCCTTGAGTGGCAGCCGGAGGTAGTGGTTGTTAAGCTTGGCACTAACGATACAAAGACCCATAACTGGAAGACAGCCGAGGGTGATATCAAGTCAAGTATGAAGACTATGATTGATTCACTTCGTGCACTTCCTACAAATCCTCGTATCATCGTTACAGCTCCTATTCCTTCATTTAAGAATGTATGGGACATACGTGACTCTGTGACTGTGAATAGTGTTATTCCGCAGATTCAGGAGTTTGTAAAGAATGAGAATCTGGAGTATCTCGATCTCTATAACGCTATGAATTCCCTTGAGAATTTCCAAAAGGAATATCTGCTAAGAGATGGTGTGCATCCTAACGAGAAAGGCTGTCAGAAACTCGCTGATCTCGTGGCTGCAAAGATAAAGTCGCCTGTCAGCGTGGCAAAGATAAAGGATAAGAAGATAAAAAAGAGAAAAAAATAATAAGTAATTTATAATTTGAAGCACTATGCTAAAGAAATGTATTCTTGGGGCAATTCTAATTAATTTGCTCCCCCTTGGGGGAATGGGGGGCTATATTCATGCCCAGTCCACTCTCCTGCATTACAAGAGCCCTGCAACTTACTTTGAAGAGGCTCTTCCTATTGGTAATGGCACTCAGGGTGCTATGGTTTATGGCGGTGTAGGAGAAGATAAGATTTCTCTTAATGACATCACTCTTTGGACTGGTGAACCAGATTCTACACTTTTCGCTACTCAGAATCCAGAAGATATTGAGCCAGAGACTCCTGCTCTTAAGACTTTCCTTGTTGACGAGGAGGAGGAAGCTAAAGCTAAGGCAAAGGCTGATTCTCTTGCTGCTATTCAGGAGAAGCCTAAGGCAAAGCCTTTCGAGGCACTTACTGCTATTCGTGCGGCTCTCTTCAGCGAGGACTATAAAGGTGCAGAAGAACTTCAGAAGAAGGTTCAGGGACACTATACACAGAACTATCAGCCTCTCGGCACTCTGACTATAAAGAGTCTTAACGAGGTTCTTCCTGGCGATTATACACGCTCTCTTGACCTTACACGTGCACTTGTCACAGTAAACTGTTTGGATGAGAAGAGAGAGTATTTCGCTTCTGCTCCCGACTCTGTAATCGTTATTCGCTTGAAGTCAACGGGCGCTAAGCTCCTTAACAAGCGTCTTAGCTATAACTGTCAGTTGAAGAATACAGTTTCTACCGTTGGTAATGAGATGATTATTGACGGCTATTGTGCTTATACAAGCAAGCCTAATTATGTTGGTGGTGCTCAGAGTTTCCAGTATGACGAGAAGCGCGGTATTCATTTCCGCACAATCCTTCACGTTGTAAACAAGGATGGTCAGGTAAGTGCAGAGAATAATGAGCTGAAGATAAGCAACTGCTCTGAGGCTCTTATCGTGATAGCTAATGCTACAAGTTTCAATGGTAGTGAGTACGATCCTGTAGTTGACGGTCGTGACTATGAGAATATCGTTAGGTCACGTATCAGCAATGCTGTTATCAAGTCATTCGACACTATGCTCGAAACTCACGTAAACGACTATCAGCAGTTCTTCAACCGTGTAAGCATCGATCTTGGTACAACACCTGATTCTATTGCTGCTAAGCCAACCGACGTGCAGCTTCGTGAATATACAGATAGCACTATGGTGAATCCTGACCTTGAGGAGCTCTACTTCAACTATGGTCGCTATCTGCTCATCTCTTGTTCTCGTACAAATGCTGTTCCTGCAAATCTTCAGGGCCTCTGGAATGAGTCAATACTCCCACCTTGGACTTCTGGCTATACAAGCAATATCAACGTTGAGGAGAACTACTGGCCAGCAGAAACATGTAATCTCCCTGAGATGCATAACTCTCTGCTCAGCTTTATTCAGAAACTGCCAGCTACAGGCGTAAAGACAGCTGACGAATACTATGGAATAAAGGAAGGCTGGTGTCTTGGTCACAATACTGATATCTGGGCTATGACAAACCCGGTAGGTGAGGGTAGTGGTGAGCCTATGTGGGCAAACTGGAATATGGGTGGTGCATGGATTTCCACTCACCTCTGGGATCACTATTCTTTCAACATGAGCAAAGCTTATCTCAGTCAGGTTTATGCAACCCTAAAGGGTGCTGCTGATTTCTGCATGAACTGGCTCGTACAGCTCCCTAACACAAACTATCTTATCACAGCTCCTTCTACATCTCCAGAGAACAGATATAAGACTCCTGCTGGTTTCGTTGGCGCAACTCTCTATGGTGGATTTGCCGATATTGCCATGATTCGCGAATGTCTCACAAACACCCGTGATGCAGCCGTTATCCTCGGTGAGGATCATGAATATATCGAGAAGATAAACAATACCCTCAAGAACCTCCTTCCTTATCGTGTAGGTAAGAACGGAAATCTTCAGGAGTGGTTGAATGACTGGGATGATGAAGACCCACAGCATCGTCATCAGAGTCATCTGTTCGGCCTCTATCCTGGTCATCAGATTACCACAACACGTACACCTGAACTTGCTGCTGCTTGCAAGCGCACTCTTGAGATCAAGGGCGACAAGACCACAGGTTGGAGCACAGGTTGGAGAGTGAATCTTCAGGCTCGTCTTCGTGAGGCAGAGAACGCATATCATTTCTATCGCGTACTTCTTAAGTATGTTTCTCCTGATGGCTATCAGGGTCAGGATCGTCGTTCAGGTGGCGGTACATATCCTAACCTCTTTGATGCTCACGCTCCTTTCCAGATTGACGGTAACTTCGGTGGAACAGCTGGTTTGGTTGAGATGCTCGTACAGAGTGAGCTTGTAGAGCGCGACAGAGCCATGATCACCCTTCTCCCAGCACTTCCTGAGGCATGGAAGGCACAAGGCTCTGTAAAGGGCGTTAAATGCCGTGGTGGCTATACTATCGACTTTGAATGGAAAGACGGCGAGGTGACCTCTTATCAGCTTAACAACGTGCGTCCTGACAAGCAGACAGGTCGTGTGATTGTCATCTATGGTGATAAGAAAGACCCTATGACAAAATAAAAACCTAACCAAGCTTTCTAAAACGGAAGGATGTCATATTAATGTCGCTTATGGATAAACAGCCATAAGCGGCATTTTTTTTATTTTAACGTGAATTTTTCATAGTCCTACCCCAATAGAGCATATCCAGACGAGGTTGCTATGTCTGAAATGAGATGCACTTACACTAATTTCCTTATTGTTACCTGTTAC
>CACYKX010000271.1 GCA_902775075.1 uncultured Prevotellaceae bacterium | reverse complement strand
CTATCTCTTCGGGAGAGGTTAGGAAATCAAAATCTGCGTAAACTATAATCCTCTTCATTTCCTCAACAATTCTGCATCCTGAAGCTGTCTGCCAAGAGCATCGTCAGCAGCCAACAGGGTAATGTCGTTCTCCAAGTTAAGTGCAAAGAGTACACGTGCATAGATGCCCATGGAGACCGTCGGGTCGCCATGTTCCACCTTTGAGACAGTTAGGCGTGTCACCGTAGCCCTGTCTGCTATGTCTTGCATAGACAAATGCCTGCGCTTGCGGGCCAACATGATTTGCTCGCCCATAATCTTCAGGTTCTGGCTCAATGCCCTTGGCATCGTTTTACCAAATGTATTCTTTCCCATAATTGTATCTTATTGGGCGCAAAGATAAACAAAAATGTTTAATATAACAAACATTTTATTAAAAATCTGCTTAGACACTCTTTTGGGGGATATTTTTTATAGAAATCTGCAATTTTGCCGATTAACAATCGATGAGTACATCTTTAAAGGACCTCTTTATGAAATTTTATGGCTGTAAATTTTACGACTATAAAATTTGTCTCATAAAAGACATATCAATTGTGTTATGGCATAATGATGGTATTGATAATTTGAGGCGAGAATTTGTTAAAAGACAAATATTTTTGCCCCTTTGTTCATATTTTTAGCAAAACATAATCATTTCTGATAAAAAATCGGTATCTTTGTACCCAGTATTATGCAATAACGTATAACATGGAAGGTAAAGATTTAAACCGACTGAAAGTAGTGCTTGCAGAGAAGGGAGGAACCGCGAGACTACCGAGTGTCTCGTGGAGGGTACCAGCGCACCAACAAGTGGTTAGCAGAACAGATAGGTGTTGATCAAGCCACAGTGTCCAAATGGTGTACCAACAGTGCTCAGCCCAATTTGGAGAACTTGATGGAGGTTGCCAAATGTCTCGAAGTAAACGTCAATGAACTCTTGAGGATGTAAAAGCAATGAATACGAATCCTCCTTTAGTCCTCCTTAGGTGGTCCTTTGGTTCTCCTTTAGCTTCTATACCGTAGCGATTCCAAGCTGTATCGTAGCAAGGGCGTAGCGTAGGCAGAGTATAACGTAGCATGGACCAAACTTATACCTTCGGAAATATCTCTAAGATGGTTCGGAGATGGAAGAAGAATGCAAGAAGTAAACAAAATATTAAAAACGAAATATAACTCTGATGGATTACTACAATGGATTCATATTGCAGAAAACGATGGTGAGCTCCAATCGTTCGGTAGACTGGTCGCTGTTGAATGCCGGAATGACCATTCCAGTATCTGAATGTGCGTTGCTGAAGGCTCTATCGCCAAAGGAGGAACTTCAAAGGGTGTTTGCGGAGAGTAGCAATAAGAAAGAATCGTAAAATGATATAATGATGATATTCAAATTAGAAACTCCAGAACACCAAAAAACTGCCATACAAAGTGTGGTGGAGGTCTTTCGTGGGATGGAAAAAAATACATACGACAATGCGACGGATGAGGACATTCGGGCCAACTACTGCTCGTTGTCTTCAGAGGCGTTGATGTCAAACATAAACAAGATTGCAGCGGAAAACGGAGTGGATTCTTTACAATCCAATCTTCAAAAAACTAGGAATGCATGTATAGAAATGGAGACGGGTACGGGCAAGACCTTGACCTATCTCCAGACAGCATACGAGCTGTACAAAGAATATGGGCTAACAAAGTTTATCGTTCTTGTTCCGTCAATTCCCATCCGTCAGGGAGCCATAGATACGTTTGAGAATTTCAAAGGGCAATTGGAAGACAAATACGGTTTTACGCCTAATGCTTTTGTCTATGATAGTTCCAAATTGAGCGACCTTCGTGACTTCATTACTGCTGAGACACCACAGATCATGATAATGACGATGGCCTCGTTCAACTCTGAAGACAAGATTCTGAATCAAGAAGTGCGTGAAGACCTGTTCAACAACAAGCCCTTCATTGAGGCTATCGCTCGCACTCATCCCATCGTTTTTATGGACGAGCCGCAAGAGGGTATGGACACGGAAAATTCACAGCTTTGGCTTTCAAAGCTTTCTCCGTTGTTCAAGTTCCGATATTCTGCCACGCATGCTGTGAAGGTTAATATGCTCTATCAACTGACCCCAAGTGAGAGCTATCGTTTGGGACTGGTCAAGAAAATTGAGGTGCTTACAGTGACTGAGAAAAACGATGAAGCAACTCTAAAAATTGAAATCAGCGAAGTGCAGGAAACCAAGACAGAGCCAAAGGTGAAGTTGAAGTTCTGGAAATACAATAAATCCAAAGAGAACTTTGTCTTCAAAGATTCCAACCTTTTAAAGAAAGGCGATAACCTTGCCGAGAAATCTGGTAACGACACCTATTCTGACTTTACGATCAGCCGCATTTACAAGAAATTGAGTACTCGTAAATGGGTTGTAGAGTTCACCAATGGTACCAGCATCGAAGAGGGAGCATCGTCGGCAAACAAGGAACAGGTTTGGGCATTGCAGTTGGAATGGCTCATACGTCGTCATTTTGAGAATAAGCAACGTTTGAAGCCATTGGGCATCAAGAACCTATCGCTTATCTTCATTGATAGGGTGGCTAATTATATGGACCCAACAAATCCTGTCATCAAGAAAATCTTTGAGCAGCAGTATAAGAAGGTTTATGCAGAATGCCACAATGGACAAGCCCCTTCGGATGAACAAGTGTCAGCCGTCCAAGGATTCTACTTTGCAAAGACCTCCACAGGAGAATTCACCGACAATGAGAAAACCAACAAGAGTAATAAGGAAATCTACGATGAAATTCTGCATAACAAACAAAAGCTCTTATCATTTGACAGCACAATAGAATTCGTATTCTCTCATTCTGCTCTTGGTGTAGGATGGGATAATCCCAACGTATTCGGTATTGCCACACTCAACGAAAGTTATTCTGAGAATAAAAAACGCCAGGAAATAGGTCGTGGTCTACGCATTTGTGTGAACCAACAGGGAGAACGTGTTTATGATGCAGAGGGTACACCTGACGATGAAGTCATCAATCAACTCACAGTAGTTCCTAATGAGACTTACGAGACTTTTGCCCGCAGTTATCAGGATGAAAACGAGAAGGCATTTGGCAAGCCTGGGGCAGGTGCCAAACTCAAGCATACACATAAGGGTAAGCACCAGAACCGCGTTACATTCAAACTGAATAGGAACGAGAGCATTCAGAATGTGTTCCGCAGGTTCTGGAATACAATTGCCAAGAAGACGACCTATCGCGTAAGTTTCGATGAGGATGCTATCATACGTCGTAGCATAGAGGAGTTGAATACGATCTCTATTACTGAATACAAAGCTGAAGTATCCAGCTATCGTGTTGGTGACATTGAAGATTTGTCGCAACGGGAATACATAGGTTCGGAAGATCGTGATTTAAAAGGGCATTATTCCCCACAAGATTTGGTGGAAGATCTTAGCGAAAAG
>CACYKX010000270.1 GCA_902775075.1 uncultured Prevotellaceae bacterium | reverse complement strand
GACTGGCGCAACGAATAGCAGTGCTTTTCAACAATTGCCTGCAGATATAAAGAAGTCTGTATTAATAGAATTGAAGGGTAAAAGAGCATCATTGCGTCAGTTGGAGAGATTGACAGGAATCAGTAAAAGCATGATTTATCGCATGTGATGAAACAGGAACCCGTCCCGGTGGTTCCCAAATTTTTTGATTCCGTAAATATCGAAAAACACGAAAAGCTCCACTTTTGTAAAGTTTAAAGTTTAGAGTTTAAAGTTTAGAGTCAGTTTAAAAGTTTAAGTGTTTAAGGAGTTTAAGCGAACACGAATGACACTAATCTACACTGATTAGAACAAAAACTGGAAAAACTCCACTTTTGTAAAGTTTAAAGTTTATAGTTTAAAGTTTAGAGTCAGTTTAAAGAGTTTATTGTTTACAGTTTACAAGCCCAAATTCTTTTATTCCTGCACCTGCCTACGCCAGGTTAATACTCTTGGAAGGCAAAAACAGCGGTTACTTGTAACCTGATAAACATGATGAAAGATGCGGTTATGGATTCATGGTTCTTCGACGAGTCAAGCGACCGCTCGACATTTGGTCGCTTGCAAGGCAAGAAAGTCGATGACATGGTTAATACCAATCTTTAATACGATGGAATAAAAGAGTCGATAATTGAAAAATATCTAAAAAAAAGTAGATATTTGATGGATATTCAAGAATTATTCTATATATTTGCAGTGTGAATGCTGTGATTATTATAAGATGATAGAAGTATGATAGCAACAATATCAGCAGACATAGTACGCTCTACGTCAATGAATACAGAGGACTTGATTGTGCTGCGCAACAGGTTGCGGGACCTCTTTCAAGACTTTGAAAAAGACTATCCCGGCTTTTGGGCCAGAATAGTCAGGGGAGATAGTATTGAGTGTGTCGTCCCTAATTATAATGATGCGCTCAGGATAGCCATTTTGATAAAACTGTATGTCAAGATGAGAGTGTCGGAATTTGAATGTTCTGAGATGTTACAGAGATACGGTATCCGTTTCTCGATAGGGGTGGCAGACATCAAGTACGCTGATAAGAAAGAAGATATCATTAACGGACCGGCTATTTATTTGTCGGGTCGGAACCTTGATGAGATTAGCCGGAGGGAGAATGTAATGACTGCTTTTGAGATAGGGCAAGCACCTAAACCATTGAGTAATCTCTTGGATTCATACGTGGCAATGGTGAGCGGGATTGTTGATTCATACTCTGCGAAACAAGCAGAGGTTGTTTTTCTGAAGTTGCTTGGCTTTAAGGAAATTGAAATAAGTGAGAGGGTGGGTATTTCTCAGTCTTCGGTCAATACGCGTGCTGCGAATGCGCAATGGGGACTGCTGAATACGGCAATTAAGGATTTTGAAGCATTAAAAATTGAGCAGATATCATGATGGAACTAGTGTTAAGCCTGGCTTTGGCTCATTTGGTGGCGGACTTTATGTTGCAGACTGGAAAGTCATGCAAGGACAAGAAGGAGAGGCATTGGAAAAGCCACCATCACTATGTGCATGCTTTGATTGTGTTTGGATTGTCGTGGCTTGTATCATGGGATGTCTGCTTCTGGTGGGGTGCGTTGATGATTGGCGTGGCACACTTGGGCATTGATATATGGAAATCGTACCGTGAGGATGATGTCGTATGGTTTACTTTGGATCAGGTCCTTCATCTGCTGGTGATAGCCGGGGTGGCCTATGCATGGACCGGATGTCATGATTGGAGTTTTCCGTTTGATGTTGAGTTGTGGCATGCCGTGGTTGTAGTTGCTTTGCTTGTTTGCTGGAAGCCGGCGAATATTTTTATCAAGTTGATGCTGAAACACTACAGCGTGAATATGCCAGCAGAGAAAGAGAGTGGTTTTAATGCCGGCGCTCTGATTGGTACCATAGAGAGGTGGTTGATACTAATCTTTGTGTGCATGCAGCGGTATGAGGCGCTGGGTCTTTTGATAGCGGCAAAGTCAATTATACGCTTTGGAGATAAAGAAACTGCCAAGACTGAATACGTGCTGGCGGGAACTCTGTTGAGTATTCTTATTGCAGTGTTGGCCGGGATGATGGTGATAGGGGTGTTGAAACCTTAACGTTGACCTTGACGTTGAATACTATAGGATACGCAACTATTTAATGGCTCACTAATGGCTCACTAATGGCTCACTAATGGCTCAACAATGGCTCAAGTAACAAATAATGATGCCAAAACGGGCAAGGTGTATGCGGCCATCGTGCCCGTGGCACTGTATGGTATGCCATATCGGATTGACGAGATTCAAAGTTCCAGGTTCCAGGTTTCAGGGGGTGAAGCCATCTGTCAGACATCTGGCTCCAGTGTCGCATACATCAATGGTGTGAGCGAGGCATTGTTCAAGGTAGGCATGTGTCTGCCCGCAGGTCCATACGTTAGTGATGAAGATGTTAAGTACATTGTTGATACCATCAAGGCAAATATTATCGGATGAAGATTCTGAAAGCCATTTGGCAATTTTGTAGTTACATCTTTGTGCCACAATGGGGGAGAAAGGGTCGTTACTCCGCTCCTCAAAATTGATCAAAAATCTAAATCCAAAATTGTTCAAGTTAACGGTTAACAAGTTAACGGTTATGGATCAGGAGACTCGTTGGTTGACGAAATATAATGGGGTGAAGGAGTTCATTGAGACAAATAAGCGGAATCCCAGTAAGCATCGTATAGAGGAGCACGATATGCTCAACTGGTTGAAGGCTAACAGAAAAAAGATGAATGCAGGTGAACTTAAGCCGGAAAGGGTTTTGAAGTTTAAGGAATTGCTGGTCTTAATTGAAGAAAACAAACATAAGAACCAGTGGGGGTGATTAGTTTACTGTTTATGGTTTACTGTTTACGGTTAATGATTAAAGGTTAATTGTTATGACAGTTGAAGAGATACAGAAATCGACGGAGTTTCAGGTGTTTGACCGGAAGAGCGCTCGCATCGACGCGAAGGCATTGGCAATTACTATCATCGCTTTTGCCAATGCGGATGGTGGACAGATTGCTCTGGGTGTGGAGGATGACGGCTCGTTGACGGGCGTGGACGGTAAGACTGATCATGTGAACGAGTTGCTGAGGGCTTCGTTTGACTATTGTGTGCCATCCATAGCAACCTCTACGGAGTATATAGAGGTGACGGATGTGGAGGGAAAACAGAATCATATTATTCTGATTACTATTCCGCAGAGTATGAGGGTGCATGCAAATCAGGCGGATGAGGTGTACTACCGTGTGGGTGATAAGTCGAAAAAGCTGAATTTTGAGCAGCGAATGCAACTGGTGTATGCCAAGGGTGAACATTACTACGAGGATGCTCCAGTGAACAATGCAAGCTGGGATGACTTGGATATGGCGCTGGTGGAGGAGTATGTGACCCTGATTGGCTATAGCAAGGGCGCAGAGACTTATATCCGAGAAAATGGTTTCCTGATAAAAAAAGAGGAC
>CACYKX010000269.1 GCA_902775075.1 uncultured Prevotellaceae bacterium | reverse complement strand
CACTATTTTATGGCGACACATGATTTCTCTCTCATAAATTTCCATTTATTGTCGTTTTAAAGACCCGAATTGAGTAGTCTTTATTACCTTGTTGGTGAGGGAGCATACCATCTCGTTCTCGCCAAGAATTATCCCGTTTTGAGAAGCTATATTTGATTCTGAACTCGCCATAATTTGCAAAATTATAATATTGAAGTGTAATAACCATATCCATGTTAGTCCATCTTGCTCAACCTATTGGCTGAGCACGATATATTGACTACCTTTGTTTATTTTGGCCTTTTAAATCTCATAGTTGTTCTTTAAGGAATCGTGTATAATGATTATTGTACATCGAATTTATAAACACAAAAGGTGGGTAAACAAATATATTTACCCACCTCTGTTATGTAGAATGATTTAATATCAATTTAGTTTATCCATTGTTGTATTTCGAAGCAATTCTTTTTAATTCCACATCGAAAGTCCCAAAGTTTGGCTTTCTCTGCATAGCCACTAAACCTGTAACCAGCATGACCATTGACAGAGAAACATGCAACAGTCTTAACCCAGTAGTCTTTGTTTGTCTTTGAGAATGTAAAATAAATGAAGTAGGAGAGGTGTTGTTGACTCTTCATCCATTCGATGGGTTTCCTGGTTGTTTGGTTTCCAAGGTTGAAGATGCTGAGAAAGTCTTCAACCGTAGTATCAGGACTTATGTAGCCGTGGTCAAGTAGTTCTTGATAAAGCGCACGTACACGACGGGCACCATAGGCAGCATCAAAATATTTGTCTTCATTTGGTGCAGTGAGCATAGTAAAGTCAACTTCGGGATAGAGCTGCATAAGTTTTCCGGCTCTTTTGAATTGCCTTTCGCTGATAGGTAATGTGGAAAGTTTATTAGCCCTGTTGATGCCCCATTGTTCTTCGAAATGTGACCATTTATGTCGCATAGTTAAATGAAGTAGTTCACCAATGGCAAAGGCGATAATCTTCAGCGTGTAGTTGTCTGTGTCGCCCTTTGGTTGATATTCAGCGGTCAAATAGCCTGCACTAACTGCACGGTCAAAAAGGGCAGCAGCTTCCTCATTGGCAAATTCGTCAACCAAGTATCTGAATTTGCCTTTAGACTCTTGATTGATGTTATAGCAGAGATCATGAATAGAATTCATCGCATTGACAACTCCAGTAAGGGCATCAAGAGTATTTTGAGGAAGTGTGTCTTTTCCATCATTTATGTAGTTCTCTAACATTTCTGGAGAACCGAGTGACGCTATCTTCTCAATGATGATTGGGTCAGGATTAAAGTTAATATAGAGCATTATGTCCTCCTTCCACTGCTCGAATTGAAGCAATTCTTCAGCGTAGGATGTTAACTTAGTGTTTCCACCTATGCAGATGTCATATATGAGTTGCTTCGCGAACTTATTGAACTTCACAAAGCTCAAAACAGCTTCTTGTCTTGTTACCATATATATAATGTATAGAGAATTCTACTTACTTATGTCTGGAATCAAGTTGACTGCTGCTTGTTTGTTTTTGTCAAGAACTTTGGCGTAAATCTGAGTTGTCGAAAGTTCTCTGTGGCCAAGGAGCTTAGAGACTGTGTAGATGTCGGCTCCGAGGTCGAGCATCATTACAGCGAATGTGTGACGAGCACAGTGGAAAGTTAGGTTCTTAGAGATACCTGCTGCAAGTGCCCATCGTTTTAATTCGAGTGAAGTCCATGCACCATAGGTGAAACCCTCAAACACTCGGTCAACATCATTGCGACGGGTTCCTAAATAGGCTGCTGCCTGGTCTGAAATATCGAGGTATTCCTGACCACCTGTTTTCTTCTGTTTGAAAACAATACGAGTATATTTTCCAAATTTCTGGACTTCACCCCATGTCAATTTCTCGATGTCGCTCTTACGGAGTCCAGTCAGACAAGAGAACAGAAATGTTGCTTTTAGAATAGGATAGTTACATGGAGTTGCAGCCATCTTCTTAACTTCATCGAGGGTCAGGTATTCACGGGCAACCTCTTCCTGCTTAAATCCTTCGACACCTCTGATTGGATTCTTGTCGATAATATGTTCTTCAAATGCCTGATTAAGACATGCACGTAGTTTATTGAAGTACGATACCTTAGAGTTCTGTGACAAACCAACAAATACGTAAGAAACCTTTGGGTCAGTTTTCTTCTGAGCATCTTTCTCTGCTGTGTTCAGATAATCCTTAAATCCCTGAATCCACTCGGCATCAATATCATCAAAGGTAGTTGCTTCATCACAGTAAACTTCCAGATGCTTCAAACAGCTATGCCAGTTTCCCCAATTGCCATTTGAGTCTGGAGTCTTCAAACGGTCTTCACACATCTGACGATAGTAATCAAGGAAACGAACACCGCCTTGTTTGGGTTGTGTGATGTCGAATTTGCCATTGATGATTTCTAATTCACGTCTTGCTCTCATGGCATTGGCTGCTGCAAGAGCCTGACGGTTTTGTTCTCTTTCCTGCGCTGTAGTAGGGACTACCTGATAAAGCTTCAGGTATTCCTTATGACGCTTGCCACCAACATTGATGTCAAGGTACAGGCTTGAACTTCCATCTTTAAGCTTCTTTTCGCGAAGCTTAACTTGTCCTCTTTGGACGCTTGCTGATTTTTTCTTTGCCATAGTCATTAATCGTTTTAGAAATTACCACCGACTTTTGTTTCGAGGGACACTTTTTCTGTCCCCGGGGGACAGTTTTTGACCCTTTGCGACTATTTCGGGGGACAACTGGGGGACAAAGTTAAAGAAAAATCTGCAAATAAACAATACCTAATACAAAAATCTGCAAAGATAAGCACAATCTTTAACACTTGAAAATAAGGGTGTTACGGGCTTATTTTTGCAGATTTTATTATTTTCTTTGTAGTGGCTTCACTTTCCCACGCAGAATCTACTTTCCGACGCAGGAAATAAACATTGTTGATTATCAGACAGTTAGGTGTTAAACGGTAGAAAAGTGCGAAAACTGCTCAAAATAATTTTCAAAAATCGCATTTTTAACTCAATTAACATTTATTAATGTGAAACATGCTCCGAGTAGGCCAAAAATAGGTAAAAATACAGTGTTTAAGCTATTCTTGAAGGAGTGAGCTACCTTAATTAAACTATATATTATGGACTTTCGTTCTTTCATTTGGTAGTTTATTACGTTAAATATTGATATTTGTTGCTCAATATATTGTGGCGAAAAAAGTAAGCGTTTTACACCCCTTAGCCTTATTCGCATGAATGAATCAAGAAGATATTTCTGAGAACTGAGTGAACATATTGCGGTTTCTATGACGCTAATGATACCGCTTAGAGTACTGTCAGAGTCAGTTGATTCCCTGAAAACAGTATCAGAATATGTATCAAAAGCTAGAGGTGTCATAGGAACTGCAAGCCCGCACATCTGCTTATAGAGCATCGCCTCCTTCCTCAACGTCACCCCGCAACAGCTGTCACGCATCCGCCGCGCCGTCACGTTTGGCGACGAAATCACATGAATTTCTGAACATTATTTGTAGCTGTTCCTTTGCAGAATCCAAAGGGCAACCTCGTTATATCACTTCCAACCTATACCCACGTTTCTTTAGTGAGACGATTGAGATAGAGGTGTCGGCTTCGAGCATCTTGCGGAGATAGGTAATCTGCACGTTGAGGGCGAGGGAATTGGCGTAGCTGTCGTTACCCCATACGGATTGTAGAATGATGTCCCTCTCTACGGTCAGGCCGATGTTCTGTGCAAGGATGGTGAGGATTTCCGACTGGCGGGCTGAGAGGTGCTGTACCACTCCGTCGATCTCTATGGTTGAGAGATTGCGGTCAAAGATAGTCTGGCCGATAGCCATGCGAGTGGAAGGTGCGGACTTGTGATGTTCGAAACGCTCTTTAATCTTTGCGATGAGTTCTTCGGGATAGAACGGCTTGGGTATGTAGTCATTACCTTTCAGGTCGAACCCTTTTAGGCGGTCGGCCTTTTCCGTC
>CACYKX010000268.1 GCA_902775075.1 uncultured Prevotellaceae bacterium | reverse complement strand
CCTTGCCATTTTCTTAGGATTCGACAAGGATAATTGTGAACTGCTAAAGGATGATATGCTCGTTCGACAGGAGAAATGGGACGAGATCATCTCGAGAGCAGAAAACTACCAACCTCATTGTGCCTTCAGTAGTGAGAGCGTAAATTTGGCTTTAGGTATGACCCGTCAACTAGCTGACCGTATGTTCAATTTCTACCAATCGGGCATCGATGCAATGATTATGCCTCCTGTACGCGATAATTTCTCCAACATGGTATCAGCAGAGACTTTCTTCCGTCTTGGTATGGTCAATTCTGCCTTACGATACTTTTCCGACTTACAAGAGTCTATTCTAAATGCCAGAAAGAGTGGTAGACTCGAACAGAGAATCACGGAATGTTATATTGTCAACGGTCGTTATCTGATAGCTCAAAAGCATATCGACTTATTGAAGCAATCGCTATTCTATCGCTCATGGGCACAAGAGGCTGAGGACTATCTGAACCATGAGACGATGATTGCTAATCATCCCGTGTGGGGACAGATGCGAAAATTCCACTTCAAGAAAGACTATCTATATAGTTATCCAGAGATAGAAAAGATGTTCGGGCAGTTGTTTGCCGACCATACCGACAACAAATTGGCACTGGATTACTTCATGGGTGGGATGTTACTAAAAGGTGATTACGATGGCTTCATGAACTATATGCGATTTGTAGAGAGTTACGGAGGATATATGTCGATGCCGATGGGATATCAGGATGCCATAAGATTCATTCAAAGTCAAGGCATGGATTCGTCATCGCGCTATGGCATTTACGTAAGGCAAATGATGAGTAAGAACAATTAAGTATAATAGTATGAAACGATATATATATTTCTTTTTCGTATTACTAGCATTCTATGGGTTCACGGCTTGTACCAACTTGCCAGAGAATGTTACAACAGTAAACCGTCTGCCTGTCATTTTTCCAGACTACACGGACGTCACGATTCCTGTAGATATTGCGCCACTCAACTTCAACATCGTGGGCAGAACAGACGCTGTGGATGTCGTACTGAAAGGGGAAAAAGGAGGCGAGATTCATTCGAATGGTGACTATGCTGATTTCGATATTGATGAGTGGCATCAACTTACACAACTTAATGCCGGAAGCAGCATCCGCGTGACGGTATGTGTAGAAAGAAATGGGAAATGGACTCAATATAAGGATTTCTTTTTACATGTAAGTCCTTACCGACTCGATGATTATGGAGTGACCTATCGTCTAATTCCGCCTGGTTATGAGGTCGGTGGAGAAATAGGTATCTACCAGCGAAACATACACAATTTCGACGAGACCGCTATTCTTGAAGAGAAAGCTGTACCGGGAAATTGCATCAACTGCCACACACCCAATCATACGGACCCGAAAATGTTCACCAGTCAGATGCGAAGTGAACATGGTGGTACACTTGTACAGATTGATGGCGTACAAAAATGGTACAACACCAAGACTGACTCTACAAAAGCGGCTGGCAGTTATGCTTACTGGCATCCAGAAGGAAGATATATCGCCTACTCTACCAATGATGTACGACAGAGTTTCTTTGTAGGCAGGCATCAACCTATAGAGGTATTCCACAATTTCGGAAATATCATATTATTTGACACAAAAACTGGAGAACTTATTCTCGACGATAAACTACAGACACCTGACTGGCTTGAAATATTCCCAGCTTTCTCGGCAGACGGAAAAACAATGTATTACAGTACATCGAAAGCCTGTGATGTCCCTACTGAATATCTGAAAGTGAAATGCAGTCTGGTCGCCATTCCTTTCAACGCAAAGACCGGAACTTTTGGATCCAAAGTGGACACTCTGCTGAATGGTCAGAAAACGAATTCCAGTTATCTCCATGCACGCCCGTCCTACGATGGTAAATGGTTGATGTTCACAAAATGCAGCAGAAGTAATTTCTCCATCGTGCAACCTGATGCAGATCTTTGGATCATGAATCTCAAGACGCGACAGAGTTGGCCACTTATAACCGTGAACAGCCGATGTTCTGAAAGTTATCACAACTGGAGTAGTAACAGCCGATGGTTTGTCTTCTCTAGCAAACGAGGCGATGGGGTGTACACCAAACTATATTTCTCGAGCATCGATGACAAAGGGCATGCCACCAAACCCTTCTTGCTTCCTCAGAAAAATCCATGGGAATATTATCATAAGCTCTTTAAGGCTTATAATGTACCTGATTTTACGAAAACAAAAGTAGATTTTGACGTAAAAGAAGCACAACGTCAATTGAAGAAAGACAGAATCCAAGTAACTATCAGAAAATAGCTCAGATTACTAAACAAACCTATGCTAAGGAAATATAAGACAGCAGTACTAGCAATAGGGGCAGCAACGCTGGTAACCCTAATAAAGGGACTAACAAACATGACCTGTGGATGGCTTTTCGTAGCTGCATATCTATGGATGAGCTTGATTATTGCTAAGACCCTTGTAAAGCAATTTAAGCATTGGAATTGGAAGAAAATAGGAGCAACTCTAAGTCATCTCGGATTGTTACTCGTGTTGGCAAGTGCCTTTATTGGTCAAAATTATATCAAGCGGGAAAAAATATACTGTACTGAAGGACAAACAACATGGCAGGCAATAGATGATAGTAATCGGGTGATGATAATGCCCTTTGGTATAAAACTAAATAAGTTTGAGATGGAAGAATATTTACCAGAGCACACGCCACGACAATATCATTCCCATCTAACAATTATTTCTGAGAATGAATCCATCCGACAAAGAACAATTTCAGTGAATCATCCCTGTAAAATAAATGGATGGATTTTATATCAATATAGTTATGATACCATTGGTAATGGAAAATACCTAAGTATCTTCGAGGCAGTGAGCGACCCTTGGCTTCCTGCTGTATATGTGGGAATATTTCTGCTGATGGCTGGTGCACTACTAATCCTCTTCAACATGAAAGGAAAAGCATGGAGGCACTGGCTGCCAACCATAGCCATTGGTGGATTTAGCATTGCAACTTATTGTATGGCCGTTTTGGGCCAGAATCATCTAATGCCGGCATTGCAAAGCCATTGGTTTGCTCCACACATAGCAGCCTACATCATAGCTTATACTATGCTTGGAACAGCAACGGTAGTTGCTGTAGTTTTGATGCTACGCAAAGACACAACCCCTAAACAACTATATATCACCGACAATCTAGTAAACGCTGGATTAGCTATGATGACGCTGGGGATGTTAATGGGAGCAATCTGGGCAAAGGAAGCTTGGGGACATTATTGGAACTGGGACCCTAAGGAAACTTGGGCTGCTACTACATGGCTAGGCTATCTTATGTATATACACTTGCACATCGGCAAATCAAGAAATCACCAATGGGCATGTCTTCTACTCATTTTCTGTTTCATACTATTACAGATGTGCTGGTGGGGCATCAATTACCTTCCAACTGCTCAGGCAACGAGTTTGCACACATACAACCTTTAGAAGTGACGTAAATCGGAAGGTTACTCT
>CACYKX010000267.1 GCA_902775075.1 uncultured Prevotellaceae bacterium | reverse complement strand
TGATTCTCGCATTACTCCAGACATGATTACTCGCTTAGCACCAAACGAAGTGTTTGTCTTCGGTTCCAACGAGCAAGGACTCCATTATGGTGGAGCTGCCAAAGCTGCTGTAGAGAACTTTGGTGCCATTATGGGCCAAGGCAATGGCTTACAGGGGAAAAGCTATGCAATCCCCTCCATGAGCGGAATAGGAGTGATGGGCGAATATGTTAAGGAGTTCTGCGAGTTTGCCAAGGCTCATCCCGAGAAACGCTTCCTTGTTACGGAGATTGGCTGTGGCATAGCTGGTTACTCTATCGGTGAGGTAGCACCACTCTTTGAATGTTGCCGCGATGTGGAGAACATTACTCTCCCAGCTTCTTTCTGGGACATTATCGGAGAACCGTCAACAAAGGAATATGATCTGGAGCGTTTCGTGACAGCTCAGGCTGCTGACTATGCTGATGCCCTTGACGATATTCGTAATGGACGCAAGCGCGGACATTGGATCTGGTATATCTTCCCTCAGCAGAAAGGACTTGGTCATAGTTACAATTCAGAGTATTATGGCTTAGATGGCATTGACGAAGCTCGTGCTTATCTTGCCCATCCCGTCCTTGGAGCACGACTCAGGGAAATCTCTGAAGCCTTGCTCATCCATGAAGGCAAACGGGATATCGATGCCATTATGGGCAGCAGCATCGATGTGCTGAAACTCCAGACATGCATGAATCTCTTCAATCGGGTATCACCCAATGACATTTTCGAGAAAGTACTTGATGCATTCTTCTGATACAAGTAAGCAAAGACTAAGAACACGGGAATATCAACAATAAAAACCATTTTATGAAAGGAAAAAAGGATATCAAAGAACAAGTAGAGGCTTTACAGTCGCAAGCCAAGAACGTAATGAACGATACTGCCGTTCCTGTTGACGAACGAATTCAGAAAGCTGCTGATATTTATAGGCAGGCTGAAAAACTGGCAGAAGACTGCCATTTAGATGATAAGGTTTTTGAATCTTTATTGTCTGAGTCTGCTACATTCTTTAAAGACTATGGTCTGATGAAAGAGGCCCTGCCCCGATATCAGCATATGATTGCTCTATGCGAATCGTTATATGGACCAGATCATCCCATGATAGCATCTGCATATAAAGACATCGGAGAAGTGTATATGAACCTTAGCGACATTCCTGCCGCACTAAATTATGAAACTAAGGCATTAAATATCCGCAAGAAAGTATTTGGTGAAAAAAATGCTGAGACAGCAGGAGCATTAAATGACACAGGTCTTGTATATTATTATCAAGAAGACTATGATAAAGCATTGGAGTTGTTTTCAAAAGCAAAAGCCATCCGTGAGGAACTTCTTGGCGACAGTCATCCTGACATGGCAGAATCTTATGCCCAAATGGGATTGATTAGCTTGAAATTAGAAGGAGCAGATGAGGCCTTGGAAAACTACTTCAAGGCATTAGAAATTTATAGAAGTACCTTTGGCGAAATGCATTGTAAGACTGCTTTTGCCTATAATCTCATTGGCTATTGCTACTATAGTCTTGGCAACTACTCAAATGCTTTGGATTACTGTTCCAAGGCAGTGGCAATCTATGAAAAGGTCTTGGGCACGAATCATCCAGAAAGTGTTACGGCATATTACTATCTCGGATTAATACATGACAGTATTGGTGGCGTATCAAAGGCCTTGGAATATATTACCAAAGTGATAGACACAAATGAAAAGATAATAGGAAAAGGTAACAACATTAGTATAGCAGCCTATGAGGAGTTAGGTTGGTTAAAAGAACGTATGGACGAGCATCAAGAGGCTCTGCATTGTTGTAAGAAGAGTATAGAAATGGCAGAGAACACGTATGGATTAGTACACTTCCGAACTGCAGAATCATATCGGTCTATAGCGTGGTGGTATTGCTACATGTTTGACGAAAAAACAAAAGGCCTTGAATACTATACAAAAGCCCTTGAAATATTAAGGGAATGTCATCAAACAAAAAAAGTAGTTGAAAAGATAAAAAGTATTGAAGACGATTTAGTCTGCCTAGAGGATAAGGGTGAAGAAAAAAGGGGCACAAGAGACCTCTTCCTCGAAACGCTCACCAAAATCGGTTGCCAGTATGAGATAGACTCTGAGGATGGAAACATTCTTTTCGCTTATCAAGGTGAGCACTTCGTGGCCACTGCCAATAACGAGGGATGGTACGTGCGTGTTGGGGATACTTATTGGGGGCATGTGGAATTGTATAACGTTGAAGAGTTCTCCAGATTGAAAAAAGCCGTTAATCATGCCAACATCAATTGTGCTACCATGACCATCTATACAATTAATGAAGAGGGGAAGACTGTCGATGTGCATTGCAAGTCAACATTCCCTTTCATTTCTCAGATGCCAGATCTGGAAGACTATCTACGCAATGAGTTAGGTAACTTTTTTACCGCCCATCACCTTGTCGGCAGCGAAATGGCCAAGCTCAGAGAACAAGAAGAAAATGCCCAAGTAAACTGATTTTTACGGCAAAGTCTGACTACAGCAAAAACCGTGCCAAACGCATAACACATTGACAATCAGCCAGATTGTATGATTTGGAGATTTCGAAATAATGTTGTAACTTTGCACCCGCATTTGGGAAACTCCCAGAAGCGTTCCACTAAATCTTGTTCTAATGTTTAATCGTACAATCATGTATGCTAAACTCGCATGGGTTTATGCAAAAGCGTCTTTGTTTATGAAGAGGAAGTTCAGATGGATTGACTTGGCATTACTGCCATTCGGATTGTGTGTGCTATTCCTGCTCTTGTTAGGTAAGCTCTTTGGGCTTACCTACAAGCAGATCTCTGTGGTCTTCAACCTGTGGGTGCAGGGCGCTGTCCTGGCATTGTCAGGCTTGGCTCCCTTTGGAATCGCTGTCTACAAGATGATAGGATCATTTTCGATGTGGTGGCTGGCACTATCTGCATTCTTATTGATCTATGGTATCGCATACGTGTATGCTTTCACCAAAATGCTGCAACATTATCATCTGCCATTCGATGCGGCGTTTGATCTTTGTGTGGACGATTTGCAGTGGTTAGCCAAGAAATGGCATACGACCTATCAGATGGTGAACCTGCTCATTTTTATTCTCTTTTATCTGATCTTCTTAGGATTGAATATTCTTATCTGCTATTATCTTTATTCACTTTAAACCCATTATGTGTGTTTAATCTGGTCATTACCAATATATATGAATATTATATGAATATATATTGGTAATGACCGGATAGAAACAAAATCTCATTTACGTTTAACTATTAAATTCTAAAAAACGATGGACTATTCATTTAATGATTTGAAGAATGCTGCCTCTCTGATTCAGAAGAGCGTGTTCGGTAAGAAGAAAGAGTATCAGCTGAAATTCAACCATGAGGATGATGACCGCTGGTACGTCGATTTCCCAGACTGGCCGTTTGATCATCACAACCTGATGATGGTGGCTGGTGCTGATGACCTCTGTGAATTTCTCTCTGACGATGGCT
>CACYKX010000266.1 GCA_902775075.1 uncultured Prevotellaceae bacterium | reverse complement strand
CATATCATGATAAAGAGTGCCAGCAGGTATGCCTGTTACTTTGCCACAGTGAGGACAGTGGTACATAAATAACTCGTCAGAGAATATCTTTTCTCTGAGCTCCGGGTCTAAGTCCACATTGACCGATGTCCATAGGTCAAACTCGCCTTCTTGGTGGCAGTGTGGACATTCTATGTTTTCTTTCCTTAACTGTGACATAAGCGTGATACTATGTTAATTGTTCCATTTCTCGATTTCTTGCTCTACTATTGTTATGGCTTTTTCTTCTGCATAGAATGCTCGATATGTACTATTCATATAGGTTTGTATCAATGACGTTATCTCATCACTAATTTCCTTGGTTGGCTTTACAACGGGAATAGACTCTACATGGAATGGTTCAATACGTTCTATGACAGAACCATATTTCATCGATTGAATATAATCATTGACGAATGGCAGTTGGAGATAGACAAACATATATTCCTTAGTATATAGTTCGTCAGAAGATTCAAGGCGAATGATGTCTTGTGAACCTATAGCCCCCTTCTCTTCGTACTCTTTAGTAATAATTTTTATATCACCAACAGAACCGGCGCATGTAATTAAGATTTGCCCTTCTTTCATAGACATTTCTTCAATGAAAGGTGTACGAGTACGACTTAAATGGTCACAACGACGGAAGGGATTGGTAAGAAAAATCTCTGAACCCTTTATATAGGGAATACCGTTTTCAACGTAGTTCCTCTTAAAGATTCCAGGACGAAATACTTTACCCTTAATTTCGCCAATGGTAGTGTAATCCATTCTGTTCATTACCTTTTCCATCGTTTTTACTCCGTCATTCATAAGTGCTGGAGGATCAATTCGATGTTTCAAAGATGATAATATGTTTTTAGAAGATACAAATGCCGTTTGGAAATAGTGCTTCTCAAACTCTACATTTATCCACTCTTCCAATTTTTCTTTTGCGTTTTCCAAAGCTTCAGTTGCTTGTTCACGTAAAACTGCTGACTCTTGAATAAGGTCATCAATTTGCTGTTGGAATTCTGCGGGGAAATATGGTATAGGCAATGATTCTATATTTGAAGCATTTAGAGTTGGTATTACAGAACCATAAGTGTTAGTGGTTAAAAGCAAATGACCTTGTTTTGATGCCAAATATGCGAACAACATTCCTTCTTTGATCGTAGAAGGAATTACACGCATGACATGCTGGGAAACCCAGCATTTTGCGAGAAGGTTATTGGCAAAAACAGCATCACCAATCGTGCCACCACAAGTTACAAGAGTCCATCCTTTTTTGATTTTCAAGATTTCGTGATTAGGAGTAGTTTTGGCTCTTAAATATTTTCCACTATCATAATCCGCCTTTTGAATATCTCCACCTCCTAAAAATGGTATTCCTGAGTTTGTATAATTTCTATGAAATATACCAGGACAATAAATGTCTGATGTAACATCGCCTATCGTACAATAACCATACGGAGATTGTGCAATCGTCTTTCGCACTTCTAACCCTTCACTCAAATGAAATTTTCCATCTAAGCGAATGTTAGAAAGCATAAACTTATTATTTACTGTTCCCGTTTTCATTTCTCACCCTTTAAGAATTTCTGATAAGCCTTTGATACTTTTGGTAGGTCATCGGCCAAATGTTTGATATGCTCTTTACGGCTACGGATTACTTCGTTGCCGTTCTCGTCATATCCTAACCACTTCTTGGTGTTTTCAAACAATAGCTCTGCGCCATCGTCATCCTTCTCATAGACAGGAACACCACGGCGGTCTTTGCCAACACTCTCTACAATGGCCATGAATACGTTGTAGTCTTCATCCTCGATTGGTACAAGCATTTCATCATCAGTCTTCTTCTGAAGGAACAACAGTGATGCCTGAACTCCCACCTGTGGCAGGAAAGTCTCAACAGGAAGATCAACACTGGCCAGCAGCTTGAAGTGACGTAATATCCATAGGCGCACACTCTCAGTATTTGGATTGCCAAGTATTCCATCAGGCAATACGATAGCCATCTTACCACCAGGCTTTAAGAAATTAAAGCAAGCTTCGATGAAAAGGACTTCAGGGGCTTTGCTGTTCAACTCATAACGCTCAGCTATTTCTTGATCAACCTCTACCTTAGCACCAAATGGTGGGTTAGTGAAAATCATGTCGAACTTGCCTTGTGCATTGTCTTCAGACACTCCAAAATTGAAGTCTCGGTCGGAACTACGGCTGATGCTTTCGTTTACAGCTTGGGCAATGAGAGGAACATCAGGTTTTGAACCTTGTGGATATTCAAGAGAGTTGATATTATAAATGTTGGAGTGACCATCACCGGCCATTACCATATTCATTCGAGCTGCTTTCTTCAAGTCTGGGTCGAAATCGAAACCGAAAATCATCTTCTCTGCATATTCGCGCACAATATCATCTACCTCTGGAGAATTGTATTTAGCTTCCAAACGCACTTCGTCGAGGTCGGGATAGAGATTACGGGCAATCTTGCGACGTACATGGTCGAGTACCATCACAAGGAATCCGCCACTGCCACATGCAGGGTCGAGCACGCGAGTATTCTGGTCTGGGTCGAGCATCTGCACCATGCACTTAATGATATTACGTGGAGTGAAGAACTGACCAGCTTCCTGTTTTAACGTATTGCTAACGATGGTCTCGTATGCAGTACCCTTCACATCTACTGTGGCATCGAGGAATGAGTATTTTGCCAGTTCACTTGCTACGAATGCCAAGCCTCGGTCGGAAAGCATAATCTGTTCATTGCCATCGAACACATCCTTGAAGATGTTGCTCTCCTTCAAATCTTCGAATATGCCCTTAATGCGTTGTGCTACAGCTGCACGACCTTCATCAGTATTCTGTTCTTTTACTCCTACCCAAAAACGACGGCGATAGGAAATACCTTCTTTTGCATCGGTAAAACGACGCTTCTCATCGTAAAGTTTACAGAAAATGAGGTTGAGGAGTTCCCAGAATGCAGTCTTCTTCATTCCCTCATTGCCATAAATGTAATCGTGACAACGTTTAAACGTCTTGACTAAAGACTCGTTAGCTGGTTTACGAGGCATGGCACGTTCACCCTGTGCTTCAAGGTCTTCAAGTGTCTGTCCTTCAGCAGGAAAGTCTGAGATAGCCTCGCAAGTTACCTGACCAAAATCATCTTCATAGGAATAAACGTACTGAAGATCCTCTCCATTTGTCCAGCAAGCAAAATCACAATCGGTAGAGCAAAGAATACCTTCAGTTGTTGCTTCAACACCAGCTTTCTTGTCATTTGGCTTAACCTTAGCATCCTTAGCTACGATAATGAAACGAATGAGTTCATCTGCATCATGAGCATGGCCAGCATTGAAGATAGCCAAATCTACTTTCTGAGTCTTTGACCTGTCTTCATTTGAGTCTTCATACTTGACCTTAAAGTCACGTTCCATGTCTTCTGGAGCGAAACCATACTCTTCAGTCATCATCGCAATCATCGATTGCAATGTCATTTCTTTATCAGTAGCCTTTACCACC
>CACYKX010000265.1 GCA_902775075.1 uncultured Prevotellaceae bacterium | reverse complement strand
TGATGAAAAATACGTTATGCCCTCATTTCCGGCAAACCAAAGCGTACCATCGTCATCCCTGACGACAGCACCTTTTGAGAACTCATTGCCTTGAAGTCCGTCTCTTGCTGAATAGTTAGTGAAGACACTTTCATGCTCATCAAAGCATGAGAGACCAGTGTTTGTGGAAAACCAAATCTTTCCCTCTTCATCCTCAGAGATGGCAAAGACAGTATTTGTCCCCATTCCATCGGATGTGGTATATGTTTTCTGCTTGTTCTTGTCAATAACTATCAAGCCTTCAGATGTACCAATCCATAATCTTCCTCTTGTATCCTCATATATAGTATAAACTATTTTCTTAGGACATAGGTTTTGGTGCTTGTTGATATTGTATATGCCGTTGAATGTTCCTACAAGGACATCACCGTTTGACAGTATGCAAATGCAGTTTACAAAGCGATTCATTCCCTTATATTCAATATGCCAAATGCTATGTTTGCTTAGATCATAGCAATACAGACCATTCCCCATAGTACCAAGCCATACTCTTTGCTGGCGGTCTTCCCTGATGCAAAAAACACGAGGAAAATCGGGGAGTCCCTGAACCTTGCCTGACACTCCATTGACACGCCTATAACAAGGATAGCCATACGAGCCTATCCAGAGTGCTCCCTCTGAGTCTTCCATCAAGGCATTTATCATGGGAGGTACACCTTCTGATATGTGCTGCGACTTATTACCTTCGAGATAATACAATCCATCGCCATCTGTGCCTACCCACATGCCTCCATTACGGCTCTTCACTATTGATTGTACACAATGTGAGCCTATAAGATTCTTCTGAGATGTTCTTGAACCGATATAACCGAACATTCCCTTATGGCGTGACATCATCACTATACCTTTCTGATAGAGTGCAATCCATAGGTTCCCACTTCTGTCACGCATAAGATGATGAACTTTCTGCAACTGTTGTGGAATATTCGGTATATCAAGCGGATAGTCAATATATGTGTGTTTTATTTCATCGTATAGTTTCACCCCATCACCATCAGTACCTAAAAGCAAATGACTATCGTCATATCGCAATGTGGTACGGATGTTTCGTTTCTCAGTAAACTCATCTGTCGTCTGACTTGAAAAGTATGGTTTTGCCATTCTTAGAACCTCTATTCTATCCTTTCCCTTTGTCCTTATCTCACACGAAACATCTCCCGTTCCATATAATCTACCATCTTTCTCCAGCATCAGTCTGTTAATGTTTACCTTCATTAACTTTCCTTCGGGAGTAGCACCCACAGGCGAGAAATCGTCTGTGTCGTGCCTGTATATCTGCAAGCCATTATATGTACTAACTATTAAATTGCCCTGCGCGTCTTCAATTAGCATACTCACATAGTTGCTTGCCAACGATGTGTTGTCGCCTTCTTTATGCCTGTATGATGTTATCTTAACACCATCGAACTTGTTCAGTCCGTCTTCTGAAGCTATCCATATCAATCCATACCTGTCTTCAAAGACATAGTTCACCAGACTGCTCGTCAACCCATTGTCAGTGGTGAACAGCCTGTATGTCTGTGCCTTGACTCCTATCATGATGAGCCATAGCAAAAGCAGTATCGAGTTTCTTCTTACTTTCACTACTTCTACATTTCAAAGAGATGATGTTAGGATTTCAACTATCTTACTTCCAGCGAATAACTCTTGCCTCTGTCTGACTCTATCTTAAGGTTACTGTTTGCCTCAATAATTGGTTTAATGCGACGGATAAGAGTATATAGAGTATCGTTGGCATCAGGTTTCTTTGGCCAGAGACGATCGCAAATCTCCTGCTTGGTAAGGGTGTGATTATCTGATTTTAGGAACATCTCCAGAAGGGTATGCTGCATAGGTGTGAGGTGAATGTGCTCGCCTGTGGTTGTGCAGAATTTCTCATTATCAAGCACAAGACCTCCGTATGTGATGCCTTGCACTATGAGTTCGGGTTTGCTACGACGCATATAGAGGGTGCTGCCAATAAACCACAGCATACCTATGACAAACAACGATGCTGATGCCCGCTGATCAGAAAGCATAAAAATTGTAGCATAATCACAGTTAGCCTCTGCAATAAGCTCGGTTTCATGGCGATTTCCTTTGCGAATCGTTCGTATAGCCAGACAAGCAGTCTCCTTGAGTTCGGCAATAGTGATGTTATTGCGATAGCAACGGATAGTATCGGCTGTTACCACATCACACGGCATCTGATACTTGGTTAGTGCCAAAGCATGGTTCACATCTTCGGAAATACGTGTGCAGGTTGTCTTGTAGCTTGTAATAGCTGATACAACCGCCATAAGTATAACGAAAAGGAATATAGATATAGGTAGTTTCTTCATAAGAAATATTACTTTTAGTTTTTGCAAAGATACTGAGAAATTCTGAATTACTACCTATTCTACAGCACAAAAATGCTAAGCTTTAAGAAACTTTTGCCTTTCTTTGTATGATATATATGAAAAAATGAGTAATTTTGCAAGCCAAAGTATATTATACATTCAATAATGACAGAATCACGCAATTCATTCAGCGGTTCGCTGGGGTTTGTTCTTGCATCAGCAGGTAGTGCCGTTGGTTTAGGCAATATCTGGCGTTTCCCTTATCTTGCAGCACGAGACGGAGGTGGACTCTTCCTCGTACTCTACATACTCCTTGCCGTGACTTTCGGCTTTACACTCCTTATTACGGAGGTAGCTATAGGCAGACGCTCACGTCAGGGACCGCTTACCGCATATAAATTTTTCCGCGAGAAATGGGCATTCATTGGCTATCTGTCGTTTATTGTACCTTACATCATCTATCCGTATTATTGCGTGATAGGCGGTTGGGTATTGAAATATCTCACTACTTATATAGTGGAAAATGCTGATGCTCCAGTAACTAATGGATATTTCAAAGGTTTCATATCTGACCTGTGGTCGCCTATTATCTATATGGCCGCCTTTGCCATAATATGCTTCTATGTGGTATATAAAGGTGTAGAGAAAGGCATTGAACGCTATTCACGTATCATTATGCCTATACTTCTGCTTATGGTGATAGGTATATGTGCATACTCGCTCACAATATCTCATACTGATGCTAATGGAGTTACGCGAACAGGTCTTCAGGGCGTAGGAGTTTATTTCATCCCTAACTTTGAAGGGATTACTATGAAAAAGTTCCTGATGATTGCACTTGATGCCACAGGACAGCTTTTCTATTCTCTCTCCATCGCTATGGGGATTATGGTGACTTATGGCTCGTATATGAAGCGTAGCGTGAATTTAGGCAAGGCAGTCGATAGAATCGAGATTTTCGACACTACAATAGCCATTCTTGCTGGTATGATGATTATCCCTGCCGTATATGTTTTCATGGGTACAGAGGGTATGAGTGCTGGTCCTGGCCTTATGTTTGTAGCTCTTCCAAAAGTGTTTGACTCATTAGGCTCGTTTGGCGGTCGTGCTATCGGACTTATCTTCTTCCTTACTGTTACCTTTGCGGCTCTCACAAGT
>CACYKX010000264.1 GCA_902775075.1 uncultured Prevotellaceae bacterium | reverse complement strand
TAGAGTTTGTATTCGTAAATCCCATAATCTAAATGTATTAACGGTGGAACTTAGGTCTCTTTTTCTTCTCGTCATCATCGTCATCGCCCCAGCCACTGGTAGAGAACATTATTTGGTGCAATGACACAGCTTTACCTGTTGACGATTACCTGCACATCAATGTTATTCCCAATGGCAATGAAGAATTACGTAAGGAAATCAACACCTATGCCCAGGGACTGAAGGATGCCAGCAAATTCATTGTCATCGACCCTAAGCAACTGATGTGTTCCATCAAGGACACACATTCAGACTTATACAACTACCTTGATGCACGATATTGGCAATAAGAATAAGGAGGAAAATATGGAATATACATATAAATATCCAAGACCGGCAGTGACGGCTGACTGCGTGGTGATGACGAGAGAAGCTGAGCCGAAAGTGATGCTTATCCAGAGAGGTGAAGAACCATTCAAAGGAGCATGGGCATTCCCTGGTGGTTTCATGAATATGGACGAGACAACAGAGCAGTGCGCCATCCGAGAGCTGGAGGAAGAGACAGGACTTCAACTGTCGGATGTTCATCAGATTGGAGCGTACTCCAAGGTTGACCGTGACTCAAGAGGGAGAACTATAACTGTTGCTTATCTTGCCATCATCGATGAACCTGTTGCCGTCACTGGGCAGGATGATGCTGCCAAAGCAAAATGGTGGCCTGTTGACACACTTCCGCCCTTGGCTTTTGACCATATTGATATTATGCAGGATGCTACGAAGGTATATGCAGAAATAATAAAAACAAAAGGAAAAACTTCATTCTCATAAGATAGAACAGAAATGATTACGTCCAATTCAACATACGCTGAGATTGAAGCGCAAAAGACCCTGGATGAACAGAATATTCAGGATTTCCTTGTCAGAAAACTGGAAAGGGATAGTCGCAAACTGAAGAAAATCTTCAAGACGAAACAGTATTATACACCAACGGTTCCTGCCACCTTTCATTCGCATACGACGAACATTCACTGGCGCATCCTACAAATATTGATGCATGAAAAAAAGCCGTCTGTACAAGAACGTGTTAGGGGAATAACCTTTCTTGTGGAAAGCGAGAATCAAATAAAATACACCATCATTAACGACTTGGATACTGGTAAGCCTATGCTGGTGCTACCTTATCCCGGCAACGCTTTCTTTGTATCAGCCCATGCAATTAGGCGATATAGGGAAAGAAGTCTTGAAAATGAGGACTTGGATTTTGTGACCGTTTGTGATAGACTGGTTAGACGCAGTCCTTATTACGTCTGTGCACCATCGCGTACTATTTATGGCAGCACGAAATTCCATACTGTTGTGTTTAGGGTTGCCGACGGCATGTTTCTTGGTTATTATAATAGCGAAAGAAACGTGATCTTTCTTGAAACGTATATATCAGTGGGGATGCTAAGCGAACATCAGAAAAATCTCTCTGCTTTTAAATACAACGACCAGCTTCTGAGAAATCAGCGGGATATGGTGATAGGTATGATTTCATTTGATGAAGAGCTTTCTGATTCTATGACTTCCAGTGCCATATACACTGATGGAGAGAATGAACTGAAAGAGTTATCAGAAGAAGAAATTGACGAACTGCGAAAGATTGCCAAGGAGGAATACGAAGCTATTCCAGAAGAAGAACACCAACATCGCATTGCCGAGGAGCAAAAGGCCAATCGAGAACGCTATGACAGAAAAATGATGCGTAAAGGCTATAAATAACAATAGTCCCATCTGAATGACTGATGGGACTTGAACATTTCATAGTAACATAATTTATTTCTTGTTGAACTCCTGAATCTCCTTAATCATGTCCTTTACATCTTGATTAACTTGTAAAAAGTTGGCATATAATATACGCTCACGTACTTCTGGCGAATCAAAATGGTAGAACTGAGGGATAGGATAATTAGCATAGTCCTTCTCCTCTTTGGAGATTTCTGCCATGTTGAAGTCTGTCTTGCAGAAGAACTTGCTGGTTTGAAACTCTTCTGATTCCTGAATGTCCATACTTCCTCCCCTACCTGTCTTTGTCTTTACGAAGTCACGAGCAGTCTGACCACATATCCAACCTGTCGCCATGTCTGCAATCTTAGAGCCAGGCACAAGGCTGTCCATATTTTCATTGAGATTAACGGAAGTTCTGTCGCGGTCAATGGTTACACCTTTCTTCAACTGTACGACCTTTCCAAAGATGTCATTGGACAGCCATTCGAGTGTTTCCTTAGCTCTGGCAGAACCACTGACTACGTTACCAACAGTCGTAATAATCTTCTGCATACCTGTCTTACCATAATCAGCTTCCAACTGCGGCAGCTCCTGAAAGCCCAAGGCAACACTGACCTTATTGCTTCGAGCCGTTCCTATCAGACGGTCTATCTTATGGAAATACAAGGTTGGCAACTCATCGACGATGATGCTAACAGGGATATTCTTGCCTTGGCCGGTATTGACACGGGTGACAAGACGATTCAATATCAAAGCATTCAAGGCACCAATGATACTTTCCATTTCTGGGTCATTGGCTATCAGCAGATAACTTGGATGCTTCGGGTCTGACACTTTCAAATCGAAATCATCACCATCCTTATGGAAAATCCAATATGATTCCTTGGTGGCCAGACGTGAAGTGAATACACGCAATGTACCAATCATACCTTCCAACTGCTCCATTGCCTTGTTCTCAAACGCTGTCTTGAACGGGCCAAGGAGCGGTGCTACCTCCGTATCGGTCATCAGAACCTCAAAGATAGTTTCATAGCTCTCATTCAGGAATGACAAGATATGGGGCATGTCGCTATATTTGCCCAACCAATATGCCGGAGTCGTTACATTGCCCATTGTGTCACGTACTACACCTGTAGGTTTTATCATACCAGTCTCTGGGTCAATGGTTTTGTCAAAGTTCAGCTCCTGACCATTCTCATCATACGGTCTCTTCTCATAGTTGCAGAAGAAATAGATGCATGCAGCAAGGAAGTTGACAGCTGATGTCTGGAAGAACTGGTCACTACCTCCACCACCCTCTTTCTTGCCTTTCTGCAAGGATTCAAGAAGGGTCTCGGCAGTTTCACTGGCGGCAGCCAGATTGCCGATGTACTTCAGTTGAATAGGATTGACACGACGGCTATACTCGACATTCACAAAGTTGATGATGTTGAACTGGCAGTCTTTGGGGGTCTTTCCGGCTTTCTTGTTAATACGGTAGTGGTAGTACAGTTTCTGGGCAAGCGTCGGGAACTTGTAATCATAGACAACCATTGCAAACCCCTTGGCACTATGTTGACGGATAAAAGGTTCGATAATTGAGAACGTCTTACCTGAACCAGGTGTTCCTACAACCCATGTTCCACGGAAGGGATTGATGACATTGACCCATCCCTTGCGGAACTTACCCTTGTAATAGTAGCGCATCGGGATATTGACACTATACTTATTCTCTACCTTCTCCTCCATCTGCTCAAAGCTCTCGTTCTCGAAATTGAAACGGTCTTTCAGCAAGCCA
>CACYKX010000263.1 GCA_902775075.1 uncultured Prevotellaceae bacterium | reverse complement strand
GAAAGAAGGCCTTCCAAAAGGCCATCAATCATTGGTCGTGGGGTCAGAAGATGAAGTTGTATTTATTAACGGTCGGGAAAAAGAGTATATAAAGAAACTAATTGATGGCAATTATGGCGAGGATATTTGGAGACAATTGGTCGAGTCAAATCCGGATCTTGCTACGAAACTTTCTTACGCCCAGATTCAAGCATCAAGAAAGACAGAACTAAAAAAATTTGAATATGCTCTAGCTCAAGATTATGATGAGTCTTATTGGCAAAAACTGCTCTCGGAAGATGATTGGATCTTCGGATATGGCCTCTCATATTATTGCCTGACGATGCTGAATCAGCAGGTTCTTGTTGGAGGGAAGGATATTATGAATCGCAATGGCCAGGTAGTAGATTTCCTTGCCGCATCGGAAGGCCACGCCCGTTATGTGGTTTTGGTTGAGATCAAGAAGCCTTCAACACCTTTGCTCGGCAGCAGGTGCCGCAATCACGCATTCCCGATATCTTCTGATTTGGCCGATGCCGTTGCTCAGGTTCAAGGATATATTGAAGCTTGGGGGACTAATACGACAAGAGAACGATTTGATTATGAGCGGGATAACAATCTGATGACTGCTAAGCCCAAGGGTATTCTCGTAATTGGTAATACTTCTGAACTTGACACTGCTGATAAAAAGCGCTCATTTGAGCTCTTTAGAAAGGGATTAAACCAGATAGATATAATCACCTATGATGAACTGTTGGAACGCGCCAATCATATCGTTGGAACAACTACGCCAGAACTTTCATCCGAAGGATGTTCCGGTGCTCCCTATGGCAATTCATCATCGCACCAAGTTGATTATTCCGATTTGCCATTCTAAGAAGAATTGAAAGCGGTCAAAGCCAGTTCGCTCCGCTAAAGCAGCGCTCACTCGCTTTGGTTCCGTCCTCCGGGGCACAAAGCGCCCCTCCGAACTCCACTAGTGGCAGCTCCACTGCAAGACTCTTCCCTACGCGCCGGGCGCTCCGGTCAGAGACTTGCGGCCGTTCCGCGCCGCGCTTCGCGTGATAAAAGGAAATAAAGTCAAGAGACTGTGACCGGACAAGCCGACCACAGTCTCTTGCTGGTTTATCCCCCACCGCCCCCAGGGGCCATAATCGCCCGGGAGCCGCAGTGCCAGCGCCAGCGTCGGTGCCCCAAATCCGCGAATATTAATATTTAATATTATCCCGACGGGATGTCATAGTTCTCAAGATTGTCCAGTACTCTCATTCGGTGGGTGGGTTTATGGTTTCAGGACAATCCATTCCCCTCCCTTCTTCGGACCTTTGTGGGTGATTTCTCCTTCTTCGGTCAGTTTGTTGACGGCTTTTTCAATTGCACGTGTAGATATACCGATTGCTTCAGCGATTTCACGGAGCGATACTTTTGGATTGGACTGCATCATCTCCTTAATCTTTACCGAAGTTTTTACCGAAGTTTTTACCGAACTTTTTCCCGAACCGTGGTCAGATTGTTCGGTAGAAGAAGCCTTCTTTTTCCTGAGAATGGTGGTAAAGAAGCCCTCGGTTTTGTATTCGGCCGGCGGGAATCCGTCTTCTGAGAGGATACGGGCGATACGCGGGATGCCGGTTCCGACACTCTCGACAAGGTGCATCCGGGTGAACATCCGGAAAATGAGCGGGTTCCTGGAGCGGCTGCGGTGGCCGAAGTCGGCAGCGACATAGGGTAGCAGGCCGCCGGGATTTGAGATTTCCAGACGGTCGTCGTAGAGCTGTACCATGATCTTGGCTCCGGAATCGAAGTAGTCGCGGTGGCAGAGGGCGTTGGTCAGGGCTTCTTTGATGGCATCAAGGGGCAGTTCCCAGATTTCCTGGCGCGGGTCGAAGCCGTGCATGACGTATTCGACGGCCAGATACTGTTTGATCCAAGCCGTGGCGTTGTTGTATTGGGAGAGAAGCGGTCCTTCGAATGTCTTAGAGTCGATGATGTGGACGTTCTCGGTTCCTTTGAAGCGGACGCAATGGATGATTGCATTGATGAAGCGCGTGCCACAGGCATCAGAGAAGAGCATCGGGACAGCATTGGTTATTTCGCCCTTGTCCGTGAGGAGTCCGAGATTGGTGATGAGCTCTTTGCTGGAGGCCTCGGATGTGATGCCGGCTTGGCGCTTGAAGTCGCGAACGGCTTCTTCGGAGACATTTTCCCATTTGAACCAGGGGCAGACGCCCATATCGAAGTTGAGCTTTCCTGCATCATCGAAGATCTTGCGGACATCGGCCGGTTTGCGAAGCTTCTGGGAGTTGGCTCCGCGGCGGATGTGGACGGCACCGGAGCAGAAGTAGGGCTTGTCCTCCCCTTCTTTGACTTCCATTACCCAGATTTCGTGGCCTGTGACATTAAGCGGGTATATCTTGCAATCGACCTGGGGTTCGATTTGGTCCACGGAATCCCGCAGAGCGGATCGCTTGCTATTGCCTATGGTGAAGCCTTCGGTGAACTTGCCGTTGTTGTCAACGCCAAGGAGAATGTACCCGCCGGTCGCATTGGCGAGGGCGCAGACTTCTTCGCTAAGTTCCCTTACTTTCGAGGGAACCTCGCGCTTGAGTTCTACGCGCTGGCCTTCTCCTTGGGCAATCAGTTCTTGTACTTTTATCTCGTCAATCATGTGACTGCAGTTGTAACTCACAAATATACGGTTTTCGTACGACACTCCTGCTATCAAACTTCTTCAAAGGTTTAAATTTTTGTCAATATTCCCAAACTGAAATTCGTCAAAGCCCCTTGGATTACTCGCATCATCTTCCGATTCAAGACCCCGCTCACACCATATTTGAGTGGTAATCCATCAAATATCCCATCAATTGAGGGATTAAATGAGGGGATAAATGAGGGATTAAATGGACTGAATGAGGGAATAAAAGAGACCTACCGCATCGTTCATTCTCATCCTGGAATCAACGCCCCGCAGATTGCAGTTCTCGCAGGAAAAAGTTTGGCTACAATCGAAAGGCATCTCTCCGCGCTAAGAAAAAAAGGACTTATCGGCCATCAAGATTCAAAGAAAACCGGAGGCTACTACGTCAAGTAGTAGGCCTTATGCTTTGTTCGGCTTGTTTTGTTGTTTTCTGTACCGCATTTGTACCACGAATCGCGTAACTGATTGACCTTAAATACAGTCTATCTTTTGCATCGGAAAAGTAATTTACTCATTTTTGCATAATAAGCTGATAATAATATAATTAAAGTAAATTATTCGTTCGGAATAACGGGTTGATTCGCATAATTTTCGTTCGGAAAAACGTGAGAACCCTTGATTTTTCGCAAAAAAAGTTTGGGCCCTCAAAAATCCGGGGACAGTAAGGGGACAAACGTGAAACACTTATTTTATTATATCGTTGATTTATAATAATATACGAGCTTAAACTCTTTCCTGCATCTGAAAACAGCAAGCCCGGGCAATCATTGTTGATTACCCGGGCAGGAGTTCTTTTCGACAAGTCCGAATATACCAGCTAAACGCTTTTCCCAAGTTCGTATGCCTCTTCCAGCTTGGCGCTGCTTGAGATTTCC
>CACYKX010000262.1 GCA_902775075.1 uncultured Prevotellaceae bacterium | reverse complement strand
TTGCTGCAGAAAGCCATGTTGACAGATCTATCGAAGACCCTCAATTGTTTCTTTCTGTAAATATCCTGGGTACTCAGAATCTCATGGATGCAGCACGCAGAGCCTGGGTTACCGGAAAGGATGAGAACGGATATCCTACATGGAAGACCGGGAAACGCTATCATCAGGTTTCTACCGATGAGGTGTATGGCTCGCTCGGTGCAGAAGGATATTTCACGGAGAAGACTCCTCTTTGTCCACATAGTCCTTATTCTGCCAGCAAGACCAGCGCTGACATGATTGTCATGGCTTATCGAGACACTTACCATATGCCTGTAACAATTACAAGATGTTCTAACAATTATGGTCCTTACCATTTCCCAGAGAAACTTATTCCTTTAATGATCAACAACATCTTGGAGGGCAAGAAACTTCCTGTTTACGGAGAAGGTCTCAACGTACGAGATTGGTTGTATGTAGAAGACCATTGTAAGGCTATTGATATGGTAGTACGCGAGGGTCGCGAAGGTGAGGTTTACAATGTGGGTGGACATAATGAGATGAAGAACATCGACATCGTGAAACTTACCATCAAGACTATCCATGACATGATGGAAAATGATAAGGAACTTAGAAACGTTCTTAAAAAACAGGTTAAAGATGCCAATGGTGATATCGATATCAGTTGGATCAATGATGACTTGATAACTCATGTGGCTGACCGACTTGGACATGATCAGCGGTATGCTATCGACCCAACGAAGATAAAAGATGAACTGGGTTGGTATCCTGAAACAAAATTCGCTGACGGTATCGTCAAGACCATCAAATGGAATCTGGAAAACCAACAATGGATAGAAGAGGTTACATCTGGTGATTATCAAAAATATTACGATATCATGTATGGTGAAGATCGTCACGGACGAACACTCTAAGATACAACAAAATAACACTAAAAGACATTATGAAAAAAATTATGTTGTTAGGCTCAGGAGAACTGGGCAAGGAATTCACAATCGCGGCCAAGCGTGCAGGGGTATATGTTATCGCTTGCGACCACTATCCTAAAGCACCTGCCATGCAGGTTGCCGATGAATGTGAAGTTATTAACATGCTGAACGGCGACGAACTGGCACGAATCGTTGAAAAGCACCGTCCTGACATCATCGTCCCAGAAATTGAGGCTATCAGAACAGAACGGTTGTTCGATTTCGAGAAGGAAGGTATTCAGGTGGTTCCTTCTGCACGTGCGGTGAACTATACCATGAACCGCCGTGCTATCCGTGACCTCGCTGCGAAAGAACTGGGCCTAAGAACAGCAAAATATTTCTACGCTAAGACCTTTGATGAGTTCAAGAATGCTGCTGACGAAATCGGTTTTCCATGCGTTGTAAAGCCTTTGATGTCTTCATCCGGACATGGCCAAAGTTATGTTCATAACGATGATGAACTGAAAGAGGCTTTCGAAAATGCTATGGAAGGGGCTCGTGGTGACGTAAAAGAGGTTATCATCGAGGAATTCATCGACTTTGAGAGTGAGTTTACTCTTCTCACGGTGACTCAAAAGAATGGCCCTACCCTTTTCTGTCCTCCTATCGGACATATTCAAAAAGGTGGAGACTATCGTGAAAGCTGGCAACCTTATCGGATTTCCGAGGAGGCTTTGAAGGCTGCGGAACATATGGCTGACGAGGTTACTAAGGCTTTAACGGGTTATGGCATCTGGGGGGTAGAGTTCTTCCTCACTAAGAAAGGAGAAGTCATATTCTCTGAGTTGAGTCCACGCCCTCATGACACAGGAATGGTTACATTGAGCCATTCTACGAATATGAGCGAATTCGAACTGCACCTACGTGCTGTATTGGGTCTCAACATTCCTGCCATTCATCTCGAACATAACGGATGTTCTGCCGTAATACTTTCTCCTGTAGAATCCAAAGAGCCTCTCGACTATCATCTGGAGGAAGTATGTAAGGAAGACCATGCTCGCGTAAGAATTTTCGGAAAGCCTGAGGCACATATCGGACGCCGTATGGGTGTGGTCGTTTGCTATGATGAGATTGGAAGCGATATTAATGCTCTTCGTGATAAGGCCAAGCGCCTTGCCAAAACTGTATTGGGAACAGATCCTTATATGAAGAAATAATGAAATTAGGGAAATTAATAAGCCTACCTAAGATTGTTGATCCGCGCGGTAACCTTACCGTCGCGGAACAATATAAGAATGTTCCCTTCAATATCAAAAGGGTATATTGGACGTATGATATTCCTAGTGGTTCTTACCGTGGAGGGCATGCTCACAAACATTGTAGGACGATGTTGGTGGCCATAAGTGGTTCTTTCTCCGTAATACTCAACAATGGAAAAGATGAAGAAACCTATCTTCTCAATCATCCCAACCAAGGATTAATCGTTGACAGAGGGATTTGGCGAACTTTAGAGGACTTCTCCAGTGGAGCAGTCTGCTTGGTTTTAGCCGAAGATGAATTTTCCGAAGATGATTATATCAGAGATTATCAAGAATATATAAAATATCTGGAATGTTCGAAATAAAAAGATATCGTAAAGAGTTTGAAGAAACCTGGAACCATTTCGTTGATATTTCGAAACAAGGAACTTTCCTGTTTTATCGTAACTACATGGATTACCATGAAGACCGATTCTCTGATTATTCTCTTCTCGTTCTTCACAAACAGAGGGTTGTGGCTCTTCTTCCTGCAAATAGAGAAGAGCATACGTTATGGACTCATGCTGGATTAACTTATGGTGGACTTATCACAAGTATGAGTGTTACGACTGCTAATGTCTGCGATATTTTTACCGCTATAAATGAATTTCTTAAAAAGAATGGTTTTGATAAGGTCATCTATAAAGCCATTCCTTGGATCTATCATCGCATTCCAGCAGAAGAGGACTTGTATGCGCTCATCAATATATGCAACGCACGCATCATCGAGAGACATATATCTTCTACCATCATGATGGAAAACAGAATCAAGTGGACTGAATCCAGAAAATCAGGGCTTAGAAAAGCACGACATCATCATATTAGGGTCGAAGAGAGCGAGGATTTGGAAACATTCTGGAAGATTCTCTCTCAGAACCTTCATGAGAAATATCATGCTGTTCCTGTACATTCTCTTCGAGAAATACAACTTCTGCAATCCAGATTTCCACAGAATATCAAACTGTATTTGGCCTATCAAGAAACAAGACCTATAGGTGGAGTACTTATCTACGAAACTCCTCAGGTGGTGCATACCCAATATATATCTGCCTCAAAAGAAGGAAAGATGCTCGGGGCTATCGACATCATTATCGATTATCTCCTGAATGAGGTTTATAAAGATTGGCAATACTTTGACTTCGGAAAGTCATCAGACGGAGACGGTCGTGCACTAAACAGAAACTTAATCTTTCAGAAAGAAGGATTTGGTGGAAGGGGTGTATGCTACGATTGGTACGAATATACATTATAAGATGAGATATGAAGAAATATAAAATTCCTTATTTACCGCTCAAAAAGATAACGGCAATGCATCGTGGAGAAATACATAAAACTGTTTCTCAAACAATAGACGAGGGTTGGTATATTCGGGGAAAG
>CACYKX010000261.1 GCA_902775075.1 uncultured Prevotellaceae bacterium | reverse complement strand
ATAACAAGTATTATGAGCAGGTAGGCGAACATTGTGAAGATATAACAGAGGAAATACCATTTGAATTGCCTGCTTCATGGAATTGGACAAGAGGTAAAATCGTGTTTATGCCAATGGAGTCAACAAAGCCTACATCCGATTTTATCTATATTGATGTAGATGCAGTGAACAACAAATTGAACATCATAGACAATCCTAAAAAGATTAGTATTGATAATGTGCCAAGTAGAGCAACAAGGAAACTGCACCAAAATGACATCCTCTTTTCTGTGGTGCGCCCTTATCTAAGAAACATTGCACTGGTCGATGATACTTACAAAAGCGCAATAGCAAGCACAGGCTTTTATGTGATTACACCAGGAGTAGGATATTTCCCTAAATTCTTGTTCTATCTAATGTTATCTAACTATGTTGTAGATGGGCTGAATACGTTTATGAAAGGTGACAATTCACCATCCATCAACAACAGCCACATTGAAAATTATCTATACCCATTACCACCATTTAAAGAGCAGCAACGTATAGTTGCCCAAATAGAAAGACTATTTGAGCAACTGAAATAATGCGTCAATTCGCTGTGCTATTCGTTCTTGTTCTTGATATGGCGGTATTCCTATTGGGAGATTGTAGAATAATTCCTTATTGAGGTGTGGTATTGCCGCACCTCTTTTTGAATTGCGTAATGCCTCCTTGTAAAATAGGATAAAAGCCAATAGATATGGCTTGTACATTGCCGTACTTAGCCATAACTGCTTGAAAGTACTACCCATATATCCATCTACTGGCACATTAAATACTTCACCCGAGTTTTCACCATCCACGAGGATTATGCTGTCGTTTACTCTGACGAATCTTCCTTTATCAAGGTATGTTGGTGACGATTTGCCACGAAGATACTTTGCGTCAAGGCAGATACCCTTCCCACTCATCTTCACCCCATCAATGAGTTGGCAAACATCCTTTAATCGTACCACGCACCAACTATTCGGATAATCACAAGGTAACTCTATCTCAACGACTTCCTTGTTTATCCTCTCATAGTACTTGTTATTACTTGTTATTGTCACCTTTGTAAATGATGGTATCAACCAAATCCTTCTTCTTTAACTTACTTTCCTTGACAAGCCTTTGCTTCTCATCTCTAATACGTTGAAGTAGAATGGAAGCAGGTTCATCACTCGGGTCTTGGGGAACAAGTTTGCCTTGGATGGCTTCCTGCAATATACTTTTGCGAAGCAGCGGTCTTATACTTTGATTAAGATGATTATGAGCATCCTGGCTATGAGCGTATTTATCTACATATGGTAATACTTCTCTTATCTTTAATACTATTCTTTGCTGCTCTTCTATGGGTGGAACAGGCATTAAGTGCTTAATAAGTTTTCCTCTTGAAATATTGGGCTGAGCACCTCCTTCACCTTTCTTGATAAAATCAAGTTGGCTACCCATCAGGAAATAGAATAAGAACCAGTTGAAAACTCCAATAGGAGTACATGCACAACAAGCTTGATTTGTAGTCATTTCTTTTCCAGCAATAGCGACTTTGCCTATAGTTGCTCCATACATGGCAATCATCACATCTCCGATTTTGTTTAATCGTAATGAACATTCTCGCAAGGCTTTCTCTGTTATCTTTATCTCCGTATCATAGACTACATCGTTATTGAGTTCTCCAGTCCTCAACCACAAAATATTTCCATTGTAATAATCAAGATTCCCATTCTACACCATTCCCATCCCTTTGGAATCTCAAACGGTATCTCCGCATCTATGCACTTTACCTCCCCCGTAGCAAGTATCTTCTCATAATAGGAATTGTCCTCACCACGGTAGATGATAGACGCGTTCTTGTCTCGCTTGATTTTCTTCTCCTTGATCAAGCGTTCTTTCTCCTGACGAATCTTTTCAAGCAGTACGCTTGCTGGTTCGTCATTGGGGTCTTGGGGTACAAGTTTTCCTTGTATAGCCCATTGCAGTATGCTGTTTTTTAATTGTTTCCCGTTCATTCTGTTCTAATTGATTTAGAAGTTTTCATCTTTTTGTTTCTCCTGCTGGTAGAACTGATAGAGTTTCTTCCCAATCTTGTCTTTCTTGAATGTTCGCTCATGATTCATCGGCGTCATAGACAAACGTATCTTTGCCACACCCTCATTCAAGATTTCAAACTGTTGTGGAGTAATCCAAAACTGGGCGGTAGAACTTACCTCCGTTACGGGTATTACAACATTGCCACTGACAATGCCCGCTGATTGACTCCCATTGCCAATCACAGTACCCTTTAGTTCAAGGTATTTTCCAGAGAACGTTCTTATCTTCATTGTAGGCTCACTGAGAAACTTCATCCTGTCAGAGCGTACTGTGGCAACGATGGAGTACATCGTATCCTGTTTCGCAACGCTGTACTTCATATTGCAACCTTCTGCAGCAAGTGCCTTATATGTATATCCAACAGTCTGTGCATTGGACAAAAGTCCCCAACACAAACAGAGTATGAGAAGAATAATCTTAATATATTTCATTGTCAGTTTTCTTTGTTGTAATCTTCACCATTTATACCTAACTCGCCATTACTCATAGCATTGGCGATGTCAATTTTCAGTTCTTCGTCATAATCTTTTCCAGACATAAATGTTCTCATTATTCGCAAGAGAAGGTCCTGGTCAATATGCGAAGCGGCTACATGATAAACTATAGCCTCTAACTGACGCATGAATATGCAAGCCTCCCAAGGATAACCATTCTTATGAAGGAAATACGCTCCTAAGGTTAAGGCTATACGCTTGTTCCCGTCATTGAAATAATGCCCCGAGCAGAACTTGAAGACCAGATAAGAGAGCTTTTCCACAAAGGTCGGATAGTATATGTCATTCTGCACGAAGTCCAATGTGGCAAGTATGCCACCTTCATCTCGAACTCCAGCAAAACCTCCATCACTGGCATCTATCATCTTACGATAGACCATCAATGTTTCTTCGTAAGTGATATATTGTATCTCGTTATTCATCCTCTGCCTGTTTTAAGCGTTTGAGCACATCTTTATTGCTCTCTAAAATATGGTCAAAGTCAACCGATTTGTCTCCGATGAACCGTTCAAATTCCTCAGGGGTGACAGCTTTAAGATACTCAGCGATATTTCCATGATAGGCATCACGAAAACTGAAATCGCGCGAAGCCATTTTGGTTCTGGCATCATTGAGATAAGGCTTCTGCATCGGATTCTCTGCCAGTTCACCAACAATCTGCTCAACTTCCTCGATAGTCAGCTTTTTTTTACCATTCTGCTTGTATTGCTCCTGTATAGCAGCTCCGACTCCATTCTCAAAAGATGAAATTACCAACAGGACTTCTGCATACAGAGTGTGGCGCACATTGTCTTTGCTGTCAAGGCATAGTATCTCACGGTACTCTTTCGCATTCTCCTTGAATACCGCTTTATATATAAGGTCAGTCACTTGCGCATATTTGTAAGTATGGTGTCCTTGTACATATTGACTGATTGCCGAAGTGAGATTTCTGCGGTAGTTTTCCTCTGTTATTGCAGCAGGAATATAGTTGGCATCCCTCCTGTTGATAAACTTTGTGCCTCCACCTGTTTTTTCATGTATCGTTGCAATGACTAAATCAAGAATCATGCTACGCAAAGTTTTTGCCTTTTCACTCTCCGTAAGCAACATACCAATATTGAGGAAAGCCCTAAAATTAAAGAGACCCAATTGAGTGGTTTTGCTCGCCTCATTAATAAGGTGAGCAAATTGCAACTTAAACTCTTTCAGCGACTTACCCTTACATAAAACATATCCGTTATGCTTTAATTCTTCGCTGTTGGATCCAAGGTATCTATCAATAGTAGATATATCAACAGCATAAAAATCAGCAACCATTTTTTTTGTCAACCAATATTCACCTTCGAAAAACATACCTGAAATGTCAAGTCGCTTTTGGATTTCGTCAACAGCAAAACGGTTGTTGAGTACATTTTGGCGTTCTATATTTGAAACTGTCAAGTCTTTCATTGTCCGTCATTTTTAGGGGGGTACTAATCCTTGCTGATTTCTATTACTAATATCCGCTGTATTTCTGCCAACGTCTTGTCTATCTCGTGGTCGAGAGCCTTGCGCTTCTTGAAGTAGTCGGCGAGGAGTTCTGCTGGAGGAAGAATTTCTTCTTCGTCCTTTGGGAACTTGCATTGGTCGAAGTTACAATCCATGTCAAGAAGCTGCTGCGCAGTAAAACAGCGTGATTTCTCATCGTTGTTCTCTGCATCCACAATCTCTTGTCGATTAGTCCACCAGTCGATGATTGGCTGACAATGTTCAGCTCGCATGGGCTTTGTCTTAGAGAAATGTTTATAGCCTTCTGGCATGTCAAGACGATAGAACCATGTTTCTTTCGTGCTAAATCCCTCTTCTGCGCCTTCTGCCTTTTCTTTATTGAAGAAAAGGATGTTGGTGGCAATTGATGTGTAAGGTGCAAAAATGCTACCAGGCAATCGGATAATAGTGTGAAGGTTGAATTCACGAAGCAGTTTTTCCTTGATTGCCAGTTTCGCATTGTCGGCGCCAAACAGGAAACCGTCTGGAAGGATAACCGCAGCACGGCCTTTTTCGGCAAGACGATACATGATAAGAACCATAAATAGGTCGGCTGTCTCGCTGGAACTCAAATCAGATGGGAAGTGCTGCTTTATGTCATTTTTCTCGCTACCTCCGTATGGTGGATTCATAAGTATGACATCGAACTTGTCTTCATCCGTGTAATTAAGCACATCCTTTGTCAGAGAATTGTCGTGCATCACTCTTGGAGAATCAATGTCATGCAGGAGCATATTTGTGACGCACAGCATATAAGGGAATTGCTTTTTCTCAATGCCATAGATTGAATTTTCATATTCCTCTTTATCTTCTGCCGTCCTCACCTTCTTGTCAAGAGCTTTTAGCCAGCTCGTTAAAAACCCACCGGTACCACAGGCAAAGTCTGCCATCTTTTCACCAACTTTAGGGTCTATGATTTCTGCCATGAAGTCTGTCAAGGCACGTGGTGTATAGAACTCACCTGCAGAGCCTGCCGACTGCATCTCTCTCAGGATGGACTCATAAATCTCACCGAAAGCATGGCTTTCTTCATAGTTGCCTAGGTCAAGTTGGTCAATGACATTGATAACCTGACGAAGCAAAACGCCATCCTTCATATACTGGTTGGCATCCTCAAAACCTGAGTTCGGGATAAGTTAAGTTTCTTGTATAGAAACGAATCTTACTTTCATGGACGTGATGATTCGGTCCACAGCCAGATAGCTATGAACAAA
>CACYKX010000260.1 GCA_902775075.1 uncultured Prevotellaceae bacterium | reverse complement strand
TTATTGATGGCTGATTCAAAGGCGTAGAACTCTTCAAGAGACAGTCGGAGTTCCCATACGTAGGGCCTTCCTCGCAGTATTCCCTGCCGGAGTTGTTCTACCTTATGAACCAGGCATTGTAGTAATTGTATGTCTTCTTGCGTTTTCAGCATACTCATTCGTTATATTTTATACCTTTGTAATGGTCTTTAAGTTCCTTCAGCGACATGCATTTTCCTTGACCTTCCACTCTGTGAATCATGGAATGGCAGTTTGAGCACAAAGGAATAAGGTCTTTGGTAGGGTCAACCTTGTGAACTCCTTCGTAGGTGTGGTGAGGATTCACATGGTGTATTTCGATATAGCCTTCTCCGATGTCACCGTATGCCTTACCAAAGTCGAAACCGCAACAAATGCAGTGAATATGACCGCCCCAAAGATGCTTATAGTATTCTATGCACTTGCGTCTCAATTCAGGATTGCGTTCCTTTTTGGTGAGGTTGTACTGATGTTCCAATCCCTCAGAATCGGGGGCATAGTCTGCATCGTTATGCTCGATTGCGGGTTCAGATTTATCATCAACTGGAGATTGATATGCTGCATCCTCTCCAGGCACCAGAATTGGTGAGCTTTCATTATGCAATGATTTCACAAACAACCTATACCATTTCAGTACTTCAGTATAACGAGGTTCCTCTTGCTTGTCGATGTTCTTCAATACTGTATGAGCTTTAATCTTCTTGCGTAAGGATTCTATCTCATTCTCGTCCTGAATGTCGTAGATAGATGCATACACTGTGCCAAAGTATTCGTTGAGAGTAGATGGCAGAACATCTTCAGCTGTCTCGATAAATACTTTGACTTCCTGAGCATCGTCCTCGAACTTTCCCATCAAAAAGTGATGGAAAAGTTCGTGGAATTGTTCTATTGTGTATTTTGACTGTTGTGTCATATACTAAGTTGTTATTACTCAGGTTTATTCGCCAATACTTCTTTGATATGAATTTGGTTACTTTCATCAATATCAAAAAGAGCATATAACTGATTATTAATATCTCCACTGAAATCAATAATGCCATTGTTATCGGAATAATCCAAAATGTCTGGCACCTGCTTTGCAACAGATGTTAAAGATTCATCAGTCATTAGGAATGCAAAACGAATAAATTCACTCTTTGCGTACTTAAAGAAATTCTTTGCTTCTTTTTCAGTATCAAATGTTTTCAAAGCAACTCTTGCTCTTCCAAAAGCACTATAGTTGTCAAAAATCGCTATCTGATTACTACGTTTCTGACCACCGGCGTTGGCACTTGATACAACAACCTTCCACTTATTAAGATATTCAACACCAGAAGTGATAACGTTACGATTTGCAAGATACCAGCGGGCTCGACCACTTTTTCCTGCTTTATCGTTGGTGAATAACTTGATTTCTTTCTCGGTATCAAAATAATAACCTTCATCATATTCTTTTACAAGATCTGGGTTCTCTTCAACAAAGCTACTTTCTATACCAAACAACTTCTGTGAAAGAACTGAATCATGTAAAAATGCAAATCCTCGTTCATTTACTATTCGATTAATGTTATCGACAATAGAAACATCTGAAGGATTAAGAGGCATTAGATTCTCACCAGGATTAATTGCATGAGACTCACGTGAAACACCCTTATCCGTATATACATATGTAAAACCTGGAGTGGTTTTATTCATATCTTTGAGAACAACTGATATACCATCTGGTAACCCAACCTTTTCGAACACGTCATTAGCATCTGGGAAAAACTCTATTCTTCTTAAATGCACATCGTTAATTTGCTGTAAGCCGAATTGCTCCAAACCTTTTCCAGAACGATGAATCCATCTACCACCTGGATAAATTAAGCATGTATAATTTGATAATTCTTCACTTGCTAATTGGAAATAGTGGAATATGCTCGATACTCGTTTTTGACCATTTTCTGTATCCTTTTTAGCAACAGTCAATTGATAAGGAGGATTTCCTACAATAGCCTTAAATTTCATATTATTTATATCTTCATTATTATTATGGGGAATTGAATTATAGACATGCCAATAGTCTTTTCCTTTTACAACATCAGACTGAAACAAATCGGGTCTTGCACGCAAGACATTTATCATTTCACATGGCAGACTTTCTAAGCCATTGTAATAAAACGTTTTATCAATCTTTGTAACGGATTCATCATCTTGTTTTATCACTTTGGCAGCAATAAGGCTATTAACATCTACGTCATGTTCATAGCACTTCACATTCATACGGATGTCTTTTCTAAATCCAGCAAGAGTACGCTTAGTGATGCTAACAGCCATAGTAGTACGACAGGCAACAAATATGTTGTCTTGAAGAACGTCTTTCCAAATCTCTAAATCATTACCTGCTTGGCGATAGTAACTTTCAGAGTCTGTGCTATTTCCACGTTCTCCCGTAAGTTCAATCTCTCTAAAGGCTTTTTCTTTCGAGGACTTGAAAAGGGAATAAGCCATATATAGAGGATAAAGTCCTGTTTTGGAGTTTATTTCAAGTATTCGTGAATTGTAGTCACCGAAAATATCCTCTGTGATATCGCCTTTGTCAACGAAACGAGGAGTTTTTATATTTTCACCATATTTGTTTTCTTCAGTATTTTCTGCATCAAACTGCTCGTTATAGAAACACCAACCACCGATACTTTTAGCAAGATGTAAATTAACAACTCGCCAAGGGGTCAATACAGTTTCCTTATCAGGATTGTGGAAATATGAGAAGATAGTGGCAATCTTAGCTATACGGTCTTCCGTATTCAGATTGTCCGCTTCCTTCACCATCTGTCTGATACGTTTAGCTGCACCAGTAAATATACTACGATCAAAGCAGTCCCTTAAAATGTTGAAAGTCTCTTTGGTGAATCCCTTAGGCATGAACTCTTCCCATGATGCTTGGTCAACGATTTCATCACTGGCAAAGTTTTCAATAGTAATTTCTTCACCATCTTCATCATTGATTTCTGCGCCATAAACCAACAGCGGAATACGAATGGCCACACCTCGAAGAACAGACATACGAGCTCGTTTCTCTTTATTCTCCTGGTCTCGTTTCTTCTTTGCTTCATCGGTATTCTTTTCTGGATCAGTCCATTCTTTCCAAAGAACAGGTTTTGAGAAGTCAGTCCATTGTCCTTCAATAAATCGACTGTTAGAAACAAAGAGATATGGGAATATCTGTGTCGGGTAACACATCTTATCATCCCATCCGTCAGTTTCTGTCATTGGACAATTATTGTCATCAGTTTCAGCAGACATGACGGGACGAGGAGGAATAATGTTCTGAGAAGTGAGATAATAGATATACTTTATCATCTCTGCTCCTTCAGTGTCACCCAATCCATTTTTGTTGATATTGATTTTCTCTGGTTTCCATCCTGCTGGCATAGAACCTAAAAGGTCGTGTACATCGCCCAATGCCTTCTCTTGTTCTGGAGTAAGGTTAAGTAACTGGTCTGGATTATAAATAGAGTTATCAGCATAACCGCTACGCACAGCACGCTCGATGTACACATTCGACAATTTCTCGAATATCTGATTTGCTGAGAAATGTTTGCCCATTTCGCCCTCGTCCATA
>CACYKX010000259.1 GCA_902775075.1 uncultured Prevotellaceae bacterium | reverse complement strand
GCGTCTCTAGTTTTGGATAGGCTATAGCCTTCAGTCTTCATAAAGTCATTGACCTCTTTCCAGATGGCATCCTTGTGCTGAAGCCAAATGGCGCGGTCTTTCAGGTACTTGACGGAGAGCTTGAACTTCAGGACGGGAGAGATTTTCGACTTCTCATGAAATACATCGCGAATAAAACTGATGTAGGGCTTTATCTTCTTCACCTCATCATTGAAGGTCTCGTCTTTGTGCGACTTTACGTATTCGTCCAGTTCGTCCTTCTTTGGGAAGCGACTATCATGGCGTACATAGAAGATATATTCCAAAAGATGGCACTTGTTATCTCCACGATCGATGCTGGCAGTAGGTAGAATTTTTCTGGCATTGGCATCGTTGCGGATATAGTAATCAAGTCCTTCCAAGTATTCACCATGATAGAGACCGTTGAGTACCTCATAGCGAGACAGAGGAACACCAAGGGTGTTGATGCGCTTGAATATCTCTCGTTTCTTTTCTTCAGTGCCCTTGCAAATAATAATAGTAAGTTTAGTTTCGTCCACAATTTGTTGCAAGTCACTATCGTAGGCATACTCCTTCCATGTCTTATCGTTGTATTTGAAGTCACCTTGTTTGAACTTCGTAATAGCCTCTATGCGCTGCTTTCCATCAAGTACTTCTAGGATTCCGTCTTCGCGTTCCCATAGATAGAAGGCGGGCAAAGGAATTCCGTGATAGATACTATCAATGACCAAAGCCTGTTTGACAGTATCATACACAATGGCTCGCTGTAACTCTATATCGCTGATAATCTTGCCACTAGCAACTTTCTCGTATAGTTCTTTTACTGTCATACTATTCTACCTCCTTTCTACGTTTAATGACTATTCTGTCCCAAAGACATTTATAATGTTTATTGCCTTCTGCCAAATAAAAACGCATACCGCCTTTTGAATAAACTGCATCAGGTTCTACGCAATCTTTCATGGGCTTTCCTAATTGACGGCTCGAGCCCATGATTTCAAACTGCTTAGGGTTATATTTCTGCATAAAAGTAATGGGAACGCCCATCTCTCCATCGTAATCGTAGGGAATCTCTGCAACTGTAGGCACCTCAATAGCATCATAGTTCACATAACGAGGATAACGTTCCGGATTCTCTTCGTAGGAACAGCTCATGACTATCTGCTTCTCGTTCTCGTCTACTTGCAGGTTGGTGTACCACATAGAACTGCGTGGCGTGTTGTGTTGTTTGGGAAGCACACTACCATCTGGACGACGGAAACCGCTCAGATGATAATGATAGCCTACACGTATATTGCCTGCCTGGAAATGGCGAATGATAGTTTTCTCCGTTGGGGCTGTCTGAGGGCCAACTACCAAGAATTGTTTCTTGTTCTTCACCAGTATGTCGATAAACTCATCAAACTGGCTGAAGGGCGGATTGGTGATGATAACGTCGTAGTGACTATAGTCTATATCCTGAAAGCGCACTCCTTCACCAGTCTTTGGATTGTAACCACTCACGCTGATAGAACGGAATCCCCATTCTTCAGCCTGATTAAGCAGATACTCCACAAATTGGCATTTCACCATGTCGAGGCGTTTCTCAATCTTGGCATTTGTCTGAGCGACATCAATGTTCTTGATTGTACCTTCCTGAGAGAACAAATCACGTCCCAAAACATAGCCCTCTTCCTTAAAGACTATTTCTTCATTGTAGCTCTCATCCCAGTCGCATGGGCAAAGAATCCGCTTGCCACGTAATTGCGGCAGATAATGACGCACCTCAGCGGCAATGTCATCGTAGAGGGTGTAATACTCGTCATCACGTCTATTCTTACTACCTTGTAATCTTTCCGTTCGCTTTATCATTAGTAGCACGTTCCTTTAAGTTCAAACAAATGGGGATTATCAAGAAGAAACGTGCAGTCAGGCCAATCACCCCATGTCGATAAAGACACAAAGAACGTGGACAATCTTCCTCGTCCACGTCCTTGGGTGTTTGGCCTAACCCGTAAAAGATAGACAAGTCAGACGTCCACGTATCAAGTGGACATCTGCTCTCTATTCTATCTTTTACGTCTATCTGCGGCCAAACTTCAAGGACGTTCTTTCGAATAAATAGCAAATGTTGCTAATTTCCCACAAAAATCATTCGGCAGATACCTATGTATCGCCTAGTATCATGTATCATAACATGATACCGTTGCAAAGATAGTAAATAATCGTCAAACAAGGGCAGTTTATATAAGAATTTTGCAGAAAATAATGCATAATTTTCAAAAAGCATTATATTTGCATCGGGAAACTAGAAGATTTTCGGACTAGTCTGCAATGACGGGACGGGAGGGGACTGTCATTTCTACTTTGCTTGTGTCATACAACTCTGCGTCATACAAAAGGATTCTGACACCATGCAAAAGACCATGCAAAAGACCATGCAAAAGGATGCTAAAACCATACAAAAGGCTCTTGAAGAACGTGGTATCACTATTACAGACTTGCAAATGAACATACTGGTCTTTTTCTATCTCAATCCTACGGCGACACGTAATGATTATATTTCATCTGACAGTAATATTTCAGAAGGTGGTACAAAATCCAGCATTGCTCGCCTTCAGGAATTGGAACTACTAAAACGTAAGGGCGGGAAAAAGAATGGTGAATGGATTGTTGATATAGGCACATTCTAGAATTTATTCAAAAAACAGGGCAACTTTTTTTGATTTTCTACAAAAAAAATGAGTACCTTTCCTCTATAAAACCGAAATAAATTCTCTCGCCAGAGTAACTAAAATCAAGGATATGGTTAAGAATGGAGCATATAATTACATAACAAACCACAATAGGCCTGTTTACACAAGTGATACTTTCCTCTACGAGTTCTACTCAGACTGGGTTCCATCGCCAGCCATGCCGTTGGTTAATTTGTAGACGGGGTCTGGGCCACCACAAAGGTAATAGCCTTGCCATAGCTGGTATTTGTATGATTCATTTATGATATCCCACGTTCATAGAAGTCCTGATAAGGAACATTCTTGCTAAGTATATGCCATGCACAAATAAGCAGTTTTCTTGAAATGGCAACCTGTACTTTCATCTTTGTCTTCTTTCTGACTTGAGTTTGGTGATAAGAGAAACGGCTGAAGAAGCATCCTTGAGTTCTGCTTGCAGCCCATGAGCATTCAATAATGGTTCTTCTAAGATATCTGTTCCCATGTGTAATCCGTTTGGACTTGATAACTTTATTGGATTCGTCATTCCTCGGCTTCAGACCGCTCCACGATGCAAGGTGATTGGCTGTCTCAAAATGGCTCATATCTATTCCAATTTCTGCGATCAAAGATGTAGCAGCCCTGAGTTTCACCCCGGGTATAGTCTGCAGGTTTCTCAGTTGGTCTGAGTATTCCTTCTCACAGATTTCCTGCATTTTATCAATACACTCCTGCTTATGTCTCTCGGCAATATCTATTTCCTCTCGGATCTGTCTCATCATATCAGAATCAGCTTGAGTAATGACTCCTGTGAGTGCAGCAATAATAGTCTTCCGCCCATGGCGATTGATGATACGTCCGTGGATTTCTTCCACGAGCACCTTAGGGTCGGTAATGCCCTCAGATATACGGGCTACGACTTCTTTATAACTCTT
>CACYKX010000258.1 GCA_902775075.1 uncultured Prevotellaceae bacterium | reverse complement strand
CCTCTTCAAGAATAAGCCATGGATTTATCTCACGTTGATAGGTATCTGTACCAACTTCTTCAATGGTTTCCGTTATGCGGTAGCAGGTTATCTGCTCACGTACTGTCTTGGTGGTGATATCACAATTAACGGACTGATCATCAACTATACCGTGTTTATGACATTCGGAGAAGTAACTTGTATGATTTTTGGAGGCCTTTCACCTAAGTTTACCCAGTGGATGGGTTCTAAGAAAAAAGCCTTTACCGTGGCAGCTGTTATCTGTGCTGTGTTCTCTGTCGGCTTCTTTTTTATTCCAATGGACCCAGTTTATATCTGGGTGATGATTTGTGTTGTCGTATTGACATCAATAGGTGTAGGTCTGTATTCCCCACTTCTCTGGTCTATGTATGCAGACGTAGCCGATTATGCAACCGAGAAGAACGGAATATCATCAACAGGACTGATATTTTCTTCAGGAACAATGGCACAGAAGTTTGGTACAGCTATTTCAGGTTCATTGGTAGCCTTGTTACTTGGTCTTGCAGGTTTCGTTTCCGGTACTGATCCTGTGACAGGTCAAACTGTGGTAAATATTACAAATTATGGAGCTGTAAAAGACATGATTTGGGCATTGTTCTCATTGTTTCCAGCACTCATCGTCGTGATTATGCTCTTGTTGCTGTATAAATATCCTATCAAGAAATAATAGAAAATCATATTGGAGTTCTCTTGATGAATAAGAGAAATTCCTGATAATAAGAAAAGGATAGAGCGCGTCAGCTTGCGCCCTATCCTTTTTGTTGTAAACTATATTTTTTACCTCCTCCACACTTTTTCAAGAATTTCTATTCGTGTTAACAAAATAATTTGTAACTTTGCAGTCGCTTGTGATGGATTAGCTACCCATTGCGTTTATGAGCAAATTATTTAAAATAACGTTATAAAAATTTTATGAATTTCACTTTGTTAATTACCGTTTTGTTAACGGCTGTAACCTTGGTTTTGGCGGCTTACGTCATAGCTAAGCTTATCGGTCCTCGTTCTTACAATCCGGTTAAGGGTGAACCTTTTGAGTGTGGTATCCCGACCAGAGGGTCTTCATGGTTACCCAGCCATATTGGCTACTATCTCTTCGCCATCCTTTTCCTGATGTTCGATATTGAGACCGTATTCTTGTATCCATGGGCAGTCGTAGTAAAGCAGTTTGGATCAATGGCCCTTGTTAGCATTGGTTTCTTCCTGTTGGTATTAGTATTTGGCCTTGCTTATGCATGGCGGAAAGGAGCATTGGAATGGAAGTAAAGAAAAGAGCCTCTATCAAGAGTATTCCTTATGAAGAGTTTAAGGACAATAGTTCCCTTGAAGAAATTGCTCAGCAATTGAACGAGGGCGGTGCAAATGTAATTCTTGGCTCTCTCGATGCTGCAATCAACTGGGGACGTTCTAACTCTCCTTGGTCACTTACTTTTGGTACCTCTTGCTGTGGTATTGAATTCATGGCCGTAGGTTGTGCTCGTTACGATTTTTCTCGATTTGGTTTTGAGGTAACCCGTAACTCACCACGTCAGGCCGACCTTATTATGTGTGCTGGTACAATTACCAACAAGATGGCCCCTGTATTCAAGCGCTTATATGATGAAATGGCAGAACCTAAGTATGTCGTTGCCGTAGGTGGTTGTACTATCAGTGGTGGTCCTTTCAAGAAGAGCTATAATGTAGTTCGTGGTATTGACGAGTTGGTACCTGTTGATGTCTTTATCCCAGGTTGTCCTCCACGTCCAGAAGCAATCCTTTATGGTATGATGCAGTTGCAGCGTAAGATAAAGGTAGAAAAATTCTTTGGTGGTGCTAATCATAAGATGAGCAAAGAAGAAAAGGAACTCTCAATGAGCAAGGGTGGTCTTCATGGATTGAGCAATGAGAATCTTAGCGACAATCAGAAACTCGGTCACAAGGAACCTATCATCGTAACAAATGTTCCTGAAGATTTCGATCCACAGAAAGGTCTAACAGATTAATGAGGTAATAAGAATATGAAACTTAATAATATTGAACTCACTTTCGATAACTTCGCTGATGAAATGGCGAAGTTGAAGAACGAGAAACATTTCGACTACCTTGTTACCATTATCGGTGAAGACTTTGGTGAGGAAGGTCTCGGATGTATCTACATTCTTGAAAATACAGAGAGTCATGAGCGTTGTTCTACAAAGGTGATTGCTAAGCAAGTAGAAGAGAACTATGTTATCCCTTCTGTTTTAAAACTATGGAATGCAGCCAACCTTCTTGAGCGTGAGGTGTTCGATTTCCTTGGTATCAAGTTCTTGGGTCATCCAGATATGCGTCGCCTTTTCTTGCGCAACGATTTCGTAGGATATCCATTGCGTAAGGACTTTGATATGAGTCCTGAGAATAATAAATTCCCAGAAACGGATGAGCCAGAAAGCGATTTCACCTCAGAGTGGAATCTTGATGCACATGGAAATCTCGTTGAAACTAAGCATCGCCTCTTTGAGGAAGACGAATTTGTCGTAAACCTTGGTCCTAACCACCCATCTACCCACGGTGTGCTTCGTTTGCAAACTGTTTTAGATGGTGAGACTATCAAGCATGTTTATCCACACCTAGGCTATATCCATCGTGGTATGGAGAAGATGATGGAGAGCATGACATATCCACAGACCTTGGCTCTTACAGATCGTTTGAACTATCTTTGCGCTATGCATCATCGCCATGCACTTGTTGGTGTCATCGAGGAAGCTATGGGCATCGAACTTTCAGAACGTATCAAGTATATCCGTACAATTATGGATGAGCTCCAGCGTATCGACAACCACTTGTTGTTCCTTGGTACAGCTGCTCAGGATATGGGTGCACTTACAGCATTCCTCTATTGTATGCGTGATCGTGAGCACGTGCTCAACGTGATGGAGGAAACAACGGGTGGCCGCTTGATTCAGAACTATTATAGAATAGGTGGCGTTCAGGATGATATCGATCCTAACTTCGTAGAAAATACGAAGAAGCTCTGTAAATACCTTCGTCCAATGGTTCAGGAATACCTTGACGTATTCGGTGATAATGTGATTACACACAACCGTTTCGAAGGCGTTGGTCCTATGGGTCTTGAGGATTGTATCAATTATGCTGTTACTGGTCCTGCAGGTCGTGCAGCCGGTTGGCACAACGATGTTCGTAAGAATCATCCATACGACTTATATGATAAGGTAGAGTGGAAGGAGATCACCCTTACAGGTGCAGACTCAATGGATCGTTATATGGTTCATATCCACGAAATCTATCAGAGTCTTGATATTATCGAACAACTTATCGATAATATTCCAGAGGGAGAATATTATATCAAGCAGAAACCTATCATCAAGGTTCCTGAAGGACAGTGGTTCTTCTCTGTGGAAGGTGGTGCAGGCGAATTTGGCGTATATTTGGACAGTAGAGGCGACAAGAGCCCTTACCGCTTGAAGATGCGCCCAATGGGACTTACGCTTACCGGCGCATTCGATAAGATGCTTAAGGGTCAGAAGATAGCCGACTTGGTAACAACAGGTGCTACCATCGACTTCGTAATTCCTGACTTGGATAGATAATACTAAAATTAATAAAGAATAATAGAAAATAAAGATATGTTTGATTTTAGTATCGTTACAAAATGGTTCGAC
>CACYKX010000257.1 GCA_902775075.1 uncultured Prevotellaceae bacterium | reverse complement strand
TCCGTCTGATTTAACGGGTACGCTTAACAAAAGATTACCATTCTTGCTCACGACATCAGCGAGAATCTGAATGACATTCTGTGCAGACTTATATTTCCCATCGTAGAATCTTCGTTTATCGTAATGCCAAGAACCAATACAGGTACATGTTTGCCATGCTTTAGGTTGAATATCATCAGGGGTTCCGCGCTCTACATCCCACACCATGGCCTTTTTATGGAAATCCTTCAATATCTTACCCGTCACCACAGCTTCGTTTTTGCCATGATGTTCTGCAATACTTTTGTTATACACATGAGCAAGGATGTCCAGTCCACAGTCACAGAAAGGATAGAGAGGTAATACTGTATCGTCGAAGTATACTACATCAGGGCTATATTTATTGATTAAATCCATTGTACGGTTATACACGCGATTACAGTAAGCTTCATCCGGAAGGGTCACCTTACTTGGGTCCCAGTCCCATTCGCCGCTCTCTTTGCTTAGCGGATGACGCTGCTCGTATAAATCCTGTGGATCGTAGCCTTCCCACCATTTTCCTTTTCCGTCAGCTTTGGTAAGTCGCCCGTCATAGGTTTGTCCTTTGAACGTTCCTTTCTTGTCGGCACCTCGACTTGTTTCATACCATGTCCAGGCATGTGCCAGATGAACGCTCAAACCTAATGGCAGATGATATTTCTTACATGCTGCAGCCCATCCGCCGATAATATTCTTCTTAGGACCGAGGTTCACTGAGTTCCATTCTTGATATTTGCTGTCCCACAAGTCAAAATTATCATGATGATTGGCTAAGGCAAAGAAGTATTTGGCCCCACAATCTTTATAGAATTTGACGAGGAAATCCGGATTCCAGTTTTGTGCTTTCCATTCATGAATCCAATCCTTGAAACCGAAATCCTTCTGTGGACCTCTCGCCATCTTACTGAACTTGTATTGATCAGACCCCTCCTCGTACATTCCGCGCGCAAACCAGTCGCCATATTCTGGTGCACATTGCGGTCCCCAATGTGCCCAAATGCCAAATTTTGCGTTTCTGAACCACTCTGGACATTGATAATCGCTCAACGATTCCCATGATGGTTTATACTTGCCCTTAGCAATAGGTTCCTTGGAAGTGTCCACTTTTACCTTAATAGCCTTTTCTGCCTCCTGAGCACTGTTATAGATATTTTGCGCATGAGAAATCATTGCGGTCGCAACAAGTGCAGCAGAAAACAAAATACGTTTTGTAGGTTTACTCATTATTTTTAGGTTTAGATTGTTAGAATTGCCACAAAGTTACGACTTTTTTCTGATGAAACAAAAAATAGGGACTCTATATCAATATAGAATCCCTATAAAATATCATGTATATATGATTAGTCGATATAGAAGCACATCTTCACACCAACATTCCTGCCCATATTCCAAAGTCCCTGTCGACCGGTTTGCTCGTTAAAGCCAATATATTTAAGTCTGCTCAGATGACTCTGATAAGCTCTGTCAAACAAATTGTTTGCTGTGAGGAAGATAGACATTCTACGCTTACCGTTGAATTTCAGGTCGGTTCCGGCTGAAAGGTTTACCAGCGTATAAGAAGGAGTAGCTGTCTCCGTGTTATTGAGCGCATAGAAATGATTCTGTTTGAGATTACATTCCAACTCGGCTGCAACATATGTGTTGTTGAACACCTTGCCGTCACGTACGATATCATATTTCAATTCACTATTCCATCTTGGCGCTGGAGTCCATGGCAAATACTTCGACTCTTCAGGCTGATGAAGTTGAACACTATTCACATAAGAGAAACTGTTCTGGAAATGTAAGCGATCGATAGGGTGGAAGTCGATACTTGCCTCTCCACCAAGTAATCTGGCATTACTCTGGATATATTGATATACTGGACAATCATCTCGCTCTTCGTCTCCTTTTCGTGTATTGAAGATATAGTTATCGATGAAGTTGGCAAACAACTGAAGTTGTGCCGAGACCATGGCAGAAGTATAATCCCATCCTGCATCAATCTGCCAACTGTGTTCAGGTTGTAGGCCATGATTGCCAAGCAAATACTGTTGAGTACCCTCGTGTACACCATTTGAGGCCAACTCACCAAGATTAGGAGCACGGAATCCACGAGCCAAGTTCAGACGAACATTCATGTTATTGTTGAGCGCATAAACCATACCTACACTTCCAGACATACTGGTGAAATTTCTGCTGAAGGCATCGAAGTTTACCTCGTCGCTCTCAAGTGTAAAACTGTGCAGATGTCTGTTGTCGATTCGAACACCACCACTCAGCGTATATTTTCCTACCTGATAGCTTGCTGTGGTAAAGATACCAGCATCAAACAGCACATAACTAGGAATAAGGAATTCTTCGCCACGGTTATCATTTTTCTGCCACATACCATTGATACCACTCACGATTTTCAGGCCATTATTTTCAGGCCAAATATATTTCGCATCATAGTTCAAAGTATGCAACTGCATGTCGAGACCTGGTTCATTTTCGCTCTCTTCGAATTCTTGCCTTCTGTTTTGCTGATAGCCAACCAACATCTTCAAGATTCCATCACCCAGATACAGAGAATTATCGCTTACTAACTTATAATGATGAATCTGCTGCCAAGGAAGATATTTGCCGTAGGTATAGTCATCTTTACGTTCTCCCTCTGCGATACCAGGAGTAAGATGATAATAATCCATAATGACATGACTGTATCCCCAATCCTTGTTCACGCCAACCATTGCATTTGCAGCCTGTTCGCGATATTGAGTACCAGCCACATACCCATCATATTTATTTTTATATTCGTGAGCTATTTTATTGCTCCATCTACCATCCCATACGATACCATTTTTATTTCCTCCGAAGTTAGCAGAATAACCCAAAAGACCGTTGTTACTTTGGCATTCTGTCTCTACGTTGGCCTGCATGGTATTCTGTGCCATGATTGGGTTACCATGGAAGATGATGACGCCTGCCATCGCATCAGAACCATACATCAGAGATGCTGGGCCTTTTAGAATTTCTGCAGAACTAATACTCTGTGGGTCTATCTCTATACCGTGTTCAGCACCCCATTGGTTGCCTTCCTGTCGGATACCATCGTTTACAACGACCAGACGGTTGAATCCCAATCCACGAATGACAGGTTTAGAGATGCCGCCACCCGTTGTGATCTGCGAAAGACCCGGTTGCTGAGAAATAGCATCGATGACATTCGTAGAAGATATAGCATGAAGTTGCTGCGCATCAACCACAGAGATAGGAGTAGGAGAGTCCTTCATCAACGACTTACCCGTAAGTCCCGTTACGATGATCTCGTTAAGCATTGCATTAGACTCTTTCATTTCAAAGTCCATATTCTTGATCTCGTTCAAGTTGACTTTCTTGATGATCGTCTGATGGCCTACATAGCTTACCTGTACGGTTAGCGTCTTTTGGGGCAGGTTTATCATCGTGTAGTTTCCGTTCATGTCCGTTACCACACCCTCTTGCAGTTCAGGGATATAAACACTTACACCTATTAATGCACTATGGTCTATTGCGTCGGAAATATGTCCTGATAAAGTTGTTTTTGGAGCAATAGGCTCCATAGCCAATGCCCATGCAGCTACACAAAGCCACATCATCAGCATTGAAAATATTTTTTTCATTATCTGTTGATTTACTTATCTTTTTACT
>CACYKX010000256.1 GCA_902775075.1 uncultured Prevotellaceae bacterium | reverse complement strand
AAAAGCCATCGAGGAGAACGCCGAGAATGGTCTGCTTGCCGTCGCGCAACTCATGAACAAACCTACAAGTACTATAAGCTATGCAACAGGAAGATAAGAAGCCGATGACACTCGCGGACCTTACCCGGGAGCTCCATCTCAGGGCAGTCCGAAACAAATATGACGAGTTGCTCCAAGTCGCCCAAAGAGAGAAATGGAGCTATGAGCGTTTTCTCTGCTCGCTTCTCGATGCCGAGTACCGTCAAAGACTGGAGAACAGCCAGGCCAAGCGGCTGCGCACGGCCGGTTTCCCACAGTACAAGTATATCGAGGATCTCAAACGGGATGAACTGCCTGATGGCATAAGGAACCTTCTGCCGGAGCTTGAGACGCTTGAGTTCGTACGTCAGGGACATAACGTTGTGCTGTATGGCAACCCGGGAACGGGCAAGACACATGTCGCCATAGCCCTCGGAATACTGGCCTGCAAAGAACGTATGAGCGTCATGTTCACCTCTGTGCCACACCTCATCACGCAAATCAAGGAATGCCGCTCACAGCGTACGCTGCACGCACTGGAGACACGCTTCAAGCGATATGACCTCGTCATCTGCGACGAGTTCGGCTACATGGCATGTGACAAAGAGGGCGGAGAGCTGCTCTTCAATCATCTCTCGCTCAGGACCGATACAAAGGCAACCATCATCACCACAAACCTGTCCTTCGACCGATGGGGAGAAATCATAAAGGACAAGATCCTGGCCAATGCCTTGGTCGACAGACTTACCCACAACGCATACCTTGTCAACATGAACGGCGTATCATACCGACTCAAGGAAACGAAGGATTTTAATCAAAAAATACAGAAAAAAGATGGAAAGTAAAATGAATTTTATACCTTTGCAAACGTGACCTGCAAGGGGGGCACTTTTAAATTAGCAAAGGGGGCGCATCTCGACTCGCGCGCGCAGCCTTCTATCTTGAACTTGCGGGTTTGTCTGTAGACAGGCGAACGTTAACGAATCTTATTCTTTCTTAATTCCCAGCTGACAAAAGGTGCTTGTAATTCGTGGATTCAGAATTAAAGATAGGGATGATTAGGAATATTAAAATTATGGTCGAAACGCAATTAGTTGATAATCAATTGATTGTAGATTTTTGTTTTGTTTTGATCTTTAAAATATACAGGAAAATCGGCTTTTCAATTAACTGCATAAGGCTACAAACCTATTCGCATAAACTTACGAAGTTAACTTCGTAAGCCGATGAAGTTAACTTCGTTCAAAAAGCCAATCCCTTTCGGGAGTATCTGTCATACTGGTGAAGGGGCAAATGCCCCTTATCTGTTCTAGATGAAGCAAAAATCGGAACAATTTTTCTTTAACAGTTCTGCGATAAAGTTTAAAGATTGTGAAGATTATCTTGCTATCTTTTACTCATGTTGATGTAGACAAACAGATAGACTACACCAATGGTCATCACGGCAACAGCTCCTATCTGTCCTACGGCATCACTGGCGAATCCCATGAGAAGTGGGAATATGGTGCCACCGAAAAGTCCCATGATCATCAGACCACTGACTTCATTCTTCTTTTCAGGAACACTCAACAAGGCCTGTGAGAAGATAATCGTAAAGATGTTGGAGTTGCCATAACCTACAAGTGCAATAGCGGCATAAAGTATAACCTTGCTGCTCCCGAAGAAGAGACCTGCCATGGCAAGTGCCATCATGATGACAGAGATGATGAAGAAGTTCTTGGAACTCATTATGCGTAAAAAGAAACTTCCAGTAAGACAACCGATGGTACGGAAGATGAAATAGAGAGATGTGGCAAAAGCCGCTTCATTCAGAGTCATCCCCAGACGCTCGATGAGAATCTTCGGAGCTGTGGTATTGGTGCCGACATCAATACCTACATGACACATGATACCAAGGAAACTCAGAAGAACGATAGGTTTGCCCAACAGTTTGAAACAGTCGGTAAGTTGTCTTCTCATCGGTATCTGTTTGGTCTGTGAAGTCGTAGTCTGCTCTTCTGTGATAGGAGTACCCGCTAGCAATAATGTTGCCATTATACCAATGGTCATATATATCGGGAATAAAATACGCCAACCTAATCCGAAACTCGGAATCGTAGACAAGGCGCCCCACATGGCGATATATGGTGCCATGAAAGATGCGATAGCTTTCACAAACTGACCAAAGGCCAAGGTAGAGGCGAGGTTGTCGCCAACGATTACCTGAGAGACCAAAGGATTGAGGGATGTCTGCATCAGGGCATTACCGATTCCTAATAGTGAGAAAGAGATGAGCATCAGTGCAAAGTTCTCTCCGAAGATAGGGAGAAGTAATGATACTGCCGTTACGATGAGTGACAACAGGACGGTCTTCTTCCTGCCGATCTTATTCATCAACATACCCGTTGGTATACTGAAGATCAAGAACCAAAAGAATACCAAAGAAGGAAAGATGTTTGCTACAGAATCTGTGAGGCAAAGGTCTTCCTTTACGTAGTTGGAAGCGATGCCGACCATGTCAACGAATCCCATTGCAAAGAAACTCAGCATGACAGGGATTATAGCCAGTTTGATATTTTTATTCATAGGTTATCGTATTGTGAGAAACCGAGACTAGTTATAGTCCCAGTTTGTAGATTTTTACATTCTTGATAGTTGCCTTACCATCACTATAGAAACGGAGGTTGTTATACGGTTTGGTAGGGAAAACGAGATTTGTCATAGCAATTCTACCACCGTCAACGAAGATCTCTACCGAACATACAACCAGGGTTGATGTTCACGATCATCACCCACTTCTGTTTGCCGTTCACCATGAGCGGGAAGAAATCCGGACACTCAAACTGATTCGGTTGAGCTCCATAGCCCTTGCCGAAGGCACTGAGATAGGTCCAGTCGATAAGGTTATGTGAACGATAGAAACGCATCTCCTTATCAGCAGAGACGATCATATAGTAAGCCTTCTTCGGTGCATACCAGAACACCTTAGGGTCACGGAAGTTTTTCAGTCCGTCGAAAGGAGTGAGCACAGGGTTGTCCCAGTATTTTGTGAAGGTGCGACCATTATCGGTGGAATAAGCCATGCTCTGTACCTGACGGTTCTTATGCAAGTCTGCCGAGGTATAGAAGGCCACGATGGCATCCTTGCCAAATCTTGTTTCCATCCAGCCGATTCCGAATCAATGAGTTTCAGACCGGGATATTTGCTTATCGCCTCTACGAAACCCTTATGTCGCTCTATCGTAGGCGAAGACGACAGAAGACCCTCGATCTCAACGATGTTACCCTTACCATGAAGAGCCTCGGCGACATATTCCCCCATCATCCTACCAATCTTATGATTATCAGCACCAATGAAGGCTGTATAATCACGACTGTCCGTCTTTCTGTCGAAGAGAATCACCGGGATACCCTTATGCGTGGCACGGTCGATGGCAGCAGTAATGGTATGCATCTGGTTGGGTGACACGATCAGCAAGTCAACGCCCTAGTCTATCAACCGGTTAATCTGATTCTTCTGTTCTATACTGTTGTCTTGAGTAGAGACAAATTTCATATCCACATTATCATATTGATAAGAAGCCGTGCGTAGTGCATCATTCATATACTGTCGCCAGACATCTTCCGAGCATTGTGACACTCCAATCGTGTACGTTTTATGCTTGTTAGAGCAAGCAA
>CACYKX010000255.1 GCA_902775075.1 uncultured Prevotellaceae bacterium | reverse complement strand
ATATGGAGTGCCGTAAACAATTGTTTGAAATAGAACTGGAGAAACGTCCTCATGATAATAATATTAATATGGAGGAATTGGCAAGAATGACGGAAGGGTACACGTCGAGTGATATTTCATACATGGTGAAGGAAACTGCGAGGAATGCCTTTGAGGCCAGTATAAAGGCAAAGGGACAGAGGGTAGTGGCAATCAGTGAGGCAATGCTTCGTGATGTGGTCAAGGCGACAAGACCGTCGGTGACTCATGAGGAGGTTCGTAAGTATGAAAAGATGCGTGACGAATATGTGAAGCGGAGCAAGGCAGAACGACCAAGAATCGGTTTTGTCGTGTAACGATGATAGATAACTGGGGACTGCGCAACTATAATGGTAGATTACAAACTAAAAAAATAAGTATGATGAACAAAGATCTGGTATTGTCCATGTTGGAAGAACTTGGCTTCAGGTATGAGGAAGTGGAGAATCTTGGCTATATCTTCAAGTACGAAGAATTAGCTGTACTCTTTATGCCTGACGATGATGATAACTTCCTGAGATTTGCAATTCCGGGAATATACGATGTCACGGAGGATAATAAGACTCTTGTCTTGGAAGTGGTTAATGCAACTAATATGACTGTCAAATACAGTAAGACTTGCATATATAATGATGAGGTCTGGATATTCTATGAATATAGAGTCTTTGATATTGAACACCTGGAGGAAATTGTGAGACACAGCATGCTGTTGCTTCAGGCTACATATTATCTTTTCCATAGAAAGATAGAGGGAGATGACTCTCTGCCTTGTGAAGATGATAATGATACAGATGATAGTAAAGAGGAGGACGAGGTATGAGCAAGAAGTATGAACAGGTAAGGAAAGCCGTTGAGGACGGAAAATATAAGATTCTGGATGATGATGACGAGCGCATCACTATCCGCTATCAGATGAATTCGATTTATATCTGCCCTAGTAAGGAAGATGATGGCTTCGTGGCAGTATTATTGACAGACTTCGCAGATGTAACCGATGATAATTTATCGGAGGTGATGATGAAATGTCATAGACTGAATAGGGAAATGAAATTTGCTAAACTCTATATCGCCAAGGATGTCATTGTGGCATCGGCTGAATTCTATTACATAGGAAGGAGAGATCTTGCTCATCAGATAAAGATGGCGTTGAACTGTCTGGTAGCTGCAAAGGTGAATTATAGGAGATTAGAATAGGTCGGAATATATGGAACAAGATAAAGAACAGCAAAAGATGCAGGAGTATCTGGATACCAAAGCGTCTGTCAACTATATCACTGAGGAATTTCTGCGTTTTGTATCTATATGTCTTAATGATGAAGCGTTTGAGGTAGCTGTCATGGCATTACTTCCTTTCGACAATAGTGTGCAGGCAAGGTTGAAAAATGCGTATGACAATTCGTTGGTGAAAAGTATGGGAGTGGCCATGATGCGAATGGAGGTAGAGCCACAGACTTTTTCTCTGGGTGTCGGCATTGAGCTGGAAGAAGGAGTGTATAATGAGGCTGTCAATGCAATGACGTTCGTGTTGGCAGGTAAGACAATAGAAGAAACAAGGACATTTGTAAAGACCGACAGTTTCTTAAAATTGGTCAAAGAGAGTTTTGATAAACAGGTGGATATAAGTTTTTCGATAAAGAATAAAGATGTATGAAGATGAAGAAACATTACGACAAAGAGACAATGAAGATGGCACATATGATTTTCCATGTGATGGAGCGCAGAGTGTCAGCTGAAGATATGAGAAGGATAAAAGAGGCTTTCGATTTCGCTTGTATGGCTCATGAGGGACAGAAACGGAAGTCGGGTGCTCCTTTTATTGTCCATCCTGTTGCTGTGGCAAAAATAGTGGCAGAAGAGTTGGGACTAGGTGCTAATCCGGTAATTGCGGCTTTCCTTCATGACGTGGTGGAAGATACGGAATACACCATTGATGATATCCGTCAGCGCTTTGGTGATGATGTGGCTTTCCTGGTGAGTGTTGTAACCAAGAATAGCAATGGTCATTATGAAGTATCTAAGCAGGTGGACAACTACAAGCAGATGCTCTATTCTATTCATTACGACATCCGTGCATTGCTGATAAAGTTGGCAGACCGTCTGCACAATATGCGTACACTGGGTAGTATGCCTCCAAATAAGCAGATGAAGATTGCTGGAGAGACGGAATTCTTTTACGCACCATTGGCTAATCGTCTAGGATTGTATCCTATCAAGATAGAGTTGGAGAATCTAAGCTTCCGGTATCGCTGTCCTCATGAGTATGAGCGTATAGCCGGATTTATACATCGGGACGAACTAAGACAGGAGGTAAGGCTTCGCTACTTTACAGATGGAATCCGTGATGTGCTACAAAAAGAGCAAATTGATGCTCAGGTGTCTGTGGAATTTCGTCCGCCATTCAGTATCTGGCGTAAGATGCAGAAGACTGGTGATGATTTTAATCATATACAGTTTCGTCATGTGGTGGATATAGTTTTTGCCTGTGATGATATGGAGCAGGAAAAGGATCTGGCCTTGAAGATTTACTCGCGTTTGACCAGTGTGTTCAGCGAAAAGCCTTGTGGCATCGTTAATTATCTGGATGTCTGCAAGGAGAATGGCTATCAAAGCTTTCATGTGCAACTGCTTTCGAATTTTGGCAGTTGGGAGGAGGTTCATATCAGTAGTGAGCGAATGATGCGTAATAATCATATCGGGGTAGTCTCAGAACGCCGTGAAGACAGTGTGCGTTTGTGGATTGAGAAATTCCGCTCGGTACTTAGAGACCTGGAACTTCATCAGGATAATTCAGATTTTATTGTTGATGTATCGAGAGCATTTTATAATGATAACATCATGGTACTTACTCCAAAGGGTAAGGTCGTTAACCTTCCCAAAGGTGCAACGGCGTTGGATTTTGCCTTTGAGGTTCATAGTGAGGTTGGTGAACATGCTCATTATGCACGCATCAACGGACAGTTGTGTTCTGTCAAGACAAAACTGCAGCGTGGAGATATCGTGGAGATTGGTACGGATCCTGAAAAAGAACCCGATGAGAGTTGGAATGATTGCGTGATGACCTATAAAGCAAAGGGATTCCTGAAAAAGTTCTTTGCTAAACAGAAAAAGTCGCAGTTCCATTTCTGTCCGCATTGCCATCCAATTCCTGGTGAGGAGGTTATTGGCTTCATAGAGTCTGATGGTATAACAACGGTGCATAAGCGTAATTGTCCCGTAGCTATTCAGATGGCGTCTAAGCAGGGCGATTCTATTGTCTCAGTGGATTATCAGGAACAACCTAATATCCTGTATTCTGTTAGTATCCATATCTTGGCTATTGATCGTCATCATCTGTTGAGTGATATGATAAACTGCATTACGCAGGACCTCAATCTGTCTATTGACGCCTTGAATACGCAAACGATTGATAGCATTGTGAACTGTACCATCACGTTTGGTATTCATTCTATTGGTGAGTTACAGACGATTATCTGTGAGATTTCTTCTATTGATGGTATCGAGGAGATTAAAATGCTTAATCGCTGATAGAAATGGGGAAAAACTTGAGATCAGCATTATTAATTCAAATAAACATTGAAAGAGTATGGAACAGGTAACAAAGAAAGTATGGAAATTTGTCGCAATAGGTGCGGCGATTGTCGTAGCCATGATTGTGGCTCTGTTGGTATGGTGTATAGGAAAGGCTGCCTATGACGAGTATCACCGG
>CACYKX010000254.1 GCA_902775075.1 uncultured Prevotellaceae bacterium | reverse complement strand
AACGTGAAGCATCCCCCCAGTTCTCGTTATCATGCGACAAACAAGGGGGTCAGTTTTCAAGTAGCGCTAGGGGGTCAATTCTCGGGTAGCGTGGGCACTTCCGTTACTGAGGTTCGTGACAGTCATTTGTCATTCACGAAGGAATAACTCTAACAATGGGGATTATTCGGGAGTTTCCTCTTTAACATCGTGAAACTTATATCTACTATTGGCAGGCTCGTCAATAGGAATGACATCATTGGAACATGGTGCTTTCAGGTTCTTCAATGTGCTGTAGTCCAAGCCTTCAAACGGTTTGGGAAACAAAGCCTTGACAAAGGCTATTCGCATTGCCATTGTGTAATCACGTTTACCCAAACGTTCTGCGATATTCCAGACAAAGTGTCTGAGTGGGATATTCTCAACCGTCTCCTTGAAACGGTTTATTGCTGTCGGGGTATATTTGGTGTCGTTGCTCCATTCCTTGACAGCCTCAATTACCTTGTACAAATCTTCCTCATAAAGAAACCTTGACATGGTACGATGCACATAGTCAAGTACGGCTCTTGTTCGCTTGTCCTTTTCCTCCTGTGCTTCTTTTTCTTGTGCCTCTACACGCTTGGCATAGTCTTCATGACTGTATTGTGCTGATTCTGTTTGTGGTAAGGTTTGCTTTGGCTGTTCTTGTTCTGCTGCCGGCTCTGCTTCTACAGCGTTTTTCTTTGTCTTGCTGTTGCTACCAATGGTCATCAGTTCATAGGGATAATTCACCATAGAAATGAATATCGCCCAAAGCAGGATGTTGCTTCCTACAAAGATGATTGACTCGACAAACAGACTTTGGTGAAAGTCATTGCCTACATACACAGCCACGACAAGAGAGATGGCGAGAATTGCTGTACCAACAAAAGCGTAGATGGTACAATCTGAAGTTGTCTTGTTTTCTATCATTATTGTATTCGTTTTATTGTTATTCGTTCAAAAACTTCCACAAAGTTAGATGCAGAAGCATGTAAAAACCGCATTTACGTTCTTTGGCACTCTTTCTTTTACGCTTTATTAGCGTTCTAATATGATTTCATACTCTGAATCATACTTTAAACTTCTCGTTAGTGTCAGTTGCTGCTAATTGCTGACTACAAAGGTAAGGGCAAAGAAAAGGGATATTTGCAGTTCCTCTTCAATATCAACAGAAATTGGAATGAATTTGTCGAATTGGTTCTATCCATGACAGCAAATAGAACCAACAAAATGAGAAAAGGACTGCTGGAACATAATCTTTCCAACAGTCCTCAACAGATGAAGGTCTTTTTATTTCTTCAACGTAATGCAGCCAACCGAAGCACGCTTCTGGGCATCGGAAATCTTGGCATACACTTCTGTCGTTGCCACATTCTTGTGACCGAGATAACGCTGCACAACCGCAATACTTGTTCCTGCGTCCAACTGGAGACAGGCAAAGCTGTGGCGTGAGCAATGATAGGAGATATGCTTGGTAATTCCTGCATCTTTCAGCCAGTTCTTCAATGGTGCCTGTGTCATGGAGTCTTTGAAATCGGGGAACACCTTGCCTCGTTTATCCGGTGAATAGCCAATCAGTTCCAAAGCTTCCTCACTGATTGGGTTATGCACGATGTCTTTTGTCTTCTGCATTCGTGTGGTGACATACATCACACCATCGCTGCCATATGGCTGTATCTCCTCCCAAGTGAGTTTTTTGATGTCGCTCTTTCTCAATGCCGTTAGGCAAGAGAACAGGAAGGCTCGCTTCAAGGCAGGAGCAGAGCAAGGTGTGGATGCCAAGCGGATAACCTCGTCTTGTGAAAGATGCTCCTTGTCTGTCGGGATTGTCTCGATACGCTCCAAGAAACCGTTCGGGTTCTCCTTTATCTTATGGTCACGATAGGCTGTATGGATTGATGCACGGAAAGTAGACCAGTAGTTGGCTGCTGAGTTAATGTGTAACTTTCTGTTCTTATGCAGTCCCTGTGGTGCTGTCAGCAGATACTCACGAAATCTGTTGCACAAGTCCACGTTTATCTCCCCGAAGGTACACTTACCTTGCGTGAAGGTACGAAAGTGCATATAAACGTGTTGCCACTTGGAGTTCTTCTTGTCTGCCAGTTTCTTGAAGTAGGCGAGGAAATCTCCTTTCATCTTCTCCTTGTCGAAGAAGTCATAACGCTCGTTGACGATAGCCTCGAAGCGACGGCAGCGTATCGCCTCGGCTCTTGCCGTAAGGTTGAGGTTGTACTTCTGTTCCGTCTGGTTCTTCGGTTTGGCATAGATGTAGATGCCAAGCGACTCATGGCGGATGACTTTCATCGTGCTCTCGTCACGATAGCCTGGATAATAGTCAAGATAATAGGACAGCATGTGTCCGTCCTTGATTTTGCGTGTACGCAATGATACGGTCTTGCAAATGTTGCTCATAACTGATATGTATTATTGATGATTATTCGTGGTGAAGTGTCTCTTCACGGCTGCAAAATAACGGAATGAAATCTCCGTGACTCCAATTATTCATAGTAACTAATGGATAATGCTGAAATCATTTGAAATCACAGTCCTTTAGCTGCCCTTTCTGCCATTGCACGCTCCACATCCGTCTTCAAAAGCAGATTCTTTACACCCACTTTTACCTTGCTGATATGGTGTACTTTCACTATATGGCAGATATTGGTACTTGTCAGACCATATAACTGCTGCACTTGTTCTGTGGTATAATAGCTGTCATCGCTCATGAGGTCAGTCCTGCGCAATTCTTCTATATGCTCCTTGGAGTAATAAGTATGACCATACTCACGTTTGGTCGGTATCTTGTGACGATAGGCGTATGCCCTAAGTGCAGATTTGCTCATGCAGAAAGCATCCTCTACATCATCAGCAGTCACCCATTCCGTGATACTGTTGAGGTCAACGGCAGTACCGAAGAACTCATCAATATGCCGTTTGCTGTAATAGTTCTTGCCAGCGATACGACACATCGGTATCTGGTTGCGCTTGGCGGATGTATAGAGCCAAGACTTCTTGACCTTATAAATGGACATCACTTCCTCGCCCGAATAATAGTCAAGCACCTCATTCTCCTCTTTCCCTTTTGTTGATTCCATGTTTTGTGTTGGCTTTTCTGTTTTTGCCTTCTTACCGGGCTTGCTCTTGCTGGCAGGAACCACACGCTTGTAGGGATTACCCTCAAACATCTTCTCTATATCAGCCTTTCTTACGAATGCCATTCTGCTGCTCAATCTTGATGCCTTCAACTTGCCGTTAGCCACAAGTTTGTAGATATACTGTCGGGTGCATCCCATCAGAATGGCAGCTTTGGAGAAGGTAAGATACTCCTGATGTTGCAGATCCATGATTGGCTCAATACCGTTAATCAAGTCCTGCTGTCTTTTCTTCCTAAGACGTTTTGCCTCTGCCTGACATTCCTCGGAACAGTATTTCTGCATACCACTCCTTGGCACAAATGTCTTGCCACAAAATTCACATTTTCTTGTCGGTCTCATACTCTTTGATATTACTATGTTCTACATACTTTGAGTATTCCACCTATGGAGTAAACGGAAGTGAACCATTGACAACCTTTGTCAATCCAGTCCACGATATAACGCTTTTTGCCTATCAGCTTTCAAATCTGTCCTCCATCGTAACCACTCGTAAACCCTTGTCAACTACGTTCACGATATGACAAAATAAAAGCTCCGCAAATTCTCCACGGTAGAAATACGCTGCAAAAATATG
>CACYKX010000253.1 GCA_902775075.1 uncultured Prevotellaceae bacterium | reverse complement strand
TTAAGGGACATATATGGGTACAAGATACTTCGAAGCATAAAATTAGTACCAGTTTTATTAGCTTATGTTCCATTTAAGATTTGCGCCCACCCATATGCTTTAGGGACTTAGTTTCATCACGTGACAACTGCAAAGCCCGACGACGTGAAGACGCGTCGCCTCCTGCTGCATAGAAAATAAATAACGGCCCTGCCTTTGTATGCCGAAATGAGAAAGAGAGCAATGAAAAGTCATATCCTACATAAGTCTATTTGTCCTGATGGGATGAAGCCGCAACTAAAATGTCTGTTCTTGCAACTGGCGTTCGTCTTACTGGCAATGCTTGTTTCCAGCTGTAATGACCGGAAGGAATACCAACTTTCCTTCGAAAAAGCCAAAAGCATGATAGATCATGCGCCCGACTCTTCGTTGTCCATCATCGACGCTTTGTTGCGCCATCGCGATGAGCTATCAACGAAGTTGCAGATGCAGTGCCGTCTGTATCGCCTCAGTGCAGAGAACAAGCTCGACACCGTCTTCCGTTCCGCCGATGAGGCTAAGCATCTTGTGGCCTATTTCGACCGCAAGGGCACCCCCAACGAGCGGATGCTGGCTTATTATCTGCTAGCTAGAGCCTATGCAGATATGGGTGAGGCCCCCGCGGCCTTGGAGTATTTCAAATTAGCTACAGAAAAAGCAGATACTACAAGTAAAGATTGCGACTACAAGCAGTTGAGCAGAACATATGGGCAGATGGCTAATCTATTCGATTGCCAGTTTCTTTTAGATGAGGAATTAGAGGCTGCAGATTTGTCGATAAAGTATGCGTGGATGGCTAGAGATACATTAGGTGTATGGATGAATTACGGCTCAAAACTTAATTGTTATTGGATGAAAAACAAATTGGATTCTGTTTTAATTATTCAGGATAGTGCATATCACGCTTTGACATTGTATGGAGCTCCTAAAGTTGCCGCTAGTTATTTAGGAAACTCAATACATATATTGGCAAGTAAGGGAAAAGTAGCAGAGGCTCGTAACAATATGCATATTTACGAGACCCAATCTGGCTTTTTCGATGCAGATGGTAACATTGAGAAAGGTCGTGAGGTGTATTATTATGACAAAGGCATGTTCTATCTGGCCGTCAATAAACTTGATTCGGCAGAGTATTATTTCCGTAAGGAACTACGTGAAGGCCATGACATGAATAATCAGGTAGCAGGTACGAGAGGGTTGTCGCTGTTGTTTAATAAGAGGCATCTGCCAGATTCTACAGCCAAGTATGCGCTGCTTAGCTACGAGTTGAACGACTCTGCCTATGCCTTGATGTCCACAGAAAAGGTGAAGCAAACAGAAGCCATGTACGATTATCGGCGCAATCAGCAGAAAGCCCAAGAGGAAGAACGTAAGGCTCAGTTGGCAAGCCTTCGTTTTTGGGTCTTATTGTTAGTCTTGATACTTGTTATACTGATCTTTTCCCTTTATGTCTATCAGCTGCTCAAGAGAAGGCGAGATGTCCGTAAGCGCTATTTGGCAATGCTAAGTAAACAAACTGATTTGTTGTCTGAAATAGACTATCTAAGCAAGAGCAAAGCCGATAATGAGTATCTCATAGAAAAGAAAGAGAATGAGTTGGAGAGGCTAAGAAATGAACTGTCTGCTTTTCAGGGAATCAGGGAAACTACAGCTCCTGTTGCCGACAAGCAGCTGTTCGATCATCCCTCTCACCAAATGCTCATGCGCCATGCTGTGCAGGGCACATCTCTTTCCGACGAAGAGTGGCTGCAACTTGAATCCTTGATTGATAAAGAGCTTCCTGGTTTCAGAGATTTTCTTCAAAAGAACCGTCATTTGCTCAACCAGCGGGAGTATCAGACCTGCATTCTGTTGCGCCTTCATGTAGAGACAAAAGTGATAAGCCGTATGATTGGCGTTTCAGCTTCTTACATCACGAAAATCCGGGTGAAAATGCTTCGCGACATCTTCCATTTAGAAGGAAAAGCAGCCGTTTTCGACGAGTTGGTGATGAATATCTGCTAATGTAACCAGTTCGGTGAATTGTTGTTAATGTTTTGGTAGACAATAGGTTATCAATAGGTTAATTATTTGGTTAATTCTAAAACCTCATGTTTCTTTGTCTTGTTAGTGCAAACTATTACTTTTGCAGCCGCTTAGATGAGTTGCTTTAGCAAAGTGGTTCACTACATTATTTAAAACATTTACAATTTACAAAAAAGATGAGTAAACAAAAAACTAATAATATCTTTAAAATGAAGAAAACAATATCATTATTGCTGTTTGTGGCCATTTTCATGCCATTTAGCATGTGCTTTTCACAAAGCAGGATGCCGATTGAAGATTGTCTGGGTTGGAACCCGGAAGTAGTGAAATGGATAGAAGATCATAAGACTGTATTTACCGACAGCTCTGTAGTTGCTGACATCTACTCTTACATGGTAAGTCATCAGATGGCGATTCATCATGTAGCTATCTATAATACTCCTTCATGGGTTGATTCAAACAAGAAATCATACCTGCGTTCAATCATATTGTATTCCAAAAAACCACAAAAGTGCAAAAAAGGAGAGCCATTCTATCGACTGGAAATAGACTTGGACTTTGACGGCGATGAGGTTGATGCATTGGAATTGTGGGATTCTCTTGATCAAACCAAGTTCATCGACGACTTCATGGATAAGGTAAGTGGATATCCTGTGAAAGATTTGAGATTTGAAATAAGAACTCAAAAACATTGATAGTAAACGCTGATTCCGGGCCTTTTTCATGATATTAAGTTAATTCTAACTGACGTTAAGTTAATGATTAGTAATGGAGGAATATTTAACATTTTCCTTTACGGTTATCCGTAGGAAAGAGATACATTTGCAGCGGCTTAAGTAAATCGCATTTTGCAAAGCCGTTTACTACATATTCATTAAATTTAAATTTTAAAAGATGAGAAAAAAGTATTTTTTATTCGTAGCGTTATTCTTGCTCTGCAGCGTTACTAGTTATGCACAGAGTCAGTGGGGGGTGTTCGGACAGGCAAACCTGTCGGGTTCAACGGCCGATGGTGTCGGCACGCGTGTAGGTGGCTCAATAGGTGTGATGTACGACAGGAAGCTGACAGGCAATTTGTTTTTGCAGCCTCGTTTGGTAGCGTCGTATATGGAGAATGAGACGAAGAAGAGCGTAACACCCAACGAGTTTTTCAGTCAGTGGTCGCTCACGCTTCCAGTGTTAGCCTCTTACAAATTTGACTTAGGCGGTGCCAACTCTTTGCGCCTGAATGCCGGCCCATACCTGCAGTATGCTGCGTTCGGTCGCGACAGAGTCTATAAGGTTCGTATGGGTGAGACCCAGAGCTATCCTTCGCTGGGCTGGTGGCACCAGGACTTCGGTAAGCATTTCACTTACGGTTTGCAGGGAGGCGTTTCTTTCGTCCACAACAAATGGGTGGGGATGATCGACTATAAGTACTCACTCCGCAAGAGCCTTCTGAACATGAACGGTCATGAGTCGACGTTCTCATTTGGCGTGGGATACATGTTCTAAGTAATCAAATAGGTTTAGATGCAAACTTTTTAAGCCTGCTATTTGTTGTGCTCTCACTCTGTCTCTCTTGGAGCAGGGTGGGGGTACATTTATGATTTAACCCACATTGCAGCAGACCCTCGGCTCACCCATGCTATTATGTGTAAATTTTCTTAAATTCAGACATCCGGCACATGAAAAGGGCCCGTTTTT
>CACYKX010000252.1 GCA_902775075.1 uncultured Prevotellaceae bacterium | reverse complement strand
AAAGACTGCGCAATGTTTATTGACGTGAATTAGTTTATATATTAAAGTTATACATCGTTAGTCAATCGCCTTTAGTTGTAAGATTACCTTCGAGTTCATTAAGAACCAAAGTCAGACAAACCACGGTGGTCTTCACTGAAACGTAGCGAGATCATAACATTAACGTAGCTCAGATTCGGGTGCAAAGTAAAAGTTAATTTTTGAGACAATAAAATTTTTAAATACCACCAACAGTCTTTTAGTACCATTGTTGCTAAATAAAATTATAAAAAATATGAAAAATATGAAAACCAAAGAATATACAGCCAATTTGAGATAAATTATTTGTCAAATGACGTTTTTCCCTTGCATTCCTTACTAAAAAATGGCTATTGATGAACAATGTATATTTTAAGCGTTGATGTTCAAACTTGATGAAACAGTACCATTATATTGTAGACTTCTTAGACGGAATGGCTCTTATATCCCCATCAATATTTGCAAGGCTTTGGACACAGCAGCACGAGATACACCCGGGTCTGTGTCTGGATAACCAACAGGAAGGCGCTTGACAACATGGATAAGTATGGTGAAAGAATCAACTGAAAGACAGTTCATTGTTATCAGTAACAATTTGTTCCTAGTCAACCCTGCTTAGACTTTGTATTATTTTCATAGCTTTCGCTGCCGTATATTGACCATCGGACAGTAATATTGAGTAAACAGACCGATATGCTCAGAAATTAAATTTATCCTAAAAATACATGTTAACTATTTTATATATTGAACTTTATTATTAAATTTGCAACGTTTTAATAAGGCATTAAAATGTAGCAAAATGAATTCAAATATAAAAACCGTCATACTGGGGAAGAAAGTACGGCTGCGCCCAAGACAGAAGGCTGGGCTGAAAGGATTTACCATAGGTGAGAAAATTGCCTATCGGTTCTTTGACGGCGAGTATCAGGGGGTGTCCCTTCTTTTTGTGAAGCCCAAAGGAGACAATCCTACGCCAAGAGAATGCGATATTACTGGCAGAAGACTGTCCGGGATAACCGGATTGCCGTCAGTGTTCATCCTTCACCCCGGCCCCACCTATGAGCGGCAACGGCTGATGGACAAAGGCGTGTATTTCATCATGTCCGAAAAATATGCATACCTGCCTATGGTCGTGGCTTTAGAAAAAACGGCAAACAGGAAGAAAGCCACGGTCTTAACGCCTGTAGCCCAATTTCTTTTGCTTTATCATCTTGAGGTCGGCAGCATAGAGGGCTTATCAGCCCGCGAGATAGCACCCCTTGTCCCCTATTCTTATGCCAGTGTCACTTTAGGCATAACTTGCCTGACGGATTTAGGCCTATGTGAGAAGCTTCAGCAAGGGCAACGCAACAAGGCAGTGCATTTTGAGTTGAAAGGAGCTAACCTCTGGAAGCAAGCTCGGCCTTATCTACAGTCACCTGTCGTCAAGCTTGTCTATTGTGAGCATCTGGATGAAACCGATGCTCCAATATGCGGGATCAACGCACTGGCTCATTACACGATGCTCAACTCTGAAAGCGAACAGACGGTGATGATGACAAAGGATGAATATAATCAGGCGAAGAAAGCAGACCTGATAGAGAATGAAAATAACTACGATGGCCATGTTGCCATCGAGATATGGAAATACCCAGTAGTTTCGAAGGGTCATCCGCAATGGGTGGACAAGCTGTCGCTTGCAATTTCTCTCAAGGACGATGATGATCCCAGGGTAGAAAAAGAAGTAGAACGATTGATAAATGAAATGACATGGGTGGATTAGAAAAGTTCCGCGAAGCCTTTGCGGATTACACTGAAAACTACGTCATCATAGGCGGCACGGCCTGTGAGTTGAACATGGCTGACACCGTCGTGAGGGCCAGGGCCACGCATGACATCGACATGGTGATCATTGTGGAGAATATGACAGAAGCTTTTGCCAGACGGTTTTGGCAGTTCGTACGCGAAGCTGGATACCGGCCTGAACGCAGAAAGACGGAACCAGACGAATCACCCAAGTATGAACTCTATCGTTTCCTTGATGGTAAGCCCGACTTTCCACAGATGATAGAATTGCTTTCCCGTCATCCGGATGTGTTGGGCAACCCTCATGGTCTTGTGATAGAGCCAATTCCTACAGAAGAGGCTGTTTCCAGTTTAAGTGCCATCATTATGGATGACGACTTCTATGACTTTACTGTAAGGCATAGCCGGGTCACAGATGGAATACGCTACGCTGACCCTGCTGCCCTGATTGCCTTGAAAGCTAAAGCCTACCTAAACCTGAGGGAAGACAAAAGAGCCGGCCGGCATGTTAACAGCAAAGACATCAAGAAGCATCGGTCAGACGTGCTTAAAAACGTAGTCATTATGGAAGATGACAACGTAGAAGCTCCCGAGTCCATAGTAGCCTGTGTGCATGATTTCGTATCCTCCATTCACTCTGAATGGGATGAATTGGCTTCACCGCTGGCAAGAGCCCTGGACAGGGACGAGAACTTTGTAGAAGAGCTTTTGAACCAACTGGAAGAACTTTTCATTACACGGCCATGACCAGAATACAATATGCTTCCGATCTTCATTTGGAGTTTGCCGACAACTGGCGCTATTTGAATCAACATCCGCTTAAGGTATGCGGTGACATCCTGATTTTGGCAGGCGATATCGGCTATCTCGGTGACGAAAACTATTCCAAGCATCCGTTCTGGGATTGGGTATCGGAGAACTATAATCAGGTCTACTGCTGCATGGGCAACCACGAATTCTACAAATCGTTCGATGTGGCGACCCTTAGAAACGGCTATTGCATGAGGATTCGTCCGAATGTGCACAGTTTCTATAATGGCATAGTGCATTTGCAGGATACCGACATCATCCTGTCTACTCTTTGGGGCTACATTCCTTTGGAAGAAGCTTATTACACGGAGAGCGTCGTAACCGATTTCCGTCGAATTCTATATAAGGGGGAATTGATGACGTTTGCGACTTTCAACGAAGAGCACCGCCGATGCCTGAGTTTCATAAAGCAAGCAGTTGCTGACAGCGATGCCAAGCACAAAATCGTTGTCACTCATCATGTTCCGTCTTTCAAGCTTCAGCAGGAGAAATTTAAGGACAGTAAGGCTAACGGAGCATTCACCGTAGAGTTGTCTGACTATATCGAGGACAGCGACATAGAGTACTGGATATATGGCCATTCTCACTATAACAAGAACTTGATGATCGGCAGGACAAAATGTGTCTCCAACCAATTGGGGTATGTATTTGCCAAAGAGCATGAGGCCTTCAATTCAGAGGCTGTTCTGTATGTTGACTAAGTTCATAACTTCGGTGTAGCCCGGAGACTTGCTATAGTATATTATAGTAAAAATTAAGATTTTCCTACATAATGGTTGACGATCATGTGGGGTTAGTCAGGTATTTCCAAAAGTATAATGATGTAGGATTATCAAGACGCTGAAAAGTAGTCACAAGTCTGTGTATTTGACGAAAGAGGCTTTATATGGATTGATGATTCCTTTGCCTGGTAAATTCTTTTGTGTTATGTGGCTATATCTGTTTAGTTAGAGATTTGATGGTTGACACCGTATATAACGCTAAGCACATTTTTGCTTATTTCCTCTGTTATTTCAAGAAGCTTATCTTCTGAAGTGAATATATCGGCGCAAATGTACACCTCGTAGCGGAATGAAATGTACACCCTTTATCGGAATGAAATGTACACCTCATATCGCTAACAAATGTACATC
>CACYKX010000251.1 GCA_902775075.1 uncultured Prevotellaceae bacterium | reverse complement strand
CCAACCAGTTCCTCCACCCGCCGACTGCAGGCGATAGCCTTGAGCTGGAAATGAAGTATTTTCCTATAAAATTATCCACGGACTTTTTCACTTGTCCCATAAATTATTCGTAAATGATTATATTCATGAGTAATTTATGGATAATTTATGGATATTCGTGTGAAAAATAATCTCCATGAATAATGTAGGCTAGACCACACCGATACTACGGCTATTCATGTCACGTGACGGTCGTCACGTTTCTTCGTGACGTTCGTCACGTTCGTTCGTGATGGTCGTCACCTTCATTCGTGACGTTCGTCACGCGTGACAGTTGTCACGTTTGCTCGTGACAGTTGTCACGCTCGCTCGTGACAGTTGTCACGTTCGCTCGTGACAGTTGTCACGTTCATTAGTGACATTTGTCACGCATCATCAACTCTCGTAATTCTTTTATTAATGGCATTAAGGTTGATTTAGCTGTTAAACCTTCTTGTACAGTTCGCGATCTTTCCCGCACTTATGCAGCAGGTACAACTGCAGGCTTTGTTGTGACTTTTAATAAAAGCTTGCTCGATTTAAAACTCGCCGAATTACCTTTTCACATCTACTTTTATAAAGATGGCACAAAAGTAGATGATCAAACATGCTCTCAAAAAGGATGGTCTCTTTTGAAACTCCAGTTGGGTAATGTTGAAAATACTTCATACGAGCTTACTGCTACTTCCAAAGAAGATTTTGATGAGATAGGGTTGGTTGCTCCCTCACTGATTGATGTCTCGGCAATTTCGGGTATGAAGATGTATTATGCTTTTGTAGGCAAGAATGGAAAGTACTATCTTGACAACGAGTCATCTAATGGAATAAGCGCTTTCAAGGATGCAGTCAAAAAAGCATATCCTGGAACTTCATTTAATGATGATAAGCTTGTTTTAGGTCAATGCGATGGAAATGATAAAACACCTCATAATGGTGAATTGATTAATGAAAATGGAGAAGACCATGTTGGTTTACATACTATGCGGACTGTATCGGCCTATGGCGGAAACAAAACACAGAATATGCCATTTAAAAGCGGCATGACTATAGGTTTCGAAATAAATGAAATTGATATTTTAAAATTAGCTAGTGCCATAAAGCTTACACCCTATACCATGACACTAAGTGATAACGGCAAATACAATTGGCAAAAAGGAAATGGCGTTTGGGCTAGTTTTACGCTTTTGGGAGTTAATTTAGGTATAACAGGACGTAGAGACGTAACTACTACGCTGAAGCAAGATTGCAATGCTATAGCTGGTCAAGCATTTGGCTTGTCTGGAGTGGAAGCTTATCGCATATTTGTAGTACTGCCTCCAGAAGTTGATGATGACTCGAAACTTTCTGTTTCTGCTGATCGTAGTCTATGTGATGAGAATCAGAGTTTGACGCTTCATAGCGATGAAGCTGTGACATGGGAATTAACAAGTTGCCCTACTGGTGTTGATAAAAGTAGTATCAAATTGACAAATGCTTCAGATGGATCGTGTGAAGTTACAGGTTTTATGACTGCTGGTGATTACGTGTTTACTGCAACCGCTGCCGATGGCCGTACGGCTACCACAACTGTAACCTATGGTATCAGTCCTGTTATTAACACAGCTATTAAACCTTGGGTGAACAACTTTACAGAGAAAGGTGTCAGCTACAGCACCGACAAAAAACTGTATGAGAAATGGTATGGTCTCACCTCATTCTCTCTTATTCCAAAAATTACAAATCACGCAGAGAATCTTGTTACTCCATCACTGGATGACTATGCCTCTACAGGCGGTATCTCACTTGCCAGCGGAGATATGTTGTTAGGAGTGTTCCGCTCTCAAGCTTATCAATATTCTGATGACAAGTTGACCGTAGGTTTCGTTACCCGCACTAAGTGGACAGGCCTTGACCTGAGTCTTCTCGACGGTATGTCTGTGAAACTATATAATCAAGGAGCACCTTTAACAACTGTCTCAAGTGAAAATACTCATTTCAAAGTACTCTCTGCTGACTTGATAGGTGGTGCTCAATACGTCACGACGGAGTATAGTGTAGAAGTGGATAAGAATACGCCATTCGATGCCATTACCCTTTGGAATACCGGTCTTCTTGGTGCAGATGTATCTGAAATGAATGTCTACTACGCATTCGTTGAACCTTCTGCAAAAGCCCAAGATTATAAAACTAGTGTAGATAAGACATGGCAGCTTATTTCCAACTCTAAGACAGGTGCAACAATTGATGCCTCCAAGTTGGCTGTTGGTGCCGGTGCTGTTAGTGCAATTTCAACCTCCAGCAATCTTACTCATATAATTGATGGCGATTTGAATACTCATGCTACGATTGCAGGTTTGGCCAATGTAGGCAATGGCTATACTGTACCTGTAAAATTGGGTAGAATCTTCGATGCCGGGCATCAGGTACAGATTATCACATCCAACCAGAATCTGTTGAATGTTAAACTTGTTGACATTGTTAAGTTGAAAGCTTACCGCAATGGTACTGAAGTCGCTTCTAAGTCAAATTGGAAAGTTTTGGGTGCTAATGTGCTTAGTGGTGTTAATAAGGAATCAGAGATAATCTGGACACCTGTTGATGATAATAAGCAGCCTGTTGCCTTTGATGAGATCAGCATTACATTTGTTAATGTTGCTAATGTTGCTGGCGATATGGAGATCTATGGTATCCGTGTCACGAATGATGCAGATGGCGACGGAATTGCTGATGCTAACGATGACCAGAGTTGCAATAATCCTTATCTCATTGACGAGAATGAGGATGGATTGAATAAGACTCACGACTACAAGCATGGCATCCTCAACTTGAGAAGGTTTATGACTCCAAACTTGAATAATGATCAAAAAGGACAATGGTATACCATTTGCCTGCCTGTAAGCTTGACCTTCAATCAGTTTGTTTCACACTTCGGAAACAAAGCTCAATTGGCTGAGCCTGTTAATTTTGAGGCTGACAAACCGACGACAATCATGTTTGATATTGAAGAGAAATATGGCAACCAGACTCTCTTGGAGAAGAACAAGCCATACATCATCTTCCTTGGCGACAATCAAACTGATAGCATACATGCAAATGGCTCAAATCAAGCTATAGATACTGAACTTAGAAATAATGATGAGAACGTTTCCTCAACTTACCAGGGCAAAGGTGTTTATATCATTAGAGGCGTTGACTATGACATGTCGGAGAATGGTAAGGTAGCTATCGATGACGTGGATTGTATACACAATTCTAACAAGACCGCACCTGATGTAACTTGGCACGGTACCTTCATAAAGGGAACTACACTTCCTGGTAGCTTCTATACATTCTCAGCCGATGGCGTGTTGACGAAATATACTCCAACGAATACGGTAGATCGTTTCCGTGGCCTGAGATGTTGGATGACAGAAAAAGGCGGTTCTGCAAAAGGCGCTGACTATGATATCAGCATCTTTGGTCAGGAGAGTGAGCCAACGCTCATCCAAGGCCTTTTTGTCACTCCGAGTGAGGAGACAGGAGATGTGTATACGGTGGAAGGCTTGAAAGTAAAGTCGAATGCAACCTCTCTTGAAGGACTCCCACAGGGTGTCTATATCTGGAATCATAAGAAAGTGATGGTTAAATAATAATAGATTATTGCGATGAAAAAAGTATATATGAGTCCACTTTAAAAAGTGGCATTTTGGGTTCCAGAAGTAATTTTGCCGAATATTTCTTCATTCAGAATTATTCTTACCCCGTCTTACCGCAA
>CACYKX010000250.1 GCA_902775075.1 uncultured Prevotellaceae bacterium | reverse complement strand
GATCAGGCCATCACAGCCCTGCAACAAAAAGAGAATGTAGGCTTAAAGCATGCTGCGGCCAACTGCATACAACGATTTGCCCAACTCGGTATCGTGTATGAACGAATGGCAAAATCAGCAACCAAAGGACTGATCGAACTATAACGACACAATGACATAAAAGTGGTGTTTTTTGCTACTTTTATGTCATTATCGTTTTATTTTCTTTATCATTTATTATTTTCTTGGTTTATTTTTCTTTTATCTAAATTAAAATTAGTAATTTTGTGCGTTTTATGTAACGAACTGGTGATATGAAAGAAAACGTAAAGGCCAAGGTTAGAGAGATTCTCGATAACTATTTGGAGTTGCGTAATCATCGCAAAACCCCGGAGCGATATGCTATCTTGGATGCAGTATACAGCATAAAGGAGCATTTTTCGCTCGAACAATTAAGTGAGACTCTACTCGCGAATAACTTTCGTGTAAGTAGAGCTACGCTATACAACACTATCCGATTGTTTATAGAATTGCGGTTGGTGGTGCGACACAACTTTCAGGGAGTTACACTCTACGAAGCATACTATGCAAGTAATAACCACTGTCACCAGATTTGTACAATATGTGGGAAAATAACCGAAATATCATTGCCTGGTGTGACGCAAAGTATCAACGAGGCTCGGCTCAGGCGATTCCGAAAAGATGGATTCTCTCTGTACATCTATGGCGTGTGCAGCAGTTGCCAAGGAAAAATCACGAAGCGGAAGAATAAAACGCAAAGTCTAAGAAACCAAAAATAAAATGAACACAGGTAAAGTTGACGTTCTGCTGGGTTTGCAGTGGGGCGATGAAGGAAAAGGAAAGGTAGTTGATGTATTAACTCCGAAGTATGATGTAGTAGCTCGTTTCCAGGGTGGCCCTAACGCAGGCCATACTCTTGAATTCGAAGGGGAGAAGTATGTTCTTCGCTCTATTCCTTCTGGAATCTTCCAGGGTGGAAAGGTGAATATCATCGGTAATGGTGTAGTTTTGGCTCCGGATCTCTTTATGGGCGAAGCACAGGATTTGGAAAAGAGCGGACATCCATTGAAGGAGCGCCTTCATATCTCAAAGAAGGCTCATCTGATTATGCCTACTCATCGCATCCTCGACCGCGCTTATGAGGCTGCCAAAGGTAAAAATAAGGTGGGAACTACAGGTAAGGGCATTGGCCCTACATATACCGATAAGGTAAGTCGCAATGGCCTCCGCGTCGGTGATATCCTGGAGAATTTCGACGCTAAATATGCAGCTCACAAGGAACGTCACATGCAGATGCTGAAAGCATTGGGATGGACAGATTTTGAAGGCTTTGAGGAAACAGAGAAGAAATGGCTCGAGGGCATTGAATATATGCGCCAGTTCCATATTGTAGACAGCGAACATGAAATCAACAATGTGTTACGTTCAGGAAAGAGCATTCTCTGTGAAGGTGCTCAAGGCACGATGCTTGATGTTGATTTCGGTTCTTATCCTTTCGTTACTTCAAGTAATACAGTGTGCGCAGGTGCTTGTACAGGTCTGGGTATCGGTCCTAACAAGATAGGTAATGTATATGGTATCATGAAGGCTTATTGCACTCGTGTTGGTGCTGGTCCATTCCCTACAGAGTTGTTTGACGAAACAGGTAAGTTGATTCGTGACCTGGGACATGAATATGGTGCTGTTACCGGTCGTGAGCGTCGTTGCGGATGGTGTGACTTGGTTCAGCTCCGCTATAGTATCATGGTAAATGGCGTTACCGAATTGATCATGATGAAGAGCGATGTGCTCGATGGTTTCGATACAATTAAGGCATGTGTAGCTTATAAGTTGGCTGATGGTAGTGAGACAACAGAGCTGCCATACGAAATCGACAATGTAACCCCTGTATATAAGGAGTTCAAAGGCTGGAAGACCGACATGACGAAGTTTACCAGTGAAGATCAGTTCCCAGAAGAGTTCAAGGCTTATGTGAAGTTCCTCGAAGAGTTCCTCGAGACACCTATCAAGGTCATCTCTATTGGTCCTGATCGTGCACAGACCATCGTTCGTAAATAAATTAATTAGTTAAAATAATCTTTATCACGTGGGCATGAATTACACAAGAATGTGTATTTCGTGCCTTTCGTGTCGAAAATAATAAAAGAAATAATATGGCTCAAAAACCAAGTATCCCAAAGGGAACACGCGACTTTGGCCCTATGGAAATGGCCAAGCGTAATTACATATTTGATACGATCAAGAGCGTTTATGCGCTATATGGCTTTCAGCAGATAGAAACTCCAGCTATGGAGACTCTTCATACTCTGATGGGTAAATATGGTGATGAAGGTGATAAGTTACTCTTCAAAGTGCTGAACTCTGGTGATTATCTGAAAAAGGTAACCGACGAGGAATTGTCTGAGCGCAATACGTTGAAGTTACAGACTAAGCTTTGTGAGAAGGGTCTGCGTTATGACCTTACTGTACCTTTTGCTCGTTATGTGGTGATGCATCGTGACGAACTCCAGTTGCCTTTCAAGCGTTATCAGATTCAACCAGTATGGCGTGCAGACCGTCCACAGAAGGGTCGTTATCGCGAATTTTTCCAGTGTGATGCTGACGTTGTAGGTTCTGATTCTTTGCTCAATGAAGTAGAGTTGATGCAGATTTACGATACTGTTTTTGCTAAGTTTGGTGTTCGCGTACAGATCAAAATCAACAACCGTAAGATTCTTACAGGTATTGCCGAGGTGATAGGAGAAGCCGACAAGATCGTAGACATCACCGTGGCTATGGATAAACTGGATAAGATCGGTATAGATGGGGTAAATGCAGAGCTTCGTGAAGATGGCATTTCAGAAGAAGCTATCGCCAAATTGCAACCTATCATTGCTCTTGAGGGAACAAATGATGAGAAACTTGCTACCATCAAACAAGTACTTGCCGGTAGTGAGATGGGCGAGAAGGGTGTAGAGGAAACTCAGTTTATTCTCGACACGCTGAAGGGCTTCGATATGAAGAACGAAATTCAACTCGACCTGACATTGGCTCGCGGTTTGAACTATTATACCGGTGCTATCTTTGAGGTAAAGGCCCTTGATACTGCGATGGGAAGTATCGGTGGTGGTGGCCGTTATGATAACCTCACAGGAATCTTCGGTATGCCAGGACTTTCTGGTGTGGGCATCAGTTTCGGCGCCGACCGTATTTATGATGTGCTCAATGCACTTGATCTATATCCAAAGGAAGCCGTTAATGCTACTCAGGTACTCTTCATCAATTTTGGCGATAAGGAAACTGCTTATTGTCTGCCTATTGTCGAGAAGTGTCGCAAGGCCGGTGTACGTACAGAGATGTTCCCGGATAGTACCAAGATGAAGAAGCAGATGAATTATGCTAATGCTAAGAATATTCCATTTGTGGCTCTTGCTGGTGAAAATGAGATGAACGAGGGCAAAGTTACATTGAAAAATATGACTACTGGTGAGCAAACCATGGTAACTGCCGATGAAATCATCAAAACAATTCTAGCATAAGTTTTTTGCTATGTTCATAACAAGGATGCGATGCTCGACGGCATTGCATCTTTTTTGTTTCCCGTTTTGTCACCTGCCTCTCTGATACCGGTCTCCGTGTAAAGTGTTGATGAGTTGGCAATTGACCCTTGTTGTTTTCGAGCTAGTATTTTCATCCGAAGGTCTTTCGAGATTTCTTCGAGACAGCGCGCTTTGTCTTTCGGAGCTCTCTGCAGGCCTTATCAACGTTGACGGCTGCAAAGGTACGG
>CACYKX010000249.1 GCA_902775075.1 uncultured Prevotellaceae bacterium | reverse complement strand
AGGCAAGTGGCTACAGTGGCATCAAGGCTGCACTTCGATGCCCTTCCGCCACACGCTTTGCGCACAAGCTCTTGAATGCTTCACTTCACTCTTTCGTCCATGACTGCAAGGGCGAAGTCAAGCTCTTGATGCGCTGCGCAATGATTGGGAATATCCGCTACGCAATGCTTGGGAGTATAAGCTACGCAATGCATGGGAGTACCAACAGTATCGCAAGGCAAGTGGCTACAGTGGCATCAAGGCTGCGCTTCGATGCTCTTCCGCCACACGCTTTGCGCACAAGCTCTTGAATGCTTCACTTCACTCTTTCGTCCGAGGACTAGAAGGGCGAAGTCAAGCTCTTGAAGTGCATCGCAATGATTGGGAATATCAGCTATGCAATGCATGGGAGTATAAGCTACGCAATGCACAGGAGCACCAACAGTAACGCAAGGCAAGTGGCTACAGTAGCATCAAGGCTGCGCTTCGATGCTCTTCGCAAGGCAAGTGGCTACAGTAGCATCAAGGCTGCGCTTCGATGCTCTTCCGCCACATGCTTTGCGCACAAGCCTTTGAAGGCTTCACTTCGCTCTTTCATCCAAGGACGGCAAGGGCTAAGTCAAGCTTTTGAAGCGCTATGCATTGATTGGAAATATCAAATATATAATAATATGAGTATGAAATACAACTACTCCGAAATGTCGGGAAAATATCGTACCTTTGTGCCCAATATGGAGACGAAGATTGAAACTACGAATACTAGCGGCAAGGTGCTTGCCTATGACGGTGACGAACTTGTTGGCCGACTGGATTTTTCCTTCAAGGGAAATGTATTGAGCATTGACCACACGTATGCCTACAAGGAAGGGATAGGTGTGGGGAGTCTGCTTGTCAGTGCTGTCAACGACTATGCTGTCAGCAAAGAACTGAAAGTGAAGCCCGTCTGCTCATTCGCCGTTGTCTGGTACCAGAGGCATCCGCAGTTTCAGGATATTCTTGACAGGAAGGACTGATAAAGTCAATTATCGTCTTTGGGTAAGTCCATATCCGCAGTCGCATCAAACATGGCGTTTTGTAAGTCCTGCTCATTCATTATTCCTACCCAGTCCATGAATTTGTCGTCAAGAACATTGTCGATAAGCTCATCCGGCGGACAAATCCAATAGTCGTCAAGGTTGTAGGGGAGCTTCTGATACAACTGGTAAGTATAAACGCCCAGGTCTTCCATGGGGTGGGCGGCTGCGTAGTCCTGCATCTCCTTTGAAGTGCACATATACAAGTATTGAAGCAGTATATCACAGTCATCCTCGTAGGAGTCTTCATCGAAGCCTTCGAATTCCTCAAATTCGACATCACGGCCACGTTCCTTGTAGAAACGGCGTAACATCAGCATTTCTTCGGCTGTAAAGTGCAGGTTCATATCATCCGGAATAATGGCTTCCGGCACATTCTCGTTCTCAGGATCTAAGCGTTCCAATGTAAAATGATACGGCTTTTTATGGATTTCTTTGAAGTCTATCATGTTGAATGAAATTATTTTGGTGCAAACATACAAATAAAAATCGACATTCTGCAAAAAAAATGTATTTATTTGCCATTAGATGATTTCAAAGATTGATGACCTCAGCTGGGGTGAACATTGGTTAGATAGAACTATCTCCCTTAAAGCCATGCCATAGAAGGCACCGCTTTAACCACCGGAACGGGACTTCCGGCGGCAGGGGAGAGTGGTCTGTTCAACTGTTCTTAGGATTGAGTGCCTGCCAACTGCGCCTTCGCTTGCGGCAAGCGGCTTCGCTCGGGTTTGCCGCGCTTCGTCTGCATTGACGGCACACAATCCATAAAGGTATGCTCTTCCCATAAACTTGAATATATTAATAATATTGGGCTACACAAAGAAGTATTTATTGCTACATGTTGGCTACATTATCCCAATTTGATCTATTGGCAACCTATCTAGGAATAAGAAGAAAGAAGTGTAAACTAAGTTAGGAATAACAAACGAAATTGTCTACCAAAATCAGTACACAACATACCTTTTGTTGGCTACACATAGAAACATTTTTTGCTACATGTTGGCTACATCATCCCATATTGATACATATTTAATTGGATACACATAGAAACATTTTTTGCTACATGTTGGCTACATCATCCAAAATTGATACACATTTTATTGGCTACACATAGAAACATTTTGGGTTACATGTTGGCTACATTATTATATACAAAATTAGACTCTTGACACATCTGCTGCATCAAGAGTCTTTATTCATCTGAGAATAAGATATTCAGACTATGTACGAAGAGGTTATGTTAAACGCTGACTGCAGAGCGATCACCACCTCTCTTCTTGCCTTTGACCTTCTTATTCTTTTCCTCCTTGGCCGTCATGTTAATCGTTTCATCGTTGAAGCCGCATATCGTCTTATCCTTGAAGAACTTTGCCATATCGTGCTCAATCTTCTTGTTGGTAATTTTTGCATATATCTGGGTGGTCCGGATGTTCGTATGACCAAGCATGCGCGAGACGCTCTCGATAGGCACGCCCTTGCTCAGCGTAAGCGTAGCAAAGGTGTGGCGAGCCATGTGGAAAGTCAGTTCCTTATTGATGCCGCAAGCCGAGGCTATCTCTTTCAGATACTGATTGGTTTTCTGATTGGAGAGGACAGGGAACACATGCCCTTTCTTATCAGGATCATCCTTATACTTTTGGATAATACGCTTTGCACCCTCTGAGAGTACTACGTTGATAGGAGTCTCAGTCTTGACACGTTTAGAGAGTATCCAGTCCACGTTATTAAGTGTAACTAATTTGTCCGGTGTGAGTGCCTTGACATCACTGTAGGCGAGTCCGGTGAAACAAGAGAAGACAAACAGATCACGCACGAGCTCAAGACGGTGAAGGTCGAACTGCTTTGTCATGATGGCTGATATCTCTTCATCCGTAAGGAAGCCACGGTCTACCTTCTCCATGTGGAAGTGAACACCTACAAAAGGATCCTTATGGATAACGCCCAGCTTGATGCCAAACAAGATTACAGTACGGAAGGTCTTCATGGTCTTCACTGCCGAATTGTTACACATTTTGACATCCGTCATCAGAAAGTTCTTGTAGTCCTGAACTACCGTAGGATTGAGTTCCTTGAGTAACATATCCTTACAGTGGTATTTCTTCTTCAACATTTCCATGAAGCGTTTCTGGCACAGCAAGTATTTGCTGAGAGATGTTTTGCTCAGGCATACCCCAACCTGCTCCTTGACATTATGAATGTACTTGTCTAAAAGCTTACCGATTGTGTCGTAGTCTACGTCCACTCCAAGATACACGGCCTTTACACGATCAAGTGTAAGGCTACCCTCGAATTCTAGCTTTTCTGCGATGGCCATAAACTCATCACGTATGCCGCTAAGTTTCATGTTGGTCTGCACAACCTCTGTGGTACGGCCTTTGAGTTGCTGACGCTTCCCATCCCACAACTCTGGTTTGATACTGATTCCCGTTGCTCCTGCCGAGATACGATCCCCGTCAAGAGAGAGCCGGGTCATGATGGCACATGTGCCATCCTTGTTCACGTGGTTTCCACGAATGTAGAAAGACACTTTAAAAACACGTCTCATACGCTTTAAATTTTTAATGCAACTATGTTCCCGGTCGAATACAACTCAGTCTGCTGCCGTCAGGCGACACAAAACCGAAGTTAGAAATTCGCAAACCGGAAATTTATCGGCTGCAAAGTTAAACATAATCGACTGATATACAATGGTTTCTATGGGGTCTGTATCGGGTCAGTAGGGGGTCTGTATGTGGCCGTTGGCTACATTTTTCGATTTTTGAATTTTCGTGTACCGTATGTGTAGCCCCAATATGACCATTTCGAGACCATTCAGAGGTTTTTTAAGTGGCCACTAAGAAATGCAAAGCACAAAAAAAGTGCCGTAAATCTTTGATTTTACGGCACTTAGCTAATTTTGTGAGATGACTTACTTATTTTGTAAAGTCTTTTCAGCGGAGAGAGAGGGATTTCGCCTATTAATAAAATCGGATAAAATAAATGTAAGAAAAAGCCTAATATTCTACTATAACCTGCTGATAGACGTCATATTAGGTTAATGTAACGTTATCTAAAGTTATATAGTTTGTTTCGGTTTTATTTTGTTTAGTACTATTTTTATTGGAGCAAAAAGTGTGGCAATTTATATGTTGTTCGAATCCTTTCCGGAGAAGGATAACAATTTCGTTATCTAATAATTTTTAATAACAAACTTTCAATGGAAATAAAAAAAGTGGGGCAAACTGTTTGTGTAAAATGATATATTTCTATAACTTTGAGATAAGTAATATTAAAAGTCGCAGACATGATAATTAAGAGAAACATCAAATTTTCGCTGAAGAAGC
>CACYKX010000248.1 GCA_902775075.1 uncultured Prevotellaceae bacterium | reverse complement strand
ATTCAATGACTTCTTTATAGTTCATAGGGCTTAATTATTTTGAAAACTCTCCGATAATATGATAACAGCAGCCGATTCCTCTTCTGCATGCTGACTCTCTCGATAATAGGTGTTGTATTTGTTGGCCATTTCAAGCACCAGCTTTAACGCATCCTCAAAGGTCAGTTTCGCCTTGCTGCCTCCTTGACGCTGCAAGTCCTTCTGAATGCGTTGCAGACGTTTGGCGATATAAGTAATAGTGCCTCGTTCTGCCAACTCTTTCAGTTGGATAATCTTCAGTCGGGTGTCACCATCATCTATATGGGGCAACATGCTGTTAAGCAGGCTGACAGCCGTCGTAACCTGAGCACCAAGGTTGCTTCGCTGGTTCTGGTTGGATTCTTCCTCGTGAAGTTCCTGCTCTTTGGTTTTGTTGAATTCTTTTAGGGCTTTGTCAACATGCTCATGATGCTGGTCTAATCGAGGCACCGCTTTTTCTTCCTGCTTGGCCTTGAAATAGTTGAGCGCATCGAGCACGGACAATTCGCGTGTCTGCTGTTCGTTCACCAGATAGAATAGTTTGCGGAAGTTGGTCTTGAGGAATACCAAGGAGTCACCAGACAATGTAATGCCTTCAAACTCACGAGGTTCACGCCCCGTACGGCTTCTCAATGAAAGCCTTTCTATCCGCTTATACTCCTTGCGGTTCTGCTGATAAAGTGCTCGCAATTCTTCATAGAACGGCAGTTCTAGGTTGCGGTCTTCCTGTTCGCGCTTGATGCTTTCCTTGAAGAGCTTGTCAAGGTCGCGGTCGATAATTTCTTCAGTAGAGTAAATCTGATTATCCTCGCCAAACGTAGTGTGGAAGGTCTGGATCTTACTCAACGCTATCTGGTTGAGCTTGATTTCCTTATTACCCTGACGCGATGGATAGAATACGTAATTGTGGATGATGCCTGCCGTTGATCCGATACGATTCACACGCCCTATGCGCTGCATCAGACGGGTGGCGTTCCAGGGTGTATCATAGTTGATGATGATGTTCGAGCGATGCAGGTTGACACCCTCTGCCAAAACATCTGTTGTCAGGATGATGTTATAGTCGTTCTTCTTCTGTTTCCAGTTGGCATCGAAGTTTTCGCGGATAGTTTTGAATAGCTGACTGCGGTTCTGCGAGGAAATCACCAATACGTCTGGGCGGTTGATACGACGCTGCAGGTATTCTACCGTATCAACAGATTCAGAGAATACTACAATCTTTCCTTCCGGGTTGTGCTCTTTCCTGAACAGTTCATGCTTCAGCAGGTCTTCAAACTTGGCAAACTTCGAGTCGTCATCGTCATCGATGTATTCCCACTCCAGCCACATGTCGTCAAGCAACGCTTGGTCGTGTCTCAGCTGCTCAATGTAGTCCTCATCAAAGTGTTCGCGCTTAAAGGAGGCGTTCTTGGGGTTCACCTCGGCCTTCTCGTTCATCTTCTGCTCAATCTCCTCCTCGCTGTAGCCAGCCTCTATCAGTGCATTTATGTCCAAGTCGGGGGCAATGAATATCTTATCATTCTCCCACATGTCTATCATGTTTTCGTTGGCCTGACGGAAGGCTTTCAGCGACTTACAAAAGGCATAGAAGCTGCTTTCCAGACGCTTTACCAATCCGTTTTTGCGGATGCCTGCCAAACTGCGGCTGATAACCTCCGCATTGTCGTAAAGTCCAGGGGCAGCATCGGGCTTCAGATGGGCAATGGCCTGATAGCGGGCGTAGGTCAGTTCTTTGTCAAGAATGTGCATCGCTTTCTCAAAAAGATTGGCCAAATGGTCATTCAATTCGTATTCCTTCTTGATAGGCTTATCCACCTTGGGGAATCCGTTGACGTCCTTATTATAGCGGGCTATGTTCTCAATGTCAGTTCTGGTACGGCGAACAGTCAGAGGCTTGATGACCCTGTCGCGCACTTTCTCAGCCAGCTTCTTAAACTCTTTCAGGTCAAAGTTCTCCTGCTTTCGGAACTTACGGAACTCCACCACCAATGGCGAGAAGAAGGCTGTTAGGTTGGGCACACCATCAATGGTGCAATGGCGCGGATCCTGGAACATCAGTATCTGGTAGTAGATATCCGCAGGCGTATTGTTCATGGGTGTTGCAGAAATCAGCATCACCTTTTTCTTATAGCCAGGAATATAGCCTGTTTCAAGGCGAGGCATCTTGCAGATTTCCTGCAACTGATTGAAAGCGCCTGTGGTATGATTGCGGAACTTATGGGCCTCGTCAACCAGAACCAAGTCGTATTCGTCAGCATTCCAATAATCGTAGTTGTCTTCGTCAAGCACCTTTGCGAGACTTCCATTGCTTACAAAACGGGTATATTTGTCGATACCGAAATCCTTAAACGTAGTCTTCCAGTTCTGTTCAACGGCTGGCGGATAAACCACAAGGATTTTGGTATGCTCCGGGCCGTTCTCTATCAGGAATTTCTTGGCAATCATCGTGGCAATGACCGTCTTGCCAAGACCTACTACATCAGCCAGGAAGAAACCATCGTAGCGCATCAGTTTCTGATATCCCTCTATCACAGCATCTGCCTGATAGTCAAACTTGCTATAGCCGTCAGGCATGTCAAAGGGATCATCTTGGTCAATAGCAAGAACTCGGTCGCTGAAGTATTCCATCAGCATTTTGATATACAGCTCGTAGGGAGTGACATCACCTTTCAGGTAGGTCTTGTCGAGTGTGGCTTGATAGTCCTCTGCATTGATGGGTACGTTCTTCGCCTCTTCCCACAACAGTTCAAACTCGTTCTTGGCAAACTGCACATCATCATACCGCGTCAGTTTGACGTTGAACTCATACTGTCTTTCATCGCTGATACCCAAGCCGTTACCACTCAGGTTGCTGCTGCCTGTAATAGCTGCACCAAAGCAATGCTGGTTGTAATTGTCGGGATAGAGAATGTAAAGCTTTGCATGAATCTTCTTGGAAGGATGGGCACGTAGTTCCAATTTACCATCAATCAAGTCCTGCACCATCTGGAGCATACCGTCTTCCACCTTCTTGGTGTAGTGCGACTGCTCAATATCCTCTTTCAGCAGACGCAGACATTCCTCTTTCACTTCCTCTTCTGCACCAAAGAAGAGCTCGCCTTTCTGATTAGCTTTAGCAATGTACTTATCCACATCAATACCAATCAGGATACGTACTTTATTAATTCCGTCCAGAAAAGGGCGCAAGGAGAAATAGCCAGATGCCCGGAGGAAGCCCACTACGGCATCAAGGTTCTTCACTTGAGGGTTATTGCTTAAAATACCCTCAAATTCTTTCATCAACGTATTCCCATCCCTATTAGTGAAGAAATGGGAAGAGATAGGTATATTCTGTTCAGGAATAGCCATACGTTAAGCATTAGCGCGTATGCTTATCTTCGGAGGTGGGCAAAGAGGGCACAAAAAAACATGGACGGTTTTCCTATCCATGTCCTAAAGGCTCTCGCATGCCCACCAAACCAGATAAGTCACGCCCATGCATAAAGCACAGACGCTTGCAACTTATTCTTCCGGTTTGGTCGATTGAATTTGCGAGATTCTTAGGACAATACCGAATAACAGCAAACGCTTGTTAATTCATTCCGATAAGATACGAAAGGGCTCCTCCGCTGAGGGATTGTGGCTCCTAATGGAGCATACCGGGCCCATTCTCCTTGCAAAAATACGATTTAATTCTAATACGTACAAAGAAAACGGGTGTTTTTCTTGTGAAAACGGATTTACGGAACAATTATGGTTCCCGTTAAGCGATTAGCGATAATCTGGGTTTTTCTTGGTTTTCTTATTTAATGTGAAGCAGCATGTATGAAACAGGTATTTATCGGCGAGCTGGCCATTTAGCGCAAAAACATACATTCTCTAGAGAATTTAGATATTTTTCTAGAGAAGATGACTTTTTGCCGTCTTCTGCAC
>CACYKX010000247.1 GCA_902775075.1 uncultured Prevotellaceae bacterium | reverse complement strand
TGATAGCAAGGTAGTTATATAGGGGATACATATAATGATAGAAACTGTTGCAAGAGTAAATCTCATGGTAAATGAGGTTCTCAAGATTAAAAAGAACAGACTCACGCCAGATAATATAACCGGAGATGAGAAGCGTATCGCGCTTGTGTCTGGAATCTATGGCGACGAGCTTCAGGGAATGTACATTTGCTACGAAGTGATTCGTAGAATCAAAGAGGATTATGGAAGTCTTACGGGTATTGTTGATGTGTACCCATACATAAATCCTCTGGCACTGGAGGCAAAGACTAGGGAGATACCTGGTCCAGAGCTGGATATGAATGAGCTCTTCCCGGGCGCTAAGAGCGGTGCTCTTGGTGAGTATGCAGCCAGCTGCCTCATCGATGACATCACAAGCAGCGAGGATGGTCCGAAGGCAGAGTTCTGTCTCGACATTCACGGAAGTGATCTCTATCTTAAAGAGATTCCTCAGATTAGAATGAATGACGACATGGTCGACGAGATTATGCCATACGCAACCAAGCTCAACACGGATATGGTATGGATCCATCCATCGAATCAGGTTAAGAACGGTAGTCTCGTATACGAGCTGAATCAGCGCGGCGTTATATCCTGCGTGACAGAATCGACTTCAGCGTATAGAATAGATCAGAAGTACGGCAATCAGCTGGTGGATGGAATCTTCGCCATCATGAAGGAACTCGGAATGTGGCAGGGCGAGATCAACCAGGTTAAGAAGCCACATGTTGCAAGAGATAATCAGGTTACATATATTAATTCCGAAAGTAGTGGAATATTTATTCCAAATGTAGATGTTCACGACAGGGTCGAAGCGGGCATGCTGATGGGTTCTGTAATCAACGTTCTTACAGGTACGGTTGAGCAGAAGGTAATCGCACCAACCAGCGGAACCATCACAGCCATCAGAGAATATCCAGCTATCGAAATGGGATCTCTCCTTGCTCGTATAGTTGAGCTATAAAGTGGGTGAACAGCTAACTAATAATTTGCTACTTATCAAATGATATTTGGGGATATAATATGAGACAGAAGACATTATTTTCGTATGAAACACCATTTAGTGGTGAGCATAATATATACGGCTTTGTATATGGCGCAGGTTCTTATTCAGATCCTTCTGAGGCAGAGCCAAGCGCAGCTATAGTAGGTGCCATGCGCGGAAATGAGCATCAACAGCTCTACATCTGCTCAAAGCTGGCATCAAGACTTTCAGAGATAGAAGAGCACGGTGATATCGTTCACGGCAAGTCAGTTCTGCTGATTCCATCTGTTAACTACAGCGCCATGAATGCCAACCATAAGTTCTGGCTATCAGATGATTCAGATATCAACAGGGAGTTCCCTGGTAACCCGGAAGGAACAGCAACCAGCCGTCTGGCGGCGTCCCTTATGGAAGAACTGGGCAAGTATTCCTACGGAATTCAGTTTCCTTCATATTACATGCGCGGCCGTTTCATTCCGCATGTTAGAATCATGAAGACAGGATACGAGAGCACCAATCTCGCAAACCTCTTCGGACTTCCATTTGTCATGCTGGCAGAAATGAGAGCCTTCGACGAAGGTACACTGAATTATAACTGGCAGAAGGCAGGAACTGAGGCATTCTCACTATATTCAGGCGGTACAAGCCGCATAAATGAGGAATATGCCGAGATTGCTACAAGCGCAGTATTAAGATTTCTTTCCCGAATGGGAATAATCAAGTATAATAGTATGGGCGGAAATATATCCACCATTATGGAAGAGGATGAAATGATATCCATCAAGTCCGAATCAGCGGGCTTCTTCAAGAGAATGAAGAACGTAAATGTTGAAGTAAGACGCGGTGACCTGCTTGCAGAAATCATCGATCCGATGGATGGACACGTCCTGAGCGAAGTACGTTCCCCAGTAGACGGCATCATATTCTATCAGCAAGATGCCCCACTAATCTACCAGAACGTCGTCATCTTCCGAATCATTAAGAAGATTCACAAATAATTATATTTATATATATATGAGGAGAAAACCATGAGTGTAAGAAGAATCTACGTAGAAAAAAGACCGGACTATGCGGTAAGAGCAGATGAGCTGACTAACGAGTTTAGAGCTTATCTCGGACTTAAGGACGTAACGGTTAGAGAGCTTGTAAGATACGATGTCGAGAATCTATCCGACGAAGTATTTGAAGAAGCTATCGTTACAGTCTTTTCAGAACCACCGGTTGATATCGTATATAAGGAGGAGTTCCCATCAGAGGCCAGCGACTTTGTGTTCTCTATGGAATACCTGCCAGGTCAGTTCGACCAGAGAGCTGACTCAGCTGAGCAGTGTGTAAAGCTTCTCGATGATTCATCTGAGCCAATCATCAGATCAGGTATCACATATGTAGTAAGCGTACCTAACAAGGAGCTTACAGAAGAAGAGAAGAAGACAATTGAGGCTTACGTAATCAACCCAGTTGAAGCACGAGTTGATAAGGCTGCTAAGCCAGCTACTCTTGTAATGAACTATGATGAGCCAGCTGATGTAAAGATAATGGATGGCTTCTGCACTATGTCAGAAGATGACTTTAAGGCACTCTATGACAGCCTTGGTCTTGCTATGACTTACAAGGATTTCTGGCATATCCGTAATTACTTCACTGCAGAAGAGAAGAGAGATCCAAGCTTCACAGAGATTAAGGTACTTGATACATACTGGTCAGATCACTGCCGTCATACAACATTTGCGACAGAGCTCACAGATATCAAGTTCGATGAAGGTAAGTATAAGGAAGCAATCGAGGGTACATTTAAGAAGTACCTTGCAGATGCTGCTGAGATAAATGCAGGCAGAGATGACAAGTTCACATGCCTCATGGATATCGCACTCATGGGAATGAAGAAGCTTCGCAAGGATGGCAAGCTTGAGGACCTTGATGTATCAGACGAGATCAATGCTTGTACAATCGTTGCACCACTTCAGATCAGAAATGAAGATGGTGAGATAGTAACAGAGGATTGGTTAATATCATTTAAAAATGAAACTCACAACCATCCTACAGAGATAGAGCCTTTCGGTGGTGCTGCAACATGTCTTGGTGGTGCAATCCGTGATCCACTGTCGGGTCGTACATATGTATATCAGGCAATGCGTGTTACAGGTGCTGCTGATCCTACAAAGCCACTTTCAGAGACACTTGCTAACAAGCTTCCACAGCGTAAGATCGTAACAACAGCTGCTAAGGGGTATTCATCCTATGGTAACCAGATTGGTCTTGCAACTGGTCTTGTTCAGGAAGTATATCATCCAAATTACGTTGCAAAGCGTATGGAGATTGGTGCTGTTATCGGTGCTGCTCCAAAGGAAAATGTTATGCGTATGTCCTCAGATCCAGGAGATGTTATCGTACTCCTTGGTGGACGTACAGGACGTGATGGCTGCGGTGGTGCTACAGGATCTTCAAAGGCTCACACATCTGAGTCCCTTGAAACATGTGGTGCAGAGGTACAGAAGGGTAATCCTCCAACAGAGAGAAAGCTCCAGAGACTTTTCCGTCGTCCAGAAGTTACAAAGCTTATAAAGAAATGTAACGACTTCGGTGCAGGTGGTGTATCAGTTGCTATCGGTGAGCTTGCTGCCGGACTTCGTGTAAACCTTGACCTTGTACCAAAGAAGTATGCAGGTCTTGATGGAACAGAACTTGCTATCTCTGAGTCACAGGAGAGAATGGCTCTCGTAGTTGACGCAAAAGATGCAGACAAGATGATAGATTATGCTAGAGAAGAGAACCTTGAGGCAGTTAAGGTTGCTGTAGTTACAGAAGAGCCTAGACTTGTTCTTCTCTGGAGAGATAAGGAAATCGTTAATATCAGCCGTGCATTCCTTGATACAAACGGTGCTCATCAGGAGACAGATGTTGTATGCGAGATGCCGGATGAAAATGTAG
>CACYKX010000246.1 GCA_902775075.1 uncultured Prevotellaceae bacterium | reverse complement strand
CACTCCCAGTGCCATGTTGTTAGTCTCAATATTCAACTCATAAGCAGGAATAATACATTCCTGCGGCGTGAAACCACCATGCGAATAGCCATACCTGCCTGTTGTCTTAAACGGTTTGTCTGTCTTGGCATAGTACTGATAGTTACTATTGAAATAACGACCAGCCTTTTCTATCAGATTCGCAGCATTCAGAGGCTCTTCTGTCAAGACATAGCGTTCTTCAATTTTCTGGATGTTTCCTTCTGGACGTGGTTCTTTATCTGCTTCGTCCAAGAGCCCTGTAAGCACAAAACCATGATCAGTGGTAAGTACTATCTTGTTATACCCAAGTCGGAACAGATGGGCTATCTTCTCTCTCAGTTCAGGCTCGTAGTTCGTAATGTCCTTTAGTGCACCCATCTGTTTTTTCTCGCCCACTTCGTCAATATCCCCATAGTTGAGCACAAGACGCTGAGCAGTAACACCGTCATTCAACATATTCAGCGGCATGATGACCACATCATCATAAATCGACTTCAAGGTATTGAATCTGGTCTGAGCATTCATTGTAGGCTCGCTACATCCGAACAAGGCACTCATGCCGTTCTCAGTCACAGAGGGCAGAACCGACAGAGCCGTTTTCCTGTCAATCTTCACATTCTTATCGGTGATGGCATTTACAACGGCTTCTGCTATTTCAAGGCGCAATCCGTCACAGACTATTACTGCTGTACGTTTATCACCAAAAAGAGCATTGGTTACAATATCCTTCTGCGTTGAGATATAATTGTCTTTTATGTCGAACCAGCACGTCAACAGTTCATTATTCAAGATGGTATAGTGTTCTTGTAGTGGACGCAAGGTAGCAGGATCGTTTAGCCAATCCGTATAGATACGGCGCATGGCAGTATCGAGGGCAGCAAAATGCTGCCTATAATATGTCGCGATATCTTGGTAGGTGGAAATAGTGCCAAGGCCTTCGACCTTAAACGTGCAAAGAAGCCAAACACTCTGCAACCACTGAGGCTTGAACGCTTTTGCTTTTCTGTCTTGTGTGCGCTGCTTAAGGAATTTGGTCAATTCAGTCGTGTCCTGATGCATCTTCATTGCATTGCTAAGCATCTGCATCAGCTGACGATCAAGTGCTGCAAATGGATGGTTAGGATGTGCCTTCAGCGGATTTATGTCTGTAGGAAGCGCGTAGTTGTCTGCATACTTTCGCAACGAATCTATTTTCTCCGTACTGTCAGCCCATTGGTAATAGACTTCCAGCAGAAGCCCCTCAATCGAGTTGTCTGCCAATGACTGCAAGATGACATTTACGACCTCTTGAGCCAATGCTTCGGCAGACTGTTCCATTTGAGGTTTATCAATAAGGCGATACACTTCACTTCTGAAAACATTCCAAACCGTTTCATCCATCTTCTGACGGGTTGCGGCTGGTGCATGAAGGAAGTCAAGCAGCCAGTCTTCCAACCGTAGCGGCTCAGTAATGCCGTCGACTACCGACTGCCACCAGTTCTTATTCTTCCCCTCACTAAGTTTCGCGGCAAGTAAAAGTTGGTCTTTGGTCAGATGAGTATTTTTGCCTGTAACATCAAACAACTTCTGCTTGATGTACACCTCCATGTCATCCAACACCAACAATCCTCCTGTTTGTACGTATTCTTGTAGAAAGGTCAGTTGTGCCGCCTTTTTCTTGGCATAGAATAGTATTGGGCTGTCCGCATATTTCGACTCAGCAAGATATTTCGCCTCTATCTCGCTGTACTCATTGCTGATGGGTAACTGCTTGATGTCTTCTGGAAGATATTTCAGCAGGAACTCACCCTCGCAATTGGCATCCGTCACCACTACGTAGCGATGCTCAGCCAATATGCGCTCTATGTCTTCTTTAAACCAAATTCCTATCATAGAATTATTTGATTGCCTTATTTGCCTTTTCGCCTTTTATTTATTGAGGAATTGAGATTGATACAACCCTTATATTGAAATCACTGGTTCTCAAAGCGTTTTGTACTTAATAATGGTTATCTTTCTCTTTTCCCTTTATCAATTCCAAAATGTCGTTTCGACGCATTTTTCTGGAATTGACGATTGCTTTCATTCCACCAGTTCATATTTCAACCACCTGTTGGAACCAAGCTTGCGGATATGCCCTTCTTTCACTAAGGCTTGTAACTGTTTCCATATTTTCTTTGATGGAATCTCTTCGCCTATTCGTTTCTGAATCTCCGCAGCCGTTGCAACCTTATATATCTTTAAATCCTCTTTAATCAACTCCTTGATGCGATAGTCCTCAATTCGTTTCAAGGATGTCTTTCCCATGAATTGACTGCTCTTTAGCAACAAAGGGTTTACCTGATATTCCTTTGATTTGGAATGAACACTTGTACCGATAACAAGCTCTTTATCTATCAACAGACGCAACCAAGAGCGGAGTTCATCAGCATCCTTCAAGTTCAGTATTCTTATCAGCTCCGTTGCCGTGAGGCTTTCATGCAGAGCAATCAGCCCCAGACAGATGAGTTGTTTTTGCTTCACATCATACCGTTGGTCTGCATGTTGCATGACCTTAATCACTTCTTCGTTGATGATGCGACGGTCAACACGCACGGAAACGCTGTCATCCCCTTCGGTCACTACAGGGATAGGTTTGCCGTTTGCCAATAGCGTTTCGTACATCATGTCGTAGCCAGAACCCTCACGTTCCATCAGATGCAACGCATAGAATACGGCAGCCATGTGCTCATTTCTTTTCTTGGTAGTATGCAGGATGTTCTTCACCGTAACGCCTAAAGGCAGTCTGCCTGGATTGACCACATCGATATGGTCGGGATGGATGTTGATGAAGATGTCACCCCTAACTGTATATGGTCTATGTACCAGTGAATTGGACAGCAGCTCTCGTACAACCTTCTCTGGATAGGCAAGAATATTACGTCTGAACATGCCTTCTGTGATTTCAGAACTTTCTTTCCACTCCGGCACAAGTTCCCACACGCTGTTAATCATCTCATATGGATTCATCGTATAGTCATCCCATAGCCACTTGTTGACCTTCTCGCCGTTTTGATCATATTTGATACATTGTATCACAGGGGCATTTTGTATTCTGCCTCGTTGAGTCTGCTTGCCAATGAACAACACACCGAGATTGGTCATCTTGTCGGAATCAGGATCTGTCAGGTAATAGAAATCCAAAATCTCTTTGGTTTCTTTTTGTTTGACAAAGTTCGAGACACGGTCAGACATCTTCAGTAGTTTGATGAAGGACGCCAGTTTCTCCGGATCAGCATCCCGCCAACTATATTTTGTTTCGGTGTCTTCCCAACTGATACAGCCCTTATCCTCTGCCAACCGTGAAATGTCCTCAGGGCCCACAGGAACGCTGTTATCACCAATACGCAAGAAGAACTTTCCAGAGGTGGTGGCCGATGGTGAATTGGCATTTCGTAGTACATGTAGTTTGATAAACTCTCCACCATTTTCTGCAACCAATGTTTCAGCAGAAAGGACTACGCCTTGTGTCTTTCCCGTCACCTTGTTTACAATTTCTGTAGCAAGTCCATCTGGTATCTTTTGCTCTTCTGGGGGTAGAGTTTGGTCATCTTCAATACCAATATCTATGCTGCCTCCTTCTGCGTTGCTGAACGCCACGCAGTCTTTTGCCAATTCATTGAAGTCTGCATTCTTACCCACCACGGTACGTAGCGACTTCTTATCGTATATTCTATTTTCTTTCATCTTTCTTCTGCTTTACCAATCTGCATTCAAATATTTCTTCAGTTGTCCGGCATTGAGCACTTCGTAGCTGAGCATCTTGCGCTTCTGAAGTGGGGCAATATTCTTGCCAACGCCGTCGTCAAGTTTCGGGTCATAACCAGTGGCGAGAAGGTCATCTACTTTCTGGCAGAACTCTTGCAACTCTGTCAGTGTGGCACGTAGTTCCTGTGCCTCCAT
>CACYKX010000245.1:4017-5841 GCA_902775075.1 uncultured Prevotellaceae bacterium | reverse complement strand
CAGCCATGTCGGACCGAAGAGACGTGACGTGATAATGGGATGTTGGATAAACGCCCCGGAAACCGGACAGCCGAAAACGTATCCTTCAAGATAGTTCCAGGCCCAGTGCATCCCTATCGGTGCCCATAGCGATTGGTAATATCCATAGGCTACGCCTAACAGCCATCCCGACGTGACAGCAATTGCCAAGGCCGACCAAACATTTGCCCCATCATTGAAAATATGAGCAAAGCCAAAAAACAGTGCCGAAACTATCAAAGCCCAAATCATGCCTATTCTGTCGCAGAGTAGTCTGAAGGCGATTCCTCGGCAGATGATCTCCTCACCAATGCCAACGACGGCAAACAACAGCCAGCCGTAAAGTTGGTTCTGTATGTCGCAGTTGATCTTCTGCGGCTGATAGACGTTCAGGCAGTATAAGCTTGCCATGATTGTCCCAAAGAAAAGGAAGGATACTCCCCATCCTGTCAACAGTATCTTGACATCATGTTGCGGTGTGGCAAATATCTTGGCTTTGACTCTGGTATACATTGTAAGAAACTTCCTAAACGAAAGCAGCAGTACCCAGCAAGCAACCAACGCAATTGGAATCTTTGCATAGATGGTGTAATCCATCATCAAGATGGCTTCGAAGAAGCCCATGATGAACAGAAAGCAGACGATACCTATGAAGAAAAAACATATCCATTTATAGAAGTCCATCTTGTTTCTTTTGTTGTTCATATACAGATATTAAATTTCGATCTTAGTGATTACTATTGGACGAGGACTGGGAAAGCTATTCCTGTCAAATTGCAGACGGCATGGGCGATGAAGCAATATCTCACATCATGGTATCTGATAAACAGATAGCATAGAGGTATTGCAAAGATAAACGTGTCTACTCTTAAGAATGAGTCTCCAAGATGGGCACAGAAAAACAAGACGGAGCTACACAGAATGATGACAATAGGCTTAAAGCGACTTCTTTCCATCATGCTAACAAGCCATTTTCTGAACAGCATCTCCTCAGTGAACGGGCCTAACAAACCTGTTGCAACAACAGAAATGAGCAGTGGGGATAGTTCCGTAGTGGTAGAATGTGGGTAGGCGGCTTTGCTAAATTGACAGATGAGATATATGGATAGTTGCCAAAGTAGACCTAAAAAAACAGAGATAAAGACTACTTTTATTTGAAGCCCCGACCGTCCTATCGCCCACAGGTCAAGTTTCTCAATTTTGTCTTCTACGACTAACGCAACTAACAGAAAAGCAGAACTTGCCATCGCAATGTAGTCAGTCATCGATTGGGTAGTGGTCGCATCACCGCCGTTATTCAATAGAAGGCTCAAAAATGGTGCTGATACCAAAACAGAGCCCACAAGACATACCGTCAAGAATATTGCGATTCTGCCAGCGCATCTTATTTTACTATAGTTCATGTTGCTCATTATCGTATTATATGAAACTTTCGGGAGTTTGTATCCCTTTACATGGGCGGCCCTTGTGACCGTCCGAGAACTACGTTGCCACTTCTATATTCCCAAAAACTTCACTCCTTTGGTTGCGGTATTGAGATACCTAAATATTTGGCAATTGGCAAGTCACCCTTAGCGACTGGTTGCTGTCATTTTGAGCAATTTTTCTTTTCTGCTTTGTCTGCAAAAATGCATGCGACGTTCAAGAAATTCGGATGGAAGCACTCTGCTTATTTCAAAATTGCAATAACAGCACCTATAGCTCCACTACAGACACCGGTCCAAAAAGCACACTTAAAAGCAATAGTAAATCGCTGCCAAAAGATATTGTTCCTATTCATTTTTCGTTTTGTTAAAAACAACATGT
>CACYKX010000245.1:0-3983 GCA_902775075.1 uncultured Prevotellaceae bacterium | reverse complement strand
TGTGCATGCGCTAATTAAGAAGTGACCCCTTTGCTAATATAAAAGTGACCCCCTTTCAGGTCACGGCTGCAAAGGTAATAAATTCTTTTTATTTTTCATCTTTTTGAAGTAATTTTTGATTAAACTTTTTCGTTTCTTTTAGTCGGTATGACTCCCCATTCATATTGATCAGATATGCATTATGAGTCAAGCGGTCCACAAGAGCATTTACGAGGATCTTGTCCTTGATGATCTCTCCCCATCTGTCGAAGGATAGATTTGTAGTGATAATAGTGGACTTTGTATCCGTTCTGAGCGAGAGGTGATTAAAGAGCAGCTCACCTCCTTCTTTGTCGCATGCCATATATCCGAACTCATCGCAGATGACAAGATCATAGCGCTTAAAGCGTGTCTCTAGTGCGTGCAATGTACGCTGTGACCGGCATTCCTTGATCTGTGTGATAAGGTGTGGAACTGACGTAAACATGACGCTCATACGATTCTTACAAGCCTCTATGCCAAGGCCGATGGCTAAATGGGTCTTTCCAGTTCCCGGATTACCATAGAGCACTACATTATGTCCCTGCCGCACGAAGTCAAGGCTCTCGAGTTCTGAGAGTCTGGGCTTGACGCCTTCCGGCAGTTCATTGCGGTCAAGGTCTTCCAGATATTTATACTGTGGGAAGCCTGCCGTCTTCAGCCTTTTCTGCTGGCTGTTCTGTAGCCTCTGCTCGTACTCTGCCTGCAGCAGAGAGCGGAGGAACTTCTCGTAATCCCATCCCTCTGCCTTGGCCTGTTCCAGATACTGGTCATAGAGGTTTCTGACAGTTCTCATATGCAACTCTCTGGTCAGTGCTGAGACACTCATCAGTTCTTTCTCATTTTGTGCCATAAGTTGTAGCTTGAAGATTCATAATACCGGTTAGGGTTTTAAGGCCCTTTTCCGCCTGCAGCTCTATCTCCTCAGACGACTGGCTCATTTGTATAATGACGGCAGAAGACTTCTCCTCCTGAGGCAGAAGTTTGTCCTTTATCAGCCGGAGGTCTATGTTGCTGACATGGCTTCTCTTTAAGCTGTCATACGCCTCTACGATATCATTATAGACAATGCCCTTTCCCTTGGCGAAGAACAGCAGCTCGATAAAGTCCCTGGGGGCGTTGAGGAAGCATCCAAAGAAGACTCTTCTGATGCCCTCCGGCGCCTGTCTGAGCGCTTCCGCGTTCTTCAGGGCGCCAGGTTTGTAGCTTAGCGTGTGCAGATAATGTTCAAGGAGTATATGCCATTCTCCTCTCCCTGTTTTGTCGTGCTCAGCTACGACCTGACCATTGTGGATGACTTCGATCTTGTTAGTATAAATGCGCACATGTACCGTCTTTCCCACAAGGCTGTCCGGCACAGAGTAGAATGACTTCTCCACAGTGATGACTCCGTACTTGTCTACCTGGCGTTCCTCCAGCATGAAGCAGGCAATATCGTCTTTCCAAGGTTTCATAGCGGCAAAATCCTCTTCTGCCAGACGGACAATGTCTTCCGTGGCAAGGCTTTTTCCTTTTCCGTTCAGACGCTCACAGCCCTTGTTTAGATACTCTTGAGCATCCTGAAGCGAGGAGAACTTATCACACACGGAGAATACCTCCTTGCGGACTACTTTTACCGACTCTTCCACATTACCCTTCTCATTACCGCTGCGGGCGTTGCAGAACCTGTACTCGAAGCCGTAGAAACTGGACAGATCCAGAAGAGCCTCTGTTGGTTTCTTCTCCGTTCCAACGAAGGACTTTACTGCTACCTTCATGTTGTCATAGACCATACGCTGAGGAATACGGCCAATATCATGGAAGTAGTCACGGTGTGACTCCTTGAAGGCAAGCGTATGCTCACGGATGAACAGATAGGCCTTACGGTAATTGCTGTGCGGAAGCGTAAACACGGCCATGCGGACAGTTACCGCCCTGCTGCCTATCTTCAGTTTTACATCGCCCCAGTCAAACTGACACTCCTCACCGGCAGGATGGTACTGGCGGATATAGCATTCCTTGCTCTTCTTCGGTACCTGTCTTGATACGTATGAGCGGGCATAGGCAGTAACTGTTGAGTAGCAGAACGTATAGCCCATATCCTCACACAGTATCTCCCAAACACGCTGAAGATCCATACATTGCTTACGGTTGCCCTCTGCTATCTTCCTCTTGTTTTCCTCAAGGCAGTCCTCAATGTACTGGCGAGCTTTGGCGTCCAACTTTGTACGTTCTCTCTGAGGTGTATGGAACTCTTCCTCCTTTGAATAATAGGAATCGGCAGCTTTCAATCCCTGCGTCTTAAGGATATGCTCGTAGGTGTTTATAAGGCGACGTATTACGCCACGCGAAGCCGGCTTCTTGCCAGCCTTGAGCATCTCAGTCCTGATCTTCTTGGCACCATAGCCATAGACGATGTGATAATTTAGAATTTCTTTCTTGCGATACACTGATATCATTGTTGCGCAGTCTCTATGATTAAGAACTGCAAAGTTAATAATTGTAAGGCAGTGTATCGGGTATATGTGTATGATATTTTGCGCAGACCCGAGGCACCCCCTACGTTGCTGATCTCTGGCGATCTTCAAGGGGGTCGTTTTTCAATTAGCGCAAGGGGGTCATTTTTAGGTTAGCGTGAGCAGGAGAGTGCACTAATATTGCATTCTTTCGCTTTAACTTTGCATGTATGTATAAGGGAAAAACCCACATACATGTCTTTATTAATATTATAACTTTTATAATGATGAAAGAAACAAGTAAGAAGTACATTGCGGAAATGTCTTGTAATGAGATGAAACGCACAGAAGGAGGCTATACTCTCCCTGAGGTAGTAGTTGTTGGAAGCAAAAAGAACTTTGAAAACAATGTAGGAGAAGTATATAGAGACTTAGGGCCAGATGCGGCAATAGGCTTAGTTCTAAATTATTGGTATTACAATTTTTTGGTTTTTTGATAACTAATAGTCCCCTCCAAAATGGAGGAGGGGTATTGAATCTATTTCATGACAGTCAGGATGATATGAAGAAGGCAATCAATTGGTTGACGGCAGTGCTCTTCTTAGCATTGCCTGCATTGGCGACGTTGGTAATCGTACACATTATCTATACCCTATTTGGTCACTTCTATAATGAAAAAGAGACGCTGCTGTATTTCATAGTCAGTCAGCTCTCAGTATTAGCGACAGTGTTCGCTTTTCGTAATATTCAGAGCATGGCATTTATGAATCTCCCCAAGCTACGTTTACGTCCGACCATGATAAGCATTGCACTGGGACTGGCTGTTTGGGCGATGGCTGCGATCTTGTATACCTTTGCTTATCCAGGAGCTCATCCGCGTATAAGGAACAACTATGCGCTTTGCTTAAGTGTCATGTTTTTTTTGGTGTCACCAATAGTCGAGGAGATGTTTTTCAGAGGATGGATGCTCTGTTACATGGAGTCTAAGTCTTTCTCTAAGCCCACAATCATTCTGACCATCTCAACAATGTTTTACCTCTATCATTGGACTCCTGTCATACCCTTCTATTCATGTTTGGACACGTTTGCTCTAAGCGTTCTGACTTGTTGTATGTTCTTCAAAACACGGGATATACGTTATTGCATTCTCATGCATTTTGTCTTGAATTTCATGAATTCATTGATTGCTTTTATTCCATATCTGATAAGCTAAGGAGAAAGGATATGGGCAATATAACTATCTCCGTAAAGAATCACTTAGATGGGAGCATTTGATTTTTATAGTTAAGTCTGTATTGCTTTACATAGGCTATTCAGCTCCCTAAAACGTTTTGTACATTCAATAGGTAACCGGTTACAGAGATAAAGTTAACGAGGATATGGAGCAGGTAGCCATAAAAGAAGCCAAGGCGTCGTCTGAAATAGGTGGCGGTGATGCCTAACAGAAGTTGAGGGGTGCACATGATGACGGCAAGAGGCAAGAGAGGCAAGGAAAGATCATAGTTGGTGACATGCAGGAGCATAAAGAGA
>CACYKX010000244.1 GCA_902775075.1 uncultured Prevotellaceae bacterium | reverse complement strand
TGGGTACCATCAAAGCAACTATAGCCATTGCGACTGCCTCCGCACGCTCTTTGGCATGCTCTTCACCTTCTACAAGGTCGGATATCATTGCCATGTGTGTAATGATTTCCATTGCTTCTTTCTCTGTCATATCACTGTATATTTAAATCCTACTTCGTTGAAACGTCGTTTTTATACACTTGTGCAATGCCTGATTGTCGCAGTTCCGGGCGCAGTCCGCTATGTTCACTCTATTCCTAATTATTTTGAACACCCCTTAGCGGATTTAATTGTGGCGATTTCGCCATAATTAAAAATTACTCTTTAAAATCCTTCTGCTTCAAGAGTTTTTGTCAAAGCATCCTCAATAAGTGTCTGCATCGGTACACGCTTTTCAGCGGCCAGCATCTTCATGCGGTTTCTGATATCCTCACTGCAGGTGATGGAACGGTTGCTTTCTCTCTTTGGGGCAGCAGGTTGTTCCACAATCTTGTCGATGCTTTGAACTTCATACTCCCAATCGTCGGCATCGGCCTCTTGGATGACCTCTCCCAGATGCTCAGCCAGTTCCCCATCAGAGCCGATACGACCAGTACCTTTCACGCGCTCTTCCAACTTACCTACAACGTCATCAGGAAGTTCAACCTCCTTCTTCACGAAATACTTACATGCTACTGCGATCTTCACTTTCATTGTTGTACTCTCCTTCTTTTTTCTAACCGAAGATAATTATATAAACCACTTAGAATCTCTATCTCATAATCTCCTATACAACGCCAGTTGGCATCCAATCCTGGAATGCCAGTATGGTATTCATACCAACAGGCGATGGATATGTACTTCCCGTTAATCTCTAAGGGTGGGTTGCATCCATAATCCTCATCTTTGTCAGCTATATGATAGCAGATCTTTATGATATCCATAGCAGGAATTGTAAAACGGGATTTCTTCTTTTTTTGATCAAAAGTGAAATACTCTTCATCTTTTATTCCCATTTGTTGGAGCATGTCAACTATAGCAAGGAAATATTCTTTGCTGTAATACTCCATAATCCAATGATATGGTGCTGATTTGCGTTTTTTTATAGCTTCTAAAAATTCATCGCGTATTACCATACTCAGTCCTCCTATTCTTGATTCTCGATGGCTTCTACCAGTTGGTTCACCATCGGGTTATTCTCCTTGCCTGTGATGTTCAGGGCCTCGCCCTCTGCAGCCTCGAAGGTAACGCTGGGTGCTGCACCGGCAGCGTCGGCTTCCTGCAGGAATGTCATCGCTTTCTCTTCGCCCAAATGGGCACCGATGTTGGCGATGATACATGTCATCACATCGGTCTTGAAACCTTTGTCACGGAGCTGCTGGAGGTCGCCTTTGTCCGGCTTGATGGTGGCTATGTGGTACTTGATAACCATCTGGCCACCTACCTCGTTCCAGAGGTCGAGCAGTTCCACCTCATAGGGATTTACTGTCTGTTCTTTCATTTCTTTTCGGTAAAAAGGTTTCTATATGTCTGCTTAAAGTCTTCGTCAGACATTCCGTTTAATGCAGCAATCTTATAGGCTCGATATATACATCCAAAAAACTCTGAAAATTGAAATTCTTCATCAATTGTTTCAAATGGTTCTCCCAATCCTATGTATCGAGGGAGATCCTTGTATCTTTTTAATAGGGAATCTGCTGTTTCAATATATATACCTTCCTCATCTAATTCGTCATAAGTATCTGTATTAACAGGATATCCATAATAGAGCATAAATACATACTTACCAATGTTGTTGGCAATATTTACGTTTTCATGATCTATTTCTTCACCAGTACACTTAGATGCCAGTTCTGGCGTTAATATACGAAAGTAATTATCGTCACGCAGAACTTCATATTCGAAATCTTCAGTGTTCCCGTACATTGTATCAAATGTGTCCTGTAAAACATAATGAACAAAGTTCTCGGCAGATAAATCTGCTGGTGCTGGAGTCTTTGTCCAACCGTCGAACTCTAAATATTGATCTTCATCTATCTTTAAATCTTGTATATCAGACCATACTTCTGATATGGTAGTATGCCCGTCTTTAACCTCCTTCATGATTGTGTTGACTGCCACATTAAAAAGGTTCCACTCAATATCATGGAACATTTCAGATGTGGCTATAGGTATAACGTCAGCCCACCAAAAAAGGTTGCTAAGACAGTTTTTCTTTCCTCCGTCATATTCATCAGGATCGTCACTATATGAGTTTAGAATATCCTTACCTTGTTCTTTCCGACTGTTCAAGACATATTCCCAGCTCATATTATACAGTTCCTCCATGATGTTGGTCATAACATCAGAACATACTACCAGTGCCGGTTTTAACTTTGGACGATGATTGTTCTTCTTTGCCATAATTTTGTATTATATAATATATAATTACTTATCACGATATGTTGAAGGAACTCTTATCGTGCCATGCTCTGATTCAAACTTGGTCAAGTACTCCTGTAGGGCTTCTTCAATGACATCACGGATCTGCCTACGATGCTCCAAACAAAGCATACGCAGCTTCCCCATCATTTCAGGTTCGAGCGTGATACTGGTACGCTCTATTCCTCCATAATAGACCTTCGGACGGCCAACAGGACGTTTTGCCTTGGGGGTTGGCGAACTTGTAGATTCTGTTACCGTCTCTGCTTTCGGAGTTGGTTCAGTAGTCTTTACGGGCTTCTGAACAAAGTTTTCCAGTTGCTGCTTCAATTTATCTTGCTTTCCCATATTACATATTATATAATATATATTTATTTAATCTTTTCAAGAATCTCCTTAACCACCTTGGTATAATCCTGTGCTCCATTGCATGAAGGGTTGTACTCTATGAGGTTCTGGTGCACCAAAGGAGCTTCGGCAACGGTAATATTCTCCCTGATGTATGTGGGCAGCACAACATCACCGAACTCTTCCTGAAGGAATGATAATACAGCCTTATTCAAACTGCGGTTATTCCAACGGGTTATCAGGATGGCAAGCAGCTTGATCTGTGGGTTAAGCCGCTTCTGAACTTTCTCTAACGACTCCTTCAACATGTGCAATCCTTTATAGGGATAACCCTCGGCTGTCGTAGGTATAATCAGATAGTCAGATGCGACAAGTGCTGTTTGGAGTAACATACCCAGTGTTGGAGGGCAGTCTATCAGTATGAAATCATACTCGCCAGCATAATTTGATAGAAAATCCTTTAGGCGGTATTCTCTCTCCATCATACCAGGTAATATAAGGTCGATGGTGGAGAACTCTTCCGCTGACGGAATCAGATGCAAGTTGTCGTTAATCGTGATGGGAGCGAACTTTACTCCATCCTTAAAACCATCATAGATGGATTTCTCTGGCTGAATATCAGTCAAACCCTGCGTGAGGTTAGCCTGTGCATCAAGGTCAATCAGTAGAACTTTCTTTCCCTGTTTTGCCAGTATTGCGCCAACGGTAGATGTCGTGGTAGTCTTGGCTACCCCACCCTTATGGTTGGCTACTGCGATAATCTTTGCCTGTGCCATAATTTTGTATTATATAATATATATTTATTTATCACCAAATATATCCTTCAGTTCGTCCTCAAACTCATACTTGAGGTCATCGAGGTCTGCAGACTGCATATCCCTCATATCATCTTCTGTGAAGCGGTTGGTGATCTCCGTTAAGTCCTTATTCAAATAGAACAGTCCTTCACCCATCGTCTTCATACCACCTGCGGTTTCAGCACGATAACCGAAAACAGCCATCCATCCGATGAACTCATGTTTGCCAGATTGAAAGGCCGTAAACAGCTTCTTGTTATCTCTGTAGAGCTGGATTATCTGCTCCTTGGTGTCGGCAGCTTTGCGCCTGGCTTTCTCCATTTCTGCCTTGTATTTCTTCTGTTGTTGCTTTGAATGGGCATCCTGATAGCCATACGACGGTGCATAAATGGTCATCGAGGATTCTGCTCTCTCTGCGTCCGAGGTATAATCTTTATACTCATTGAACAACTTGGCCACCTTCATC
>CACYKX010000243.1 GCA_902775075.1 uncultured Prevotellaceae bacterium | reverse complement strand
AAGAGAAAAAAGAAATAAAAATCAAAAATAAAACATTCTGTGAAGATAGATTTCACAGCAAACCAGTATATTTGCACGCGTAAAGATGATAACAAATTCAATTGGATGAATTATGAAAGAGTTGACAAAAGGTCTTTGGTGCTTTTTCCTCGCCTCATTAACATTTGGGGTGTGGACATTTCTCATCGTTGCAGTTTTGGTTGTTGTGAATCTTATACTTCTTAGATATAAACCAGAATGGTATTACTAAAATTGAAACATATAAAATGAATATAGCATGAGCATAAACGAATTACAACAGCAGACAACTGTTAATGTGCAGGAGAAGGCCAACTTGATTTGGGCTATTGCCGACAAACTGGTGGGTGTATATAAGCCGCACGAGTACGGCAATGTCATATTGCCAATGTGCGTGGTGAAACGCTTCGAGGACACATTGGCACCAACCAAGCAAAAGGTGCTTGATATGAATAAGCAACTGGATGAAGACGGTATCACCGTGAAACAGGGTTTCTTGGAGAAGGCTGCTGGTCAGAAGTTTTACAACCTCTCTCCTTTCACTTTCGAAACGCTACTCAGCGACCCGGAGAACATCCGTGAGAACTTCGAGTCGTACCTGAACCATTTCTCAGAGAATGTCATCGATGTGATTCACCGCATGAAGTTTCAGCAGGAGATTGAGACGATGGCTGAGAACCAGCTGCTCTATCTGGTTATCAAAGAATTCTGCACGGAGAAGGCATATCTTGGTGCTGACAAGGTAAGTTCGGTAGATATGGGTTACATCTTCGAGGAACTGGTACGAAAGTTCTCTGAAAGTTACGACGAACATGCTGGAGCACACTTCACTGCCCGTGACATCATCAATCTGATGACGGAGCTGCTTGTTGGTGAGGACGAGGAACGATTAGAGGAAGAAGGTATTACCGCCACTATCTACGATATGGCGATGGGAACCAGTCAGATGTTGGGCTGTATGAGCGACCGTCTCTTGGAAATTGATCCCGATGCCGACATTACTACCTACGGTCAGGAACTGAACGAGCAGACCTTTGCTATTGCCAAGGCCGACACACTTATCAAGGGAGGTAACGCTGACAATATGCGCCAGGGAGATACCTTGGGCGATGACAAGTTCGAAGGATATAAGTTCGACTATATTATTTCCAATCCACCTTTCGGAATTGAGTGGAAGACAAGCAAGGCTGCTGTCGAAGCCGAGAACAAGAAAGGTGCTGCTGGACGATTTGAACCCGGACTGCCTGCTATCGGTGACGGTCAACAATTATTCTTACTCAATGGCGTTGCTAAGCTAAAGGACACTGGACGCATGGCCATTATTCAGAATGGCTCTCCACTTTTTAAGGGCGATGCAGGCAGTGGCGAGAGCAACATCCGTGGCTACCTCTTGGAGAACGACTGGTTGGAGGCCATCGTGCAACTGCCAAACGACCTCTTCTACAACACGGGTATTGCCACATACATATGGGTTATCACTCGTAACAAGTCGGCAGAACGTCAGGGTAAGGTACAACTTATCAATGCCTCTGGATGCTATGAGAAGCGTCGCAAGCCCCTTGGCAATAAGCGCGTGGAGATAACCGAGACCGCCCGAAAACTCATCATGCAGGCCTATCACAACTTCGCTGATGGTATGCTAACACAGTCAGCTACCGATGGGACGGAGATTTGTGTGGAGAGCAAAATACGCGAGAAGGACTATTTTAAATACTCCAAGTTATTCATTATGAATCCACAACGTGACGCAGAAGGAAATGTAGTGCGTGACAAGAAGGGAAATCCTGTCATTGATAAGTCGCTAAACGACACCGAAATTATTCCTTGGCTGACTGACCGTGACGAATATTTGCAGAAAAATGTTGATCCCTATTCGCCTGGCTTCATCGTTGATGAGAAAAAAACAAGAATAGGCTACGAGATTCCCTTCACTCGCGAATTCTACCGCTATACGCCTTTGCGTCCGAGTTCAGAGATATTCCAACAATTGAAGGAACTTGAGCATCAGGAGAGTGAATTAATGGAGAGTCTGTTGCATTAAATCGAACTTGTATGGAGAGACAATATAGAGATAGTAGAGTTGATTGGATCGGTCAGATTCCGATGAATTGGAAAACCGAGAAGTTCAAGCATGTTTTCCGAATCAAGAAAATATTGGCAGGAAAACTTGGATATGATGTACTATCGGTCACACAACAGGGATTGAAAGTAAAGAATATTACCAGCAATGAAGGGCAGGTAGCCAATGACTATTCCAATTACCAGTTGGTTTTTCCTGGTGATTTCGTAATGAATCACATGGACTTGCTTACTGGCTATGTTGATGTATCTAAGCAGGAGGGTGTAACAAGCCCTGACTATAGGACATTTTATGCAATCCATAAGAACGACATAAGTCGTCAATACTACTTGTACATCTTCCAGTTCTGCTATAAGACGAGACTGTTCTATAATTTGGGACATGGTGTCTCTAATCTTGGACGTTGGCGCTTACCTTCAGAAGAGCAAAACGAATTTATGTTGCCATTCCCGCCACTTCCCGAACAGCAAATGATAGCTAAATATTTAGACGCAAAGTGCGGGGAGATTGATGGGTTGATAACATTGCAGGAGCAGATGATAGCGCGGCTGACGGAGTATAAGCTGTCAGTCATAACAGAGATTGTCACCAAAGGACTGAATCCTGATGTTCAACTCGTTCCCTCTGGCATCGACTGGATTGGAGATGTTCCCAAAGGGTGGGAAACTAAACGATTTAAGGACTTATTTCGAACAGGGAAAGGGCTTTCGTTCACAAAGGCAGACTTAGTTAAGGAAGGAATACCTGTTATTAGCTATGGCCAAGTTCATTCCAAAGACAATAAAGGAACCCGCATCACCGATGAACTTATACGTTTTGTTCCAGAAGAGATAGCTAAAGGTGGCGAATCATCACAAGTTCATGTTGGCGATTTCATATTTGCCGACACGTCTGAAGATTTGGATGGTTGTGGTAATTGTGTGTATGTTGATAAGGAAATAGGATTATATGCAGGTTATCATTCAGTAATTGCTACAAGCAAAAGGAAGGTCTCAAATGCATATCTTGCGTATTTGTTCTTAACTAATTGTTGGAGAAGCCAACTAAGATGTAGAGTGTCAGGTATAAAAGTATTTAGTATCTCACAATCAATAATTAACCAATCAACGGTTATACTTCCTCCATCTGACGAGCAACGTGCCATCGCCGAACACCTCGACGCAAAGTGTGTCGAGATTGACAGGCTGATTGAAACGAAGCGGCAGAAGATTGAGACGTTGAAAGAGTATAAGAAGAGTGTCATCTACGAGGCTGTGACAGGTAAGACAGATTTGCGGGATAGTTAAGAATAACTTTTTCCCCAGTTAGGAATAAATATTTCTCTAACTAGGAAACAAAAAACGATGAAATAAATAAAGTTATAAGATATGGACAACAACGACTTGAAAGAACGGGATTTTGAAGCCTACATCGAGCATTGGCTTCTTACGGAAGGTGGCTACACAAAGGGCGACCAGAGTACCTACGACAAAGAGCGTGCCATTGACTTGAAAACGATGGTCAAGTTTCTCCGTCTGACACAGACGAAGAAATGGGAGTTGTATGAGAAAAAGTACGGGGTCCAGACGGAAGACCGCCTTTACAACGTGCTGCAGGATAAGATCCATGAGCGCGGTCTGATATGGGTACTACGCAACGGTATAGATGATCTGGAGTTCAAATTCAAGTTAGTCTATTTCGAGCCTGCCAGTCCACTCAATGAGGACCTGAACTTGAAGTATAGTCAGAACATCATGGAGTGTACGCGACAATTCGCTTACTCCACCCAGAACCATAACACTATAGATATGGTGCTATCGGTGAACGGCATCCCAGTGGTGGCATTGGAATTGAAGAACCAACTGACAGGGCAGAATGTGGAGAACTCACGCCATCAGTGGATGAACGACCGCGACCAGCGCGAGGAACTATTCCAGTTCAACCACCGTATATTGGCTTA
>CACYKX010000242.1 GCA_902775075.1 uncultured Prevotellaceae bacterium | reverse complement strand
TAACGGTTCATGATTATCTGCCATTCATGGTTGGATTGATTCTGATTGCGGGGGTGAGCTTCTGGGATGATGTGAAGTCGCTACCGGACAGGATAAGGCTGGTGGCGCAGTTCCTTGCTATGGGATTGGCTGCATGGGGCATGATTCAGGGATCTGAGTTGATGGCTCTGGAATGGTACTGGTTGGTGTTAATCGGTATTGCTGCATTGATCGTATTTGTTGGCGCAACGAACATCATCAACTTTATGGATGGTATCAATGGTATCACGGCGGGGTATGCGCTTGCGGTATTGGGTCCTCTGATGATGTTAGATGTAAGAGATCAGATGGATGATGTGACTGGTTTTATTGAACCAAGTTATCTGATTGTGGCGATTATCGGTGTACTGGTATTCTGCATCTTTAACTTCCGTCCAAAGGGTAAAGCGAAGTGTTTTGCCGGAGATGTGGGATCTATAGGTATCGCGTTTATCATGTTGTTTGCCATCGGTAAGCTGATTGTGCAGACGGGTGATGTGACGTACTTGATTTTGTTGCTGGTATATGGTGTGGATGGCTGTCTGACGATTATCCATCGTATTATGTTGCACGAGAACCTGGGGGAGGCGCACCGCAAGCATGCGTTCCAGCTGATGGCGAATGAGCTGAAGATTGGTCATGTGAAGGTGACTCTGTTGTATATGGCGATGCAGTTGGTGGTAAGTCTAGGATTCATTTATCTGATTCCGAATACGGTGGCTGCACATTGGATGTATTTCATATGTGCTATCCTAGTGCTGGCTGTAGCGTATATACTGTTCAAGAAAAAGTATTATTATCTTCACGAAGAGTATTTGGCATCTCTAAATAAATAGCAGAAATATGACGATAAACCAAGAATTACTGGAGAAACTGTTTGAGGAGGCGAAGGGGAACTCACGCCTGAGGAAGAACTTGGACCTGAGGACATCGGCAGAGGATGGATCGCAGCGTATGCTGAATGCCATGATGCCAGGAACGGAGGTGGCTATACACAGGCATCCGATGAGCAATGAGAATGTAATCCTCATCAAAGGAAGGTTGGATGAGGTGTTGTATGAGGAGGTAACTTTTGAGGGTGGCCAGATTGTGCTGAAAGAGTCTGAGCGTATCCATCTGTGTCCAGAGGAGGGCGCATATGGATGTCAGGTGCCGAAAGGTGTGTGGCATACGGTAGAGGTACTGGAGCCCTCGGTGATATATGAAGGGAAGGATGGGAAGTACGGTGAGGATGGAAGCGAGACGTGCGAGTTGAAGGCTGAACGAAGGCTGAGGGCTGAAGCCGGAAGGCTGATGTGTGGTGGCTGAAGGCAGATGTAAGATGTAGAAGCCGGAAGGCTGATGTGTGGTGGCTGAAGGCAGATGTAAGATGTAAGAAGGAAAATGGCTGATGCTTAACGATAAATGATTTATGGTATAAAAATTTATATTTGATAGAGTAGTGGCAGCTATTGGGCTGCTGTTTTTGTGGCCGGTGTTGCTGATTACTGCGATACTGGTGAAGGTGAAGATGCCGGGCGGTCCTGCGTTCTTTGTGCAGAAACGCGTAGGTAAGGGCGGTAAGTTGTTTGACTGCCATAAGTTCCGTACGATGACGGTGAAGCATAATGGCTCGACGGTGAGTGTGGCGGGTGATGGTCGCATCACGCCGCTTGGCGCTAAGCTGCGTCACTATAAGTTGGATGAGCTGCCAGGGCTGTGGGATGTGCTGATTGGTAACATGAGCTTTGTGGGGCCAAGGCCTGAGGTAAGGCATTATGTGGACTACTGGACGCTCGAGCAAATGCACGTGTTGGATGTCCGCCCAGGTATTACGGACCCCGCTAGCATCAAGTTCCGCAACGAGAATGAGCTGATGGAACAGACCGAAGCCCCCGAGAAGTATTACATCGAGGTGATCATGCAGGAGAAGATAAAGTTGTATCTAGAATATGTGGAAAAGCATTCTTTCTTGTATGATATCGGGCTGATATTTAAGACCTTTTGGGTGATCGTGAAGGAAAGATGAAGTACCTGAAAGCGCTCTGGCAATTTTGCTCATACCTCTTTTGGCCTAGGTGGGGAAGCCATCACAGCTAAGGAAAGAGGAAATCCTGGAATTATGGAAAAAGGCTGGTGCAGTTCAAAGCACCAGCCTTTTGGCTTTATTCATGTCCGGGAACGTATAACTCCGCAATTTCACGAATCTTGTTGAAAAGATTGCGGCCATCCTTATAAGTCCAGATTTTGGATAATTCTTCCGTGTCATCCTCATCCACTTGATAAACATGAAAGTTTTCCTCCTTATCATCCTCGTTCCAGAAAATCAATAGTTTTTTCTTTTCCTTGTCTAAGAAATACATACGGTTGGTCTCGTTCGTTTTTGAGCCAACAGCCCATTTTAGTCTGTCTTCGGCATCAGTTTTTTTATAAGTGTTGGACGAAATCCTTACGCCTTTCTTTCCTTTCTTTCCTTCCTTACTGTCGGTTTCCTTAGTGGGATGCTTATCATAAGCCTCGTCGATCTTTCTTTCGGGGCTACGATGATTAGCGAACCACTTATAGACTTCTTTTTCTGAAGCCGCAATGAAGTTTACTTCTACAGCTTTGTCGTCTTTGTCTTTTACATGAATACCTTCAAAGCTGATAATTGCATCAATGCTCACTAAAAGGTCATTTGCATGCTGGCCCATGTTCACATAGGCACATAGTATGCCTTGTGTTTGCGTTACATCATTCACTTTGATAGGTGCAAAGTCATCTTTCTTCTGATTGCAGTCAATCCAATCGTTCATCAACTTCAGCAAACTGCTGATATTTGGATTTTCTTTTGTCTTTTTCTCTTTCTGCTCATCCTTTACAATCTTGATTAAAGAACTTAACCGCTCATGATCATAAACCACACCACTATCATCCAGACTAACAATCCTGCTGCTTTTCAAAGCTTGTGTAAGCAGTTTCTCCACCTCCTTGGGCTTAGGCGCTTTCAACGTCTTTAAGTATGCAAGTTCAAAATCTTCAGCTGGGTCTCCTACAATGGGAAAAGCAATAAATAATGTAATCATACTGCAGGCTAAATATCAAATAAGATTTCAAGGTCGGCATCCATTTGGTCGAAGAAACCAACAGGCGTATGCTGAAGACGGCCATTATCGCCAATCTCTAGCTTCTGGGCTTTTGAATTAAAGTCGGCATCTTTGTCAAAATAGTAGACCGACAAACCTTCTTTATTTAAATAGCCCATCTTACATGCTACCAGTGCGCCGTTTACAATATGATCACTATGCGTCTCCATTACTATCTGAACACCATTTGCAGCAGCTTTTGCGGCAAGTTCCATCAAAGCAGATTGTCCAGATGGATGAACATGGGCCTCAGGATTTTCGATGAGCAAAAGTGTTCCTGGCTTAGCCGAAAGTATAGCCACGATGACAGAAAGGGTATAAGTGATGCCAAATCCATTATTCAACGCTGAAAAAAATCTATTGACCTTTCCTTTTTGTTGATAGCCGAATTTCAACTTGTAGGTATTACCCTCCTGATCGATCCTCATTGCTAAGCCGTGGCTGATAACATCCAACCAACATTCGGTTTGCTCACGAAGCGTTTTAGCTCTGGAATCATCGCGAGCAAGGGCCTCGATATTCGAGAGGACAGGGGGGACAGGTCAGCGTCTCGCGGCGGCGTGAGGGTACAAGTCGAGCTGCTTAGTTCGGCTTGACGAGCTTCGCAGGAACAACGGAACGATGGATTAAAGGAACAACGGAAATGACACAGGATGAACGTTGGTTGACAAGGTACCATGAGGTGGTTAGTTTCATTGAGGCTAACCATCGGAATCCATCGAAGCATAGGATTGAGGAACATGATATGCTGAACTGGGTGAAGGCAAATCGGAAGGCGCTGAATGCGGGGAAGATGAGGCCTGAGAGGGTGGAGGCTTTCGGGAAACTGATGGCGCTGATGGCGCTGATGGAGGAGTATAAACGGAAGAATCAATATATGTAGAATAATTACATTATCTTTAAATAACAGTAAAAGCTGCTATAACTTCGGTGTTGGAGTTATAGCAGTTTTTTTGTGGTACCAATCTTATCGGAATGAAATGTACATACTTGTTGAAGAAACTGTTAAAAACAAGAAGGCCTGTCTCACGATTGAGGCAGGTCTTCTTCTGTTTCTTCAATATCTTCTGTATTTTGTTTCGGATATAACATTCTAAACATTCTAGTAGTGGTTTGCGTGTCTCTAGATATATCTAATTTTGAGAATAAACATTTAGAATAGAAATTGACTGCAGTGTAATTATCGCAATGATATGCACTGACTGTTAAAAACTCACAACCAGCAAAGGGTTGCTTTTGGGCAGCAGAAGCAATTTCTTCTATCAGATACTCACCAATGCCCTGTCTCTGTTTGTCTTCTCTTACAGCTAAATAGGTAATTTCTAATGCAGGATGATGAACCTTAGATATAAAAATCTCATTATATTCAAAATCAATGTTCGGAGTACTTCCCAAAGCACCAGAAAAGATATCGTCAATATTATCAGAATCAAATGATATGGCATCAAAGTTTAAGGCAAACACAGCTACTATGTTGGAGCTTTCATCTTTTACTACAAAAGCCTTACAATAATGGTTATCTATTGACATAGTAAAACCATTACTGTTATGGATGAATTTATCCATCTCAGTAATGCCGCAATAGAAATTATCGAGTTCTTGAATATCTTTGTATGGGAAGATCCTTAAATTTCCCAGGTTATATTCCATTTTGCCTCTCTCTTTCTTTGTTCTATTGCTTTAATTTCTTTCTTGTCTTCCTCATTAAGGTTACCTGTTTGCACCCTAACAAGTTTTGCTAAAACTCGTTTGGCTGCTTCACCTTTCAAAGGAGCATGATTGTCCCTCACTCCCAACATGTCGATTTGGTTTTAGTCTTATACAAGTAATAGTTTCTCGGATTTGTGACTTAGTTTAATGTATTCAAGTTTTCCCTTTTTGTTATTTTCAGTTGCAAAATTACAACTTTATTTTCATTAAAACAAGTAATAGTATCAACTTTATCACTAAAAGTAGGCACATTTTTAATATTAATTGAGATTATTTAGATAAATATCTCGCGTACCTATTTATATTATGGACATGAAGGATGAATATCGGCGTTTAGTTGATGAAGGTAAGAATTTGGAAACGGAGACTTCTCGCATGGGACACGCCATGTACTATGCAGTCGACAAGATTCCTACATGTCAGGAGACAGTTCTGGCACAGAAAGAAGGGGGAGGAGCACGTGAAAGGGCAGATAAGAGGACGAAAATGAGGCTGTAAATGGGGGAGGAAAATGGCTCTAACGACTAGCCCCAAAATGTGTATGATATATACAAGTTGATAAGCAAATAGCAGTTGCAACCTCATGTCGGAGTTGCAACTGCTGTTGTTTTGTGCTTATTATTTCTTATAGAATTGAGCGTACCACTCGGCGAAGTGGCGGAGGCCTTCGCGGAGGGTGATTTTCGGGGTGAAGCCGTAGTCACGCTCAAGGGCGGTGGCGTCGGCATAGGTGGTGGGGACGTCGCCGGGTTGCATGGGGACGAGCTGTTTGTGGGCCTCGAAGTCGAAGTCCTGAGGGAGGACGCCGGCACGGACGAGTTCTTCCTGGAGGATGGTGACGAAGTCGAGGAGGTTCTCGGGCTGGCCGCCACCGATGTTATACACGGCATAGAGGACAGGGGGGACAGGTCAGCGTCTCGCGGTGGCATGAGGATGCAAGTCGAACTGCTTAAAGTGGCCTGATTTGATAAAATGAAGGACGTAAATCTACA
>CACYKX010000241.1 GCA_902775075.1 uncultured Prevotellaceae bacterium | reverse complement strand
GACGCTGAGGCACTGAGAAAGATGCTCGTGCCTGAGGTCAAAGCGGTACTTATCAATAATCCTAATAACCCTACAGGCAAGATCTATACGAGAGAAGCACTCAACGCTGTAGCTGATGTTCTCAGAGAAGCTGAAGAGAAGTTCGGTCACACCATCTACCTGATCTGTGACGAACCATACAGAGAACTCGTTTATGACGGCTCTGAGGTGCCTTTCCCGGGCAGTTACTACGATGACTCACTTATCGTGTATTCGTGGTCTAAATCGCTTTCTATGCCTGGTGACCGTATCGGTTACGTAGCTGTTCCTAAATGCGCCGAAGGACATAAGGAACTCGCTGACGCACTGATTATCGCAGGCAGAATACTCGGTGGTACTAACGGTCCGACTATACAGGAACTCATCGTTGAGCGATGCCTCACTTCAAAGTCGGATATCGATTATTACAAGAAGAACGCTCACGATCTTTATGAGATCGTTACAGGCGCAGGCTTCAAGTGCATCTATCCTCAGGGCGCATTCTACATGTGGATCAAGTCTCCGGTGCCTGATGAATTCGAATTCGTCAAAGCAGCCAAAGAGGAGGGCATACTCATCACTCCTGGAAGCGGTTTCGATGGTCCTGGCTGGGCGCGTGCAGCATTCTGCGGAAAGAACGATATGATCCACAGATCGAAAGAATCATGGTATAAGGTAGGACGCAAGTTCGGCCTTATTGACTGATCGATTGATTTATCGGATATCAATGAGCAAATAAGCAAGAACGAAATAGAAGGTCGCGATCGTGCGACCTTCTTTTGGTATTGTCTTTATCACTATATTTTCAATTCGGATCCTATTTGTATTCAGGAGCTGTGTATGGCTCGACGCCAGGGTAGATCCTGATGCGGTCCTTGGCAGTAGCTGCGATCTCTTCGAAGTCCTGCAGCTCTTCTTCGCCTCTGAGAACTCTGAGGCAACCGGCAGCGAGAGCTTCCATTTCATATTCACCGGCCATGATCTCAACAGGGCAGATGAATTCGCAGTGCTCTTTGATGTACTCGGATACATATTTCGAATAAGCGATGCCGCCTGTGAGGATGATGCGGTCTACTTTACCGCAGACTGTAGCAGCGAGCTTGCAGATGTCCTTAGCAACATTGAGGCACATAGCTTCGTAAACGATCTTGGCATATCCATCGCCGTTCTCGATCATCTTCTCTACCTCGATAGCATTGTTTGTGCCGAGGTGAGCAATGAGGCCGCCTCTTCCGTGGAAGAGCTTCATGTGAGGCTCAACAAACATTTCCGTAGAGGTCGCATCACCGTTACAGATGGCACGGAAACGTCCTTCACCCTTAATTGCAACAAGTATCTCATCATCTGCATCAGGACACAAATTACCATCTTTGTCAAGCATACTAACAGTGATATAACTCAAGTCCTCACCATCTGCCTTCAAAACCTTTACATCAGGCTCTAGAGCCAACTGAGAATTATAACCAGCCGTACGCACTACTTTCTCATCAGCAACTGCACCATTTTGGTCGTAAACAACGACTTTCAGTTCACCAGGCTCATATTTGGGATACCAGCGAATGCGGAAACGATCCATATTTGGCGCATTAGACGTATCATACCTTGCATCCCATCTGTCACCATTAGGATTAGTCTGATTCTGTCCAGTAATCTGATTACCACTCTCATCACAGTTGATGAAATGATTCTTCTTCTTCCTGCCTTGCGATTTTCCGTTTATGAAAAGTTCTGCCTCCGCATAATCTGTATAAACCATAACAGGGACGCTCTGGCCTATTCTTTCCTTACCCCATGTCCAATGCGGAAGAATATGAAGAGTATGATCTTTCTTATTCCAAACAGAGCGATACAGGTAATATCTATCCTTTGGCAAACCGGCAAGATCACAGATACCGAAGTATGACGAACGACTTGGCCAATACTCATCATAAGGCGTAGGTTCACCCAGATAGTCAATACCTGTCCATACAAACTGACCTATCGTCCAAGGCAGATCCTCCATATTCTCAAAATCAACATCTGGAAGATTACTCCATGGACACCATTCGTTATCATAGCTTGAGCATTGTCCGTCGTCATAAAGGGCATAGTTAGAAGTCTTGAAAGGAAATCTATACACACCACGAGAACTTACCGTAGAACCAGTCTCTGTACCAAGAACAAACTTCTGTGGAGCCTTGTCATAGGCATACTGGTAACGATGCGTACGATAGTTGAGTCCGACAATATCCATCGTTGCAGCAACCTTACTCTTGATAGCTGCATCCACACGATCAAGTCCCTGAGTTACAGGACGCGTAGGATCAAGTCTGTGGCATAAATTCTGAAGTCTCTTTGACCATTCAACCCCCACTTCAGGATCTGTCTGCTCAGGAATCTCATTACCGATACTCCACATAACAATACAAGGATGATTGCGATGACCAACAAGAAGATTGGTCATGTCTTTCTCTGCCCACTCCTTGAAGAAGCGAGAATAGCCGTTCTTACACTTAGGATATATCCATTCGTCGAAACTTTCAGCCATCACCATCATACCAAGCGAGTCACAAACATCCATCTGCATCTGTGACGGCATATTATGAGCTGTACGGATAGCATCACATCCCATATTCTTCATAAGCTTCACCTGTCGTATCAAAGCCGCCTTATTTACAGCCGTTCCAAGCGGACCAAGGTCATGATGCAAACAAACTCCCTGTATCTTACGGGCATTTCCATTGAGCTTGAATCCATCCTTGCCAACCTCAATAGTTCTAATTCCCAGATTTGTTAAAGTCTCATCCACGAGCTTGCCTTTACAGAAAAGACGGGCACGTACCTTATAAAGATATGGTGTCTCTGGAGACCAGAGCTGCGGATTCGTCACAGTAATAGTTGTCTTGATATGTCCGTCAGCAGGAACATCATAATGACTACCAGCCTCAAAATTTCCTTCAGCATTCAATACATCAACCACGAATGCCAAATCATCATACTGTTTCTTGGCTGCATCAGAAGCTGGCTGCAACTGAGTCTCATATTCCACCTTGGCTAAAAGCTTCGAGTCCCCATAGTTGTTCACGCCTTTGTCGAAGCCTGTAGTACGAATACTCGTTTCCCAAGGATCAATTGAAACATCTGGCAGAATCTCAACCTTAACAGGACGGTATATTCCCGCTCCAGGATACCAACGGCTACTCTCTTCAAGGTTTTGCAGCTCTACATTCACATCATTTTTGCCTGCTTTCACAAGCTTTGTAATATCAAGACGGAAGGCATTATATCCATAAGGCCAGTAACCAGCCTTCTGCCCGTTGATATACACAGTCGGCTCTGACATTGCCCCATCAAACTCGATGACGCAACGTCCCATCTTATCAAACTTTGACTTGTCTATAGTGAATTTTGTACGATAATATCCTTTTCCCATCCAAGGAAGGGCACCAGTACGTCCACTCTTCTCTGTTGCCACAGTTTCTCCATTCTGCTCAATACGAACTATCTGAAGATCATTTTTCTTATCAAAAGGTCTGGATATAGCCCAGTCATGAGGAACCGTAACAGGATACCAGTAGCGTTTGCTACGAGTAAATTCCCATTTCTTCAGGTTTATAATACTTCGCTGCGCCCAAACGTTGATTCCTATGAGCATTAATATGGCGGCTAATAAAGATCTATTCATATATCTGGAAATTAGTCATTCTATTTCTTTTTCATGAATTGCTTTTGCAAAAATAATAAATTTCTTTAAAAAAGAAAAGTTTTTGCACAAAAAATCTTAACTTTGCAGAATATTTTTAGAAATAGAACACTTTTCACTCAAAAAAAATGCAGGAAAATACGATATTATTGGTGTTAATGTGTATCGGCGCTTCATTCGTACAACGCGTTTCCGGATTCGGATTCGGCATCTTTATCATGACAGTTCTCCCCTACCTCATGCCTTCGTATGGTGAAGCCACTACTCTTTCAGGATTATGCGCCTCGAGCATGTGTCTTTACATAGTCATTAGTCATTGGAAACATATAAGATGGAATAAACTCTGGTATCTTCTCATTATCTTTCTT
>CACYKX010000240.1 GCA_902775075.1 uncultured Prevotellaceae bacterium | reverse complement strand
ATAGTCTCAGTCGTTATATTTTATACCCTTATAGTGGTCTTTAAGTTCTTTCAGCGTCATACATTTGCCTTGCCCCTCCACACGATGAATCATCGAGTGGCAGTTTGAGCAGAGCGGTATGAGGTCTTTGGCAGGGTCAACCATGTGTACACCTTCGAAGGTGTGGTGGGGATTCACATGATGAATCTCTATATAACCTTCTCCAATGTCGCCGTATGCCTTGCCGAAGTCAAAACCACAACAGATGCAGCGGATGCGTCCGTTCCACAACTGTTTGTAGTACTCTATGCACTTGCGGCGTAGCTCTGGATTGCGTTCTTTCTTCGTCAGATTGTATTGATGCTCCAGACCTTCGCTATCTGGCGCATAGTCCGCATCATTGTGTGGGATTGACGGCTTTGGCGTGTCAGTTTTTTCGGTTGGAAAATCTTCCTCACCTGGCACCAGCAATGGAGCAGAGTCTTTATGTAATGACTTTACAAACAGCCTATACCATTTCAGTACCTCCGTATAACGTGGCTCTTCGCGATTATCAATATTCTTCAGTACGGGATGGGCTTTGATCTTCTTGCGCAGTTCTTCTATCTCTCCTTCATCCTGAAGGTCGTAGATAGTGGCATAGCTTGTGCCGAAGTGCTCATTCAGCGTGAAGGACAATACCTCTTCCGCTGTCTCAACAATCACATTGGCTTCAGCCACGTCGCCCTCGAACTTTCCCATCAAAAACTGGTGGAAAAGCTCGTGCATCTGCTTTATTGTATAGGTTGTTTGTTGTGCCATATCTGTATATCTCTTTATAAAACCTACAATCATATGGCCGTCATTGGGCAGCCACTATGCTCGCAGACTGCATATCAATCAGATAAAAATGTGTAAGTTCTCTTCTGCATTAATCAACAGGCTTGATTATTTGTTCAATGTATGCAATTTCATCTTCATTCAAGTTGTACTTTTTATACAACTCTTCATCTGTCCAAGATTTTGAGAAGTCCTGCATTGGAACAAACTTAAATTTATCTTTAGAAAGATTGATAGAAGAAACAGATAAGAGCAATAAGAATCTGGCAAATTTGGTTGCAAGATAACTCCTCAAATTTTCAGCTTCTTTTGCAGTCTTAAATTTACCTATTATAAGATACGAATCTGTGCATGCAACATTTGGCCCAAATGTTCTGAGACTTGACAAAACTTTTACTTGGCCATTCTTGTCAGGTTCTCCTGCATGTTCACAAGTAACTTTACTAATAGATACTTTCCAAGAATCAATGTAATCCTTATTCTCAGTTATAGAATCCTTGTCAACATAATAAGACCCTTGGCTTGTTACTAATTCTATTGAACCTGGATAGCTAATTTCTTGACCACGAACATTTGAGGATTGTCCAAATGGGTTACGAGACAACATTATATCAGATATTGTTGGTGTACCTTCAGGTACAGCGGCATTTAAAATATTAATTGCCTCGTTATATCTAACAATTACCTCATATTCATCAAGAGATCTTTCCATTGTGCTTTCACGTCCAGCAAGTATGTTTGTGAAAAGGCACTTTCCATTATGCGCACTATTCCACAGGAAATAGCAAATACCACCTCCTATACTTGCCGTTGGGAAAAGCTCCTTAGAGTTCACAAAATCCTTAATATATTTGACATGTTTGTCTGTTCGCATCGATTCTCTAAAATCATCAAGGCCTTTTCCTCCTGCAAACCATTTCGATGGCATTATCATAGATATACTTGATGGTGATAATTGTTTTGAATTATCAACAAATAATTGATAGATTGGAGATGCACTGGCCTTTGCGCCACCATCCATAATCTGATATGGTGGGTTGCCTACTATTGCTTTGAAATTCATATTGTTTATATCTTCATTTGCTTTTTTAGGAATAGAATTATATACGTGCCAGAAATCAATTCCCTGCACGATGTCTTTACGGAAGGCCTCTGGCTTTGCTCGAAGAACAGTAATCATGTCACAATCAAGTTTTGACTCTCCGTTGAAGTAGAAGGTGTTTCCCCGTTTGGTTACACCTTCTGCATCACGCTTCAATACACCAGCACTCACAAGGTCATTTACTTCAATCTTCTTGCTATAGCACTTCACGTTCATGCGGATATCTTTACGGAAACCAGCTAAAGTACGCTTAGTGATGCTAACCGCCATTTTGGTACGACAAACAACGAAGATATTGTCCTGAAGTACGTCCTTCCAAATCTCCAAGTCGTTACCAGCTTGTCTATAGTAACCCTCAGAGTCAGTACTTGTGCCACGCTCACCTGTAAGTTCAATCTCACGGAACGCCTTTTCTTTTGAGGTCTTAAACATCGAATAGGCCATATAGAGCGGATAGAGACCTGTCTTTGAATTGATTTCAAGAATTCGAGCATTGTAGTCACCAAAGACATCCTTTGTTACATTGTTTTTGTCGACATATCGCGCAGCCTTGATGTTCTCGCCGTATTGATTCTCCACGGTGTATTCTGCATCGAACTCTTCATTGAAGAAACACCAACCACCCAAGCAGTCACTCATGTGGCGATTGACCACCTTCCAAGGCGTAAGCACGGTCTCCTTGTCAGGATTGTGGAAGTAAGAGAAAATGGTGGCTATCTTGGCAATACGGTCTTCCGTATTAAGATTATCGGCCTCCTTCACCATCTGACGGATGCGCTTAGCAGCACCTGTGAAGATGCTACGGTCAAAGCAGTCCTTCAGAATGTTAAACGTCTCTTTGGTAAAGCCCTTAGGCATGAACTCATCCCAAGATGCCTGGTCAACGATTTCTTCGCTGGCGAAGTTGTCGATGGTAATTTCTTCCCCATCATCATCATTGATTTCGGCTCCATAAACCAACAGCGGAATACGGATGGCCACACCACGCAATACAGACATACGAGCACGCTTCTCTTTGTTCTCTTGGTCACGCTTCTTCTTGGCCTCGTCGGTATTCTTTTCTGGATCAGTCCATTCTTTCCAAATCACAGGTTTTGAGAAGTCTGTCCATTCACCATCAATGAATCGGCTATTAGAAACAAAGAGATATGGGAATATCTGAGTTGGGTAACACATCTTGTCATCCCATCCATCTGTATCGGTCATCGGGAAACCATTGTCATCACTCTCTGCAGACATAACTGGCTGAACTGGAATCTCGTTCTTTGCGGAGAGGAAGTAGATGTATTTGACCATCTGAGCATTATTTGTGTCGCCAATGCCTGTATTGTTGATATTTATCTTCTCAGGCTTCCATCCTGCAGGCATTGAACCGAGCAAATCGTGAACATCACCAAGAGCCTTCTCCTGTTCAGGAGTGAGGTTGAGCAGCTGGTCGGGATTATAGATGGAGTTGTCTGCATAACCACTACGCACAGCACGCTCGATATAAACATTCGATAGTTTCTCGAATATCTGATTGGCAGAGAACTTCTTGCCCATTTCGCCTTCGTCCATCGAAAGTACGGGACAGAGCTTGATGAATGCCTGAAGGTGTTCTTCCTCTTCCTTTTGCTTGCGTTTCATTTGCTTCTTGCCAGCACCCTGAGCATCGACAGCCATCTTAGCAGTTTCTGCTACAGCAGTCAAAGCACGGTCAGGAGCAAAATCAAATACATAGCAATCAGACTTCTGACGACCATTCAGCACAGCATGAGTCTGAACACGGAAGATGGTCTGCATATAGTTGGCAGCAGGAGTATTCTCCGAACCCTTCATGCAGAGCACGGCCGTCCACTCAGGAACGGAAACACCCGTTGTAAGCTTACCACACGAAAGCGTGATAGTGTATTCGTATTTCTTGATGGCATCCTGCACCTCTTTAAGTGCGCTGCCATCCTTATCCTCTATGTTTCCGTCGCCAGCCACATTGACGATATGAAACATATCGTTATATTCTCCAAAAACTTCATGTTCTTTCAGCAGTTCGTAAAGAGCAGCCGCCTCTTTTACACCAGGCAAAAGCCAGAAAGTATGGCGGAAATGCTCACGGAACTCATCTGTAGAGAATGGGTATTGGCTTGTTTCAGATTCCTCAACCAATTTATCGAGAAAACGACGGACAGCACCCTCATGGATGAACTTGTCCACTTTGAT
>CACYKX010000239.1 GCA_902775075.1 uncultured Prevotellaceae bacterium | reverse complement strand
TGACGCAATGATGCTCTTTTACCCTTCAATTCTATTAATACAGACTTCTTTATATCTGCAGGCAATTGTTGAAAAGCACTGCTATTCGTTGCGCCAGTCTTTTCTTTTATCAGCATCATAACCTGATCATCCGAAGGACGTCCTTTCGAAGCATCCTCTATATCAAGGCAAACAATATCATCAGACAAAGGCTCATTTACAAGCTCACTCAACTCATTCAATGGTATTCTGTTCAAAACAGTATGAGTATCACACAACGGGAACAAAGTACTGTTCTTATCCATGTATTCACCCCAACTACTGAACTCATAATCTTTAACCTCACTAACCATCCCTGCCTTCACTGGGTTTTGGTGTATATACCTCAAAAGTGTCACGAAATAAGCCATATCGTTCACAGGCTCACTTTTAAAACGCTCGCGGAACAGATGGCCGTCTCTTGAATACTTGTGATTATAATAGTATACATAAGATGAAGCAATCCTTTTTATAGCCATTCCAATTGTGTCCTCGCGTTCACGAATGAGAAGATGAATATGATTAGACATCAGGCAATAAGCATATAGAATATAGTTCCTTCCTGCAGGTGTACCATCAGATTCGTACGACTGAGCCATCAAATCTAATGTATTGAGAAACTGGTAATAGTCCTCCTGATCCTCAAAGATATTTTGATGATTGTTGGCATTCTCAACTATTGATTATTGCTGACTCCTATTATTCGTGAAACAGGATTGCAACGCCACACTCTCAAAGAGAGAACCCGTCCCCCCGTTCTTTTTCGGTCAGGCATCAGTCATCTGACGAAACATACCCGTCCCCCGTTCCTTATAGTAACGAGTCCAAATCAATTACTCCTGTATTCGACTTATCAGTCACGACCGCATGTTTTACACGTAGCGTTGGGTTAATCAAAGAGGGATTAATATGACAAGCATCTACGTTATAACCGCTCAAATTCAAAACTACCTCATGGTTGGTCTTTAACGTGGCTGAATTTGAATTATTGAGCGTGTCCAAAGCTGTCGGGGCTATCATTTTTAACTTGGCACCGATAATGCTTCTTGCAGGCATGGTATAACTGCCATCAGGCGGATAGCTCACAAGTAACCCCATTTCTTCATAGTCAGCCGGATTATATCCATCTATCGACTGCAATATTCCCCTAACCTTTACGTATGAAGCAACAAGTTGTTCAAATCCTTTCTTCTTGATTTCATTAAATCCCGACTTCACTTCTACCACAAGTAGGATGTTACGCCCATCAACTTCCAATAGGCAGATACCATCGCAGTCACGACGATAACTAATCCGTCCAGACTGTCTGTCTTCTGCTTTGTATATATTGCAACCATCCTTCAATATCTTATTACTAAGATTGATAAACCGTCCTTTCGACTGCATTTCAACAGACATTAGAGTATTCTCTGTTGACTCCTCGACATTATTAACAGTCAAACAGCCTGCTTTCTCCGTAAAATAGCTGTCCTTGTAGACAGACTCTTTCAGTTGACCTACCCCAATCATAGTAGCCCTTTCTCAACTCGGTTAATAGCTTCATCAATATACTCTTCACGCTCATCCAAATCGCGTACTACATCAAAGAATGTATTCATCGGAATACCATTATCATTCACCTCAAGTTCTTCAACGACAGTCTTTCCATTTTTGCCTTTCATGAAATAATAGGCCTTAATCTCCTTTGCATCCAAATAACTGAGAGTATCTAAATTTCTCTCTTCGCATATTTTTGCGAAGAGGCTCTTGTCATTACACCGGATGCTACCCAACTTAACAAGCTGATTCAGTCTTTGAAGAAGGTAGTCACTGTGCGTAGTAAGGTGGAAGATATTACCCTGACGCTGATGCATAGATATAGCCATGACATCTGCTATCTGTACCGTCACAGAGGGGTGCTGATGGGCTTCCGGCTCTTCCATACAGAAAGAGCATGGCAAAATACCGTAATTTTTTAAATAGAAAATCCATGGCGATAAGTCTTTCACAGAAGATGCACCCGCAGAAAGAGCGATACGATGTTCGTCATCTATCTGCAAATATTGCTTTCCTTCTACTGAAAACAATTCTCCTCCTGATGTCATATTCAGAAGCCTGGACGATAGATGATGGCTGTCTTCTTCCCTGAAACGTATTCTGTTATTAATTCCATTATCATAATCACGGAAAAAATAATTATACATATTCATATTGGAAGCTATCTCACTCTTTATCGAGAAGTTCTCGCCTGCAAAAGCTCCTCTTCCGGGAGGAAGAATCACCGCTTTGGCCACATATTCACCCAAGATAAATTCCTGTATGGTACGCTCCACGTAAAAGCGAACGTAATTGATATTTGGAACTACCATAACCTTACCCCCATTAAGTCTCATCTCATATGCCTGAGGGGTATGTATCAGAGAGTCCTCATTGTCCTTTTCATCATTTTCAGCGCCATGAGCCCTTTTGACATCAAAGCCACAAGTCCGTATCCTTTTTGATGACTTGAACTCTACATCACACAATAGCTCACCATCGCCAAGGAATTTTCTCATGAAGTCTTGAACATTTTCATTCAACTCCTTGAAGAAAACATCCATGTCAAAAACGTACTCTTTCCACTCAACGCCAACTTCTTTTTCATCCTTGATAAAATCCAAGAGCCTTCCGTTGCAGAGTGCAGACATGAAGTAATATACAAGATAATTGGCATAACTCTTTCCGAGACTCGATTTCCCTGTGAATATCATCATCGGAGCAAGCTTGAAAGAAACCTTCTCTAAAGGCCCAAAACGATGGACTTTAATAGTAATATCATTTAACTTCATATCGAACTATTTTAAATTTCGCAGCAATCTTGCGACCTCAAATACAAAATTATTATTATTTATTTCTGAAGAGATTCACCCTTCGTTTTTATAATAGATTAACGTACTTTTCTCAGTTTTATTGCTTTCACTTATAATCCTCTTCCGTAAAAAGGCTCATCTGGCTCTTTTCCGCCTTTTCTTTCTGCCTTCTACGCTTACCTTCTGGCGTTTCAATTGGAGCCTCGTTCTCGAAATAGTTATACACCTCTAAGACCTCGTACCCAGTCACTTTCTCATTACCTTGATTATCAATCTTCTTATTCGTTAACAACAAGCAGATGATTGAAGAGCCATTCTTAAAAGGCACCTGTCCTGTCAACACCATATTCTTGAACTCATTCGACTTCATCTTGAATTGGATGACCATGCCGTTGTAGATACCTAGCCACTGATACTTTCCTTTCTTCAGAACTGGTGATATAATCTCTATGGTCGCATTCTCGTCACACTGCGGTTCCAAGTCATCTGATGTCATAATGAACTTATCAAACTCCGTTGCCAGAATATCTCTTCTTCCATACTCAACATTCTTGCCAGCATCAGTTGACAGGATTGTTATCTTCTCAATTTTCTTGTCCTTGCTGGCAGCCTCGTAATAGTTTGAACGTTTCTTCTTGAGTTTATTCTCATCAATGTTGGCACATTGTCGTTCGGTTTCCGCCTTTATATTTGCAATATCCAGTTTCAGTTCTGTTTTTTTCTTCTCTCGTTCCAGTTCTTTTATTTCAGAATCTTCAAATATCGCCTCCAAAACCTTGTTTGTCACATATTCCAGCGTCGTTGTGATAGGTGTACCTACAAACTGCGACAACAGAGCTATCAAGACACCAACCTTTATGGCATTAGCATTCTTCTTTCCAATGCGAAACCAAGCCCTTATACCACCTTCGCCAAGCGGCTCAACATCAACATCAATATCGAGTTTCAATGCTGAAGCGAGTTCATTAATGATGCCAAGAAACTCATACTCACATTTATTGAAAACATGAGCATTCATTGTATGAACACCATCTTTTAACCAATAGTGAAGTTCTATGGTGTCAAGGTTGAGAATTGTAACGGACTTGTTCATAATATCGTATCGTATGTTAATTGTCTCATTTCTTCTCTATTATACTTCAAACTTAAACCTCTTGGTATATTCCTCTTCAAAAAGGACTTATAATCATCATTGAAGGCGCATCACACCTTCTTCCTCATGCGGCACAAACGGACCTTCCTTACATTCAAAGAATACACTCCCAGACTCCAAGCTTTCCACATTATGCCAGACATTCTTGGGGATGTCCACCCCATAAAGTCCATCTTCAGGACAGAGAACCACACTCTCCATCACTATACCATCATCATTGTAGGTATTCACTCTCACTCTTCCACGAAGTAACACAAATGACTCGTCTTTCGTCGGATGACGATGTATCTCAACCTTCGTTCCTGGCTCAACAGCATTGAGGAAACGATGGCATTTATCATCAAGGCTCTGATGGAAGTTATAGTTCATACTCAGCCTGTCAGACTTTTGTGCCTGCCTACTTACGTCATCTAACAATTGTTTGTCTATGAGTTTCATCTTACATCGTAGTTCTTACATCTTCCATCAGCCTTCAAACATCAGCCATCGTCAGTTCCTGATGGCTTATCTAACCTGCCTTGGCATTCTCATCTATTGATTATTGCTGACTCCTATTATCCGTGAAACAGGATTGCAACGCCACACTCTCAAAGAGAGAAGGTTTAGCTCGACGACCGTAAGGGAAAGTCAACCCGTCCCCCGTTCCTGTATTGTTTTCACTTAAAAAGAGGGCAAGTCCGGCATGCCTCGCTTGCCCTCATAACCATTAACCCAGAGCGTTCGAATCCCTTTCGGGCCTACCAGCACCAGTGGTTTATTAACGCCATAGCCACAAAAGGGCTA
>CACYKX010000238.1 GCA_902775075.1 uncultured Prevotellaceae bacterium | reverse complement strand
CGGCAGTATCATCTCGTTCCAAAACTCACAGCTCTTCACGAAAAACTATAAGAACCTGACAAAGAACCACGGTTATGAGCTCGCCGTCATCCCCGTCGGCGTGGCTTACGGTACCAATGCCGCTGAGGTGAAAGCGCTCATCGCTGCGGCAGTAAAGCGCATCGAGCGAAAGAACTACATCAAATATATCAATACGGTCTTCGTCAACTTTGGCGACAACTCCATCGACTTCAAGGTGCTCGCATGGGTTGATTCTCGCAAGCAGATCTACGCTACAGGTGAGATCTACGAGGCACTGTACAACACGCTCAACGATCATCAGATCGAGATACCGTATCCGCAACGCGATGTGCACATCAAGAGCGATAGTACAATGACGCTGAAAGGTACCTCAAAAGCATAACGAAAAGAAGGGTTAACTACTCTTTTATATCAACACATTCTTTTCGCCAAGCGACATAATAGCCGCAGAGCAGTCGCACACCAAGGAGTCATTCACTTATACCGGCGCAGCGGATATTTTCCGTGGGATGGTGGTTGGAGGAATCCAAGATGGCTTGTATGTGATATCGCCTACGTGTCACTATAAATCACTCAAAAAAAATTTAGAGTCACCCTTCCATCCCATAAGACAAGGAAAATAGTCACGGACAGGCTTGATACCTATGGTGTGGGACAGAAGCAATGGGGTGGCTGCGAGCTAACTCGCCAAGCCACCCCATTGCTTCTGTCCCATTGCTCTATTAGGAGCAAAAGACTGACCATGATTTTCCTACTATCTTCAGGTGGTAAACGTCTATGCCTGTTCTCATTCCTCTTGAGGGAACTGACCTTGGATTTCATCCTTCGTCTTCTTGCCATGACAGAGATCAAGCTGCTTAGCTCTGCTCATGTGGCTTAACGCAAACGTTCGATCTATGTATCCTCACACCACCATCCACTGAAAATATCCGCTGTGCCGGAATTCCACAAAGTGGAGCGTTAAAGAAGAAAGAAACGGGAGCACATATAATCATGCTCCTCGGTCTTTTAACGCACGCCCTTCGGACGTATAAAGAATATAAACGAATATTGAGAATATTGAGAATTATTTGTTGGAATTGATCTTTCGAAAGAAAAAGTTGATGTGACTATCATTTTTGCAGATGCTCTGACCGAACTCTATCCAAGAGTGACCAGTGAGTTTAAGAACACGGTGTCTGGTTTCAAGCAAAATGTCATTTCTCTGAATAATCAGCATTAAATATCTATAAAAACGGAATGCAAAGGACTCTTTTTCGCAAAAAATAAATATCTTTGTAATATATTCCATAATATAAACTTATCGGAAGTTGCATATGGATAATATACTGGCACTGTCTGAAGAAGACATAAAACTACGGTACATTACTCCATCCATACTACAAAAGGGATGGTCGGTAGAAGACATAACTATGGAGACTAAGGTTAAACTTACAGATGGCAAGATTAACCTTAGAGGAAATTTAGTGGCTCGTGGTAAAGCTAAGTTTGCAGACTATATGCTTTATTACAATCGTGCCACCCCCATTGCCATTGTTGAAGCCAAGGACGCAAATCATACAGTCTCATTTGGAATGCAACAGGCAAAGGAATATGCCCAAATGATGGATATTCCTTTTGCTTTCAGTTCCAATGGCCAAGGTTATCAAGAATATGATTTCCTAACAGGAAAGGAACGCTCTTTCTCGATGGATGCCTTTCCAACGAAAGAAGAATTATATGCTCGATTCCTTACTGAGAGTAATGGTGGTAAAGGCTTCTCGGATGAAGAAAAGAAAATCATCAATCAGCCGTACTGCACAGGACAAGACATTTTCCCACCTCGATACTACCAGCGTAACGCCGTGAACCGTACCGTCAATGCGGTTGCACAAGGTAGAAACCGCTTGTTGCTTGTCATGGCGACAGGAACGGGTAAGACATATACTGCTTTCCAAATAGTTTACCGTCTTCTCAAAGCTGGTTTAGTAAAGAAAGTCTTGTATCTGGCTGACCGAAATGTTTTGGTTGACCAGTCTATTCAGCAAGACTTTAAGCCCCTGTCAAGTACAATCCATAAAGTAGATTATCAGGGCGACATTGAAACACATGGTGGACACTTAGCATACGAAGTATATTTCTCTCTTTACCAGCAGCTAATTGGGAAAGAAGGGAAACAGAACTACAAGGAGTTGTTTAAACCAGAGTTCTTTGATATGGTCATCGTTGACGAGTGCCATCGCGGAAGTGCCAAAGATGATAGCAACTGGCGTGAAATACTGGAATACTTTGAAGGAGCAATTCAACTGGGTATGACTGCAACCCCAAAGGAAACTAAATACCAGTCCAGTATCAGTTATTTTGGGGAGCCTATCTATACATATAGCCTAAAGGAAGGTATTGAAGATGGTTTCCTTGCGCCTTTCAAGGTTGTAAACATTACAACCAACATCGGTGATGAATGGCGACCTGTTAAAGGACAAAGAGACATAAACGGCAACCTCATAGAAGACCGCATCTATAATAACTCTGACTATGATTACAATATCATCATAGAAGATAGAATCAGAGAGGTTGCACATGAGATAACCCAATATTTGAAGAGCACAGATAGGATGGCAAAGACCATTGTATTCTGTGCTGACGAAGACCATGCCGACCGTATGCGCACAGCACTTGTCAATGAAAATTCCGACATGTGCAAGAAAAACCCAGATTATGTAGTGCGTATCACAGGCAGCGACCCTTATGGGCAGTCAAAACTTGACTACTTTATTTCCGTCGCTTCAAAGTACCCTGTGATTGCAACAACCAGTAAATTACTCTCAACAGGTGTGGACTGCAAGATGGTGAAACTTATCGTACTTGACCAACGTATAAACTCCATGACAGAGTTTAAGCAGATAGTTGGTCGTGGCACCAGAATCCGTGAAAAAGAAGGTAAGACCCATTTCACAATCATGGATTTTCGTAATGTGACACGTTTGTTTGCCGACCCCGACTGGGATGGTCCGATTGAAGTTAACGACAATTATGTAAAGGGCACACCAAAGCCTTATCCAGAGATTGAGGAAGAGCCAATGGGTGTGAGCGAACCCGAGCCGGAACGTCCGCCTAAACCTATTGTTGATGAGGATGGATGCACGGTTGAGGTTATCAATAAAGTAGTGTCTGTATATGATGCCAATGGCAAACTTCTTCGCACAGAGAGCATCACAGATTATACCCGAAAGAACATCAACGACACCTACGTCAATCTTGATGACTTTATTCGCAGATGGAATGAAGCAGACAAAAAAGCTGAGATTACAGACCTACTCCGTGAGAGCGGTATTGACTTACAGGCATTGAAACATGATAGAGGCATGGATGATATTGATGATTTCGATTTCATCTGTCATATCGCTTATGGAAAGAAGCCGTTGACTCGACGTGAACGTGCTGAGAACGTGAAGAAGCGCGACATCTTCAACAAGTATGGTGCGGAAGCCCGGAAGGTACTTGAAGCATTGCTCGATAAATATGCCAATGATGGTATTACCCAGTTGGAGAATAGAACGGTTCTACGCCTTGATCCGTTTCGGCAAATGGGTTCACCAGCCAACATAGCAAAATACTTTGGTGGCAACCAGCAGTATTTTTCAGCAGTGAAGGAACTTGAAAGTTTAATTTATAGCAGTATAGCATAACCAGATATGGCACTTAACAATTTTGTAAAGAGCATCAGAAACATCATGCGCAACGATGCAGGTATCAATGGCGATGCCCAGCGTATCGAGCAAATTGCATGGATGTTGTTTTTGAAAGTATATGATGAGAAGGAAAACGATTGGGAGTTTGATGAAGATAATTATAAGTCGTTCATACCTGAGAATTGCCGATGGCGCAACTGGGCGAAAGATAATGGTGAAGGTGAAGCGATAACTGGCGATGCCTTATTGGATTTCGTTAATAATACACTATTTCCAACGTTGAAAGGGTTAGAGGTTAATCCTTCAACGCCGATGCGTAGTGCCATCGTTCGTACTACTTTTGAACCTGAGTTCGGGATAAGAATAGAGTCTTAAAAGTTTGGTAATCTCGCATAATTTTATTATCTTTGTAGTTGTAAGCCAAATAGTTACAAAGATTTAA
>CACYKX010000237.1 GCA_902775075.1 uncultured Prevotellaceae bacterium | reverse complement strand
TTCTTTTGACAGCAGATGATATAGGTCGTAATAGTCTTTCATGCGGCTGCTTTGGTCTGCCAGATCAACCACTGCATGGAATTTCTCTGCAATAACTGTCTCAAGCGAGTAAGCCAGAATGTTTACAGCTGGCAGACTTTCAAGCAGAGTAGGATAGTTTAGGTCTATTGGACTTGGGGTGACAACATCGCCAAAGCCGATATCCATCGTCAATACTTGTGAAATTGTGTCCATTCTAACTGGTATGCTCAGTCGTATACCATGATAATCCTTGAACTCTGTGATATTCTGTGATGTAATATTTTCGACGTCATAGATAACCCCGTCTTCATCGCATGGAACGGAACAAATCTCTTTGAATGCTGCAACGATTGAAGTACCTTCATTACTTATATTTTTTCCAAGGAAGTCTATATCCAATGTTGGGCGCGCTGCAAACTTTTCGTATGCATACATCAAAGCACCACCTTTCAGATAGAAGTTGTCGCGGTATCTTGTCTGTGACATTCTGTATAGCAGACGTTCCTGAAAGAAACGAGTCAGGATGGTCTGATGGAAGACATCTTCCTTTTTGGAAATGTTCAATAGTTTGCTGCGGATAGATTTTCCGTAATTTTTTATTGTTTCGTTACTCATAGTTTCACTTGCATATATTGTTCAATAATCTTTCCCACTCTCAGTCTTCGGGCATAGTCCATCAACTTGCTTAGGTTTCTGTCTGGACGTTCAAGATAGTTATTGATGATTTCGGAGCAGACATCCATACCTACTTTATTGCGAAACTTTACCGCATCGCACACACATCGTTCAACATCGTAGAGACGAATATTGAAGCCATCAATTATCATCGAAATTACACCAATTTTTAGAAGGTCTTCCGTATAATGATGAACCTCTATTCTTGGAAATGAAGGAATAGAGACTTTTCGCCCTCTTTTGATGGCGATATGAAAAGCCTGTGGCATAGAAGTAGTAAGCTGATGAATGCTCCATGCTGACCAAAGGCATAGAATGCCTTCAGGAACAACGGCATTGATGTCAATCATGTTGCCACTGAGTTGGTCTATATTGGCATACACACCACGACGGACCTGGATAAGCTCTCCTTGCTTGGCACTCTCCAGCATCTTATAGTAAGCTGTTCTCCCTTGCTTTTTTACAGAGGCGGAAGAAAGATATGTATTCCTTTCTTTCATATTATTTATACGTTTAAATCGTTATTTGTTCGACTCTAGAACTACTTCAAAAATATCTTCTATTTCAGCGGACAACTCTTGAATGGTCTTCGTTTTCTTAAAGTGAACTAGAGATGGAATTTGTACCCAATGTTCATCACCATCAATGAAACTGCAATCTTCCAATAGATTAAACAGTTCTTTTGCGTATTTCTTTGTTTTGCATTCAAACTGTATTCTCAATTCATGGTGCTGACAGAATCCTATCCATAATGTACATTGTTCTCGCTCTTGTTTGAGCCAAATGTCATTGCCGAAACTATCACCATACTGTTTGAACATGTTGAACTGATTTGGATCGTTATACTCCAAGCCATAATTATTTGCTATAGTATATGCAATCTTAGCTCTTTCTGTATCAAGTGCCACCTTTGCAAATTGTTTTCTTGGAACTGCAAACATGATATGACCTTCATACCAATATACTCTAAAAACAGCCTTTCCACTTGCTTCTTCTGCTGCTATCCAATCATATAGTTGAATGTCGTGACGAATCCTGTTCACAGCCATGTTGCAGTACTCAATCTCTATATCTGATGCATCAGACCAAGGTGTAAATTCTTCGGCATTATCTATGTATTCAGAAAGTCCTTCTTTTACGGTTTCAGCATTAGTCCTCTCCAGAACATCTGTTAGCATTTGCCTCACATCATTGTTCGATGCTAAAATATTCTTTAAGAATTTATTAGTTTCAGCTCGTTCTGTAATAAAGCGGTTCCTCATGTCATCCCATGTGACGAACTGACTTGCAATTGCACGAATTAGAAGGTGGTCTTGACGATATAATGGTGAAATGCCAGATTCATCAAACATGTCTTTGGCAAGAGATAAACTATGCTGGTACTCAGGCAAGGACATGCCTTCTTTATAGAAAAACATTACCATGCCTCTAAAATATGGGTGTTTCTCTGCATCTTCAAAAACAGGAAGCCATTTTTCGTTTTCGGCAATACAGGAAGCTTTCAACACTTCTTCGAGTAAAGCTCTATTTTCCCTCTCGTTAGTATTGTCTTCTTTCCACTGGGATAGGGCATAGTAGAATGATTCTCCTTCGGACATTCTTTTGGCTATGCTGTGAATTACAGCGGAGAATTTCCTAATCAACGATGACACTGGAGTAAGGCTGTCAATATTTGTATTTTCGACAACATTCCATACAATTCGCATCCACTGTTTGAAAGTATCTGTATCAAATGACTTAAATGCTTCAATAAACTCAATGACAGCACCAAACGCGATAAGTTTGATGTGGGTCATCTTGGAATTGATGTTGCTATAGAAATCATCACCTTCCAATGATGGCTTTTCCCATGCAGGAACCATCATTTCGTATATGGCTTTTCTCGAATCCTTGAAGTCATACTGATAGAAAGTGTCAAGCACTTTATCTAATGTCAACACATATTCAGGATGATTTGTTAGAATCGACTCAAATTCTTGGAATCCAAGATATTCGTTAGCCTCGGTTCGATTCTCTGCATCAGTATAAATCTTCCTCAATGTTATATCTTGACGCATGTCTCTGTCATTGACAACATCTTTGGTGGAAACGATATATTTGCAAGCGAAGAAACGAGAAAAGAAACTCATATAAGAAGCATCAAAGTTCTCAAATCCTTTCCTCCAGAATATGTCAATCCATTTGGCATCCAGTTTGACAGAGAAATTGAAATGGAACTCAACCGTCTCTTCGCTGTCTTTGCGATAGAGAGGAACAAGTTCTTTGAAAGGTGGGTAGTCAATACCACCAATATAATTTGTCAAATCTGCCTTGAAATTCTCAAATGGACTTAATTGCAAACCACGGGCATTCATTTTGATATACAACTCTTCAGACAAATTGAAGAAGCCCAAAGACTTCACATAGAATTGGATATTTGCCAATTTTGTGTGAAGGGCGTTATTGTCTTGATTGATATATCGTTCATGTATGGCATCAAGCATGGTAAGCATAGCTGTTATGGTGCTGTCTCTATCAAATGACTTGAAATACCATTTTGCTTGTCTGATTACTCTTGATGGTGTTTGGCCAGACAAATCAATACGATAGGAAGCAAGCTTATGACAAAATACAGTGGAAGTGGAACGTGTTTCATAGACAAAGCGACCCAGAGCATCACGTATGATCTTATCTTCCTCATCTTCTTCTGTAAGTTCACAATTGGCTATATACCAATAAACGAGGAACAAGGTGGTCATACGCTGCTGACCATCCAGAAGTTCCATCACATATTCGTCATTAGATGGCCGAACAATGCCATAGATGAAATTGAAATCAAATATCTCATCTGTCTTAAAATTCGCAAACATCTCATTCAACAGAGTATTGCGAACATAAGTACATACTCCGTCCAGCCTTCCTTGTGCATAAGGACGTTGAATCTTGGGAATGATAATCTGACTAACCTTTACCTTCGTATCTTTATTAAGGTCAAGGTCTTTCCTATATATATCTATAAATGTATATCTTTCATTCATTGCTCGTCCTCCTCATTGCTTACATAGTTTATTATAACATCATAAACATATCTGTGATACGCATTCATGTCTTCTTCTGTCCATAGAGAACGGTTCGTTCCCTTCTGGTCGAAGAACTTTGCAAAGATGTATTGAGTCGCGATAGGAACAAACACACCTTGTTTGATACGCTCAATGATGATGCGGCGTTTGGTACAGAAAAGACTATTTCCATACATTCTGTTGGTGGCTGCATCAAGAAGGGTCAAGTTACCGATAGAGTTTTTTATTTCTTCATCTACTTCTACCTCCTTGGCATTCTTCTTCAATATGTCAATAGCTGTATCATAAGCTTTTTCTTCCATATTTTGCTGAATCTGCTCACGCTCTTCTTTGGTCAGCTCTTCAGAACGGTCTTCCATTGCAGTCTTGACCCACTCAATCTTGTCTTTCTCCTTCTTCAGTGCATTAGTATGGAAGGAGTCAACATGCTCGATGTCCCAGTTCTGCGCAC
>CACYKX010000236.1 GCA_902775075.1 uncultured Prevotellaceae bacterium | reverse complement strand
TTTCGTTTTCTTCAGATTGTTTATAACGCAAGCTAAAGATAGAGTCATAGTTGGGAATAAACTGCTCAATGTCCATATATCGGGCAACGTCCTTCTCTGTGATTTTTCCATAGTGATTTAAGGCAAACCGTTTCGATAGCTTATCTGCGTAAGTCGTGTAGGCTCTCCAAACCTTATCCCATAAAACGGAATCGGACTGGTTCCACAGAGCTGTATCTCTTGGTAAGATGTCAACAAGCGTATTAACATATTTCTTCGCATCAGCCTGCATTTTATCATCCCATGCCGGCCATATTTCGATTTTGCGGATGGAGTCATTAACAATCATGCCAAACCGAAACCACAACTCTGCATCACAATATGCAGCTCTTAAGATGGCATAGCCATTTGCCAATTTTACCATATCATCGTATAGTTTCCTCGTTTCTTGTGATGCATAGGTTAAACATACAGCTGGCCCATGGAAGTATATGTCCTTGTCAGACAACGTTTCTATACAGAAGTAATCAGAATCATCAAGAGTATCTTTTCCTATACTGTCTTTGGGAATTTGCTCATCCTTTTCATCTTTTGAAAATGGAAAAGAGACAACAATGATACCTGCAATAATAATGGCAATAAAGCCTACGATAAACTTTTTCATTATTTCACTTCTTTATTTGTTATACATTCGGGTTTGTGGTGAAGAAGTCCTCATGGCAAGAACTATGGCTTCCCCGACCAGTGCCAGGTCGGCCAACAGATAATGGCTCTTACCAAACCAAGTTACCGTACTGCCTCCAATTTCTGCTGTTTTAAGCAGACGGTTTCTGAACTCCATATCATCAAGACTTGTTGCACATCCAATGGTAAACGCTGTTCCAGACGGACTAATATTGAAGATAATAGGGCCTGCATCAATATCCATACCAAACAGACAAGTCCTGTCGTGGTACTCCTTTATGCCAGCAAATGGGAATCCTTGTTTATAGTTCTTCATCAGACAATCATATTGCTCCTTTGCGAACTCTGGATCCACCAATGACAGATAGTAGCAGTTTAAGGCAGAATATGAGCCTTTCACTGGGAGTACAATCTGTGCTTTTCCATGATTCTCTTCTAAGAATGATGCCAGCAGCCCTGTTTCCTGGTCAATCCACTCTGAACTTGCTTTTTTTATCCATTTGTCGACAGTTGACTGGTATTTCCCACTATATTGATGGGCATAGTTTGACAAGGCGACAATTGATACGAGCATGTCTGGTATGTAGATACATTCCCCTGGATATGTTGGAGCATTGAAGATCGGACTTTGGCAAATTCTATTGTTCATAGCTTTGCAAAGTGAATGATACGTATCATCATATTTGTTATCACCGCCGATTTGCTTATATCGACTTATCATCCATGCCACATGACTGTAATAGGATATATGGCTACGATTGCCATATATACCATCCATTGGGTCTTCCCCCCAACGCATTCTGTCGTATTCTTTAATTTCCTCAGACAGCGCAATATCGATGATTTCTCCAATGAACTTGATTGAAAGCTCCCTGTTCTTAGGATATAGGATTGCTATGTTGGCCAAAGCCGCACATGTCATCGAGCATGAATAGATAGCCCATTCTCCTTGGAATTGCTCCCCAATACCACTTGGCATCTCTTCCAACAGCTTTTGGGGTGTAGTGGCAACCTTTGAGGTGAGGTAGTTCGCTCGTCGAATGATGTCTTTCTTCTCCGTCTCAAAAGAGCCAATACCATTTATTGAACAACTAACCCAAATAGCCTTAACAGCTATCAATGCAATTATAACAACAATAAAAAAAGCCATTCCTTTCCGATTTCTTTTCATTGTTTTTTTTGCCTTATTGAAATATCCCGCATATCAGCTCCATATATATAAGAATAGGTATAATCACACAGATAATTACTGAACTGACCACATAGTTCCAGCCTATCTTCTTAAACCATAAGAGGAAATCCACAGATTTTATGAAAACCCAGTTACAGCGGTCTCGAAATTTCATAGGATCTTTCCATAAGAATACAATCCATGCTATAACATACATGATAGAGAGAAAAGGCATCTTTGTGATGTAGTCAATCATCGCAGCCCATGACAGAGGAATCAACAAGTAGTAAACGATGATATTTACCTCATTGTATGTTGCTCCTGTCAGTTTCGCAATAACATGCTCCATCCCAGCTACAACAGCAAAGATGGGTAGCATAACCACCATAACCACCTTACCCAATCTTGAAAGGCTTTCCCATTCAATTATTCTTCTCTTTTCTGAACCCATATTTCACTTTATCAACCCAATCATTCCATTAACAACTTCATCGAGTTGTTCTTTGTATATAAGTCCCTCTACATATTCCTGTGGTATAGAACTATAGCCATATTTCGCTCCTAAAATAGCACAGGCAACAGCTGCATTGGTATCAGCATCCCCGCCTGCAAGAACCACAGCAAGAAGTCCTTCCTCAAATGAACTAGCATTCCAATATGCCCATAACCCAGCGGCAAGAGTTCTCAATGTATAACCGACAGAATCATCGTCTTGTAATTCTAATGCCCTAATATCAGTATTCATTGACAAATCGATAAACTCTCGAATACGTTCATCGTATCTCTGAGCAATATCAATCATTTGGTGATAAGTCAACCCTTTATTATCATATACCAAAGAATGGATTAACTGAGATGCTATGACACATGACCCAACACAGCGAGGATCGTAATGAGTCAATCTGCATATATTAGCAGCACACTCCTCAACTGCTTTAGGAAAGAGACCAACTATAGATGTTCGCATCAGTCCTCCATTGGCTGCAGCCTGTCTGTTGCTCATTTCCCATACCTTTTTAGATACTTCAAGGGGCTTTTCCACATAATCCCCAATCATCAAGACCTTATAGGTATTCTCGCCAATGCCCATAGGTTCCCCATCTGCCCACTCTTTGAATTTTTTTGCAATACTGGTAAGATTCACCCCTCTGTCTTTGATGACTGCGTTTGCAATGCAAAGCATCATATCAGTATCATCCGTCCAATCGCCTATCTTCCAGCGTTTACGATGCCTGTCTTGGAAGATCTCACTATAATGCCTGATACCATTAGGATACTTCCATGCCATATCTTCATCTGTCATACCCTCTGTTCCAAGACCGAGGGCATCGCCAATGGCTTGACCATATATGATTCCTTTAATCTTGTCAATTTGTTTTTCCATATTTCAAAACATAATGCCACACTGATATTCGTAGATGACCTTTTCTTCAAACACAAACAATCCTTCAAATCGGTTGTCCTTTATAGATACTTCTACATACTCGCGTTTTAGCCCACCAAAATCTGTCCAGAAACAACAACTTATATAGTATTTCCCATCATTTCCATATATTTCTGGATTTACATTAAAATCTTTGAGGACATCCACATTGAATCCTCTGTCGATAAAATGAGTAATATTAAGATAGTCTTCACGGGAGTATATATAGTCTCGCTTGTCATAGTTGGCATGCCACCATAAGGGCAGATAATGCCACATTTGGCATAACAAGTATGCCTGCCATGCTCCCATTGGTGAGTCTTCGAATTTGAGATAGTTGAAAATGTTATCCTCACTTACATTCTTTGCTGTTTCAATAACGAGCCGACTTCCAGAACCAGCCCCCTTATGTTCACATTCTCGCACTCCCAATTTCATTGCTGCTGGCAAGGATGTTTTATCTAAAAGATTAATAATTTCTTGATAAGATTTCTTGTCAACAAGTTTCTTCAATGACTTTGCGATTCGTATATAATCATCCCCACATTGGTTTTGTTTCTCACTTACCAATACTGAATAATTCGTAGCGCAAACGGCAATGTGTTCTTTCTCCTCTCTTTCTGAGCGTTCCCTTTCTTCCTCTCTAATTCGGGTCTGTTTCTTAGTTTTCATATTCCTGATAAGAATGTATGGAATGACAAAAACTACAAGAGGAGCAAACACAATCATAATGACATAGACTAATTTGTCCAAAATCTTTTCCTTCGTACTTTTGTGCTTATTCAGAAATTTCTCAAAAGCACCATCCTTTTTCTTGGACTTCTTGTTTTGAAACAGGCTGATTATATACACAAAAAGTAAAATCAGCCATGAAGCAGCATATACAATTAATATAGTTTTCATCTTATGATCTGATTGAAATAATGCTAGTAAACGAATAGATTATCCTTTTCGCTTCTCAATGAATTCGCAGAATCTATCCTTAATCTC
>CACYKX010000235.1 GCA_902775075.1 uncultured Prevotellaceae bacterium | reverse complement strand
ACAACTCAACGGCAAGCTGGCAAGTGCAGCATACGATGAAGCGTTCGATAAGATTGCCTCTGACTTCCGCAAGCAGATAAAGGGCATAGACAACAAGAGTGCTTTCGTGCGTGAGGTGATGCGCCGGGCCAATCTCGCCAAGAACGATGACGAGCGCAAGCAGGCATTGCTCATGCTCAGCGAGCTCAGCGGTCAGAGCCTCTCGGAGCAGGACTTCAAGGACTTCATCAACGGAAACAAAAAGATAGAACTGTAAACACGGAATGTTATGGCTAACAGCAGACGACAACAAGCCCAGGCCGACATGGGCATGAACTTCCAAAGGGAAGACCGGCAACGCGAAGAGGCGCTCGCACGGGAGCAGCAGCGTGCGGCAGAGAAGCAAGCCAAGCGTGAGGCGCTGATGAACACGACATCCTACCGCGTCATGGACACGACGGCAAAGTACATGGACAAGTATTGCCTCGACCCGCTCATCGGCCTGATCCCCGGTGGCGTCGGTGACGTGCTGTCGAGTTTCCTCGCCATACCGTTCATCTACTTCGCCCTGATGCAGGTGCGCTCCATCCCGCTGACCCTTGCCGTGATCTGCAACGTGCTGAAGGATGCGCTGCTTGGTTCGATACCTTTCTTCATCGGCGACATCATCGATGTCTTCAACCGCAGCTACATCGCCAACCTGCGGCTCATCACCGGTTATGTCAACGACGACAAGGCCGTCATCCATGAGGTCAACCGCAAGGCCACGTGGTCGGCGATCCTCATCGTCATCCTCTGCGTACTCATTTACTTCATCGTGAAGTGGGCAATCGCACTTGGCAACTGGTTCATCTCGTTGTTCTAAAAAAATATAGAGGAATCCACAAAATAATTCGTGATTTTGTTGCAAGTATGAGAAACTTTCCCTAAATTTGCTATTGGATTATGAGGCGAGAAGTTTCTATCTCTCAACATCACTTTCCATGGGTCACGCAATAGCAAGTGTCCTCGTGCAGACAAGCACTGTTCTTGTAGTCGAAATCTGGTAAATTGAAACTATAAAGAAGAACGGAAGTAGTCTGAGCGGGTTCACGCCGTGTATACGGTGTGGATTCCTCTTTCATATTTCTTTCTTTATAGGTTTTACCAGAGCCTGACTACAGGGAAGTGTGAATAGCAGGAGTTCACACCGGTTTTTTGCTGAGCCTCTAACTATTAAGCCATACGGTCATAAGTACCGCAATTTAAAACAACAACAAAACAATTAGCCTTATGCCTCAGATGATTAAAATCGGCGGAGGCCTCTTCTCAAAAGGAGAACTGCTCCGCATCAACGCAGGCAAGAACACTATCGAGGTGTCCACCAACGAAGGACGCTCCTGGTCGCCCCGCTGTACGAATGCTTCCTACGGCACCTTCCGCGACCTGCTTCTCGTCGGCAGTGAGATCCTTGCCGCCACCTCCCGTGGCCTTTATGTCTCCACCAACTCCGCCCGCAGCTTCTCTCCCCGCTGCATCAACACCGCCTCCTATGGCGACTTCCTCAACCTGCAAGTAGATGGCAACACCCTGCTCGCTAACACCAGCAGGGGGCTGTATTACTCCACGAATGGAGGAAGAGGATGGGTGAGGAGATAATAAATCTCAACAAGGAAACGACCATATTATAATAACTACTTCATAATATCTATAAATTATGGGATGGGGAAAACTTATAGGCGACTTAGCTAAGGATTACATTAGCGAGCGCGGTATTGGAGGAGCATTAGAAGATGCTGGCTCCATCAAGGACGGTATCGGGAAACTGTTCGGTGGGTCAGACGATGACAACGATGAAGAAGCGAATCAACAGTACCAACAACTTTGGCAGGAGATGATTGATTCATTGACTAACAATCTTGAAAGCCAAAATTATGATGCTGCCTTCAAAGATATAGATAGTTTCTATCGGAACTATGATAATAACGAGAAGGACTTCTACTATTATTATTGGCGTGCAGTTATAAGACTAACTATCTGGAGAGACTCAGAAGTGGACAATTCAGATGATAACAAGTTGTACTCAAAGGTGACAAGTGAGATCGGACAGGCAAAAAGATTCATTTCCACCGATGATCAACGCAACTCGATAAATGAATTGAAACAAGCTTTGGCTGATGTCAAGGAATCGAGAGAAGAAGGAAAAGCCGACCACAAAGCTTTCAATGCATTTCTCGATGATCTCGACGTTCTCAAGGATCCCGACAATCCAATACATGGTTCTAAGGAAGCCGACTATAACTTTGCTTTTCAAAAGATCGATAACTTTTACGATAAAGTTGGTTTCGAGCATGGTGCCTTCTATTATTATTTTCGTGCAGGGGTCTATAACTCTATGTTAGCTTATTTCTCTCGTAATATTGACAGAGGAAAGTCTTTTGACCCTAACATGTTGAATACAAAATTAACTGCTGCTAAAGATGATGCTCAGAGGGCCGTAAATTTGGAGAACGATGCTAAATTTGTCGCTTTGCGTGACCGTATCAACGAGCAAGTCCGTGAGATAGAACAATTAATGAGCAGAAAGTCGCAATGCGTATCTAATAATTCTCAGAATTGCAGCTCGCATGACAATACGGGGGCCGAGAAGGAATATCTTGAAGAATTGAAAGCTTGCTTTGCTGATGACAATCAGATTTCCGGTCGTGAACGTAGACTTCTCAACCGCCTGCGCGACTCCCTCGGTATTTCCGAGCATCGTGCGAAGGAGTTGGAGGATTCGCTCAACAAGGGCTTGACGGACGACGAGAAAGAATATCTCGACGCTCTGAAAGACAGTCTCGTCGACGGTGTGATAAGCGACCGCGAGCGCCGCCTGCTCGACAAGTTGCGCAACTCATTGGGTATTTCAAAGGATAGAGCAAAAGAGTTGGAAAATTCTATCGCCAAAAATAAGTGATAAATTACATTAAGTTTAACTTTTAAATACATTTCATTATGGATTGGGGACAATTGCTTAAAGCTGGTGGCGAAATCGCCAAATTAATAGGAGACCTGCTTGACGATGGTAAAGTCAATGGAAGTAATAGTAATAGTAACAATAACAAAAAGAATTAACTATGGGAAAGAAGTTGGACAATGCCAATAAGGCAATTGGAATGCTGGGTACACTGGCAACCATTGGAGGTGTCGTGGTAAAGATCATTTCTGCAACACAGAAGAAAAAGTAGGGAATCATTCCTTGTACGCAAATTTGAAGAGAACATCTGCAATCGCTTACCCCAACCATGTTTACCACAGGATTCCTATGAAAGGTGTGGTTGGGGTAATTTAAATGCTAAAAATTATGGGAAGAATTAAGGAAAAATTGTTCAAAGCCGCTGCCGAATTCTTGATAGAGTCAACCATTCCAAAGGGGCCAATTAATGGCGATAGTAGAACCAACAATAAAAAACGAGATTAGCAATGGGAATATTGTTTTGGATTTGGCTGGTGTTTGCAGTAATCAGCCTGTTGGACATCATTTATCTAATATATATCATGTGCGGTTCAAACGCACCTACTATAACGGAATATCTTTGTTACATCTTTGGAATTATCCCTCTGCCTACCTTGTTTGTAGGCATCCTCGTCCATCTTGCAGAGGTCCTCTGTTTCGGTGGATTTATTGGGCACTATTTCTTGTAGTTGAACAGTATTTGCTTAACAGAAACCAAATATCGATTCCGTTTAATAGGAGATTATTATTAATACTTTAAATTTCTTTGCTTATGATTAGTGCAATGTTTTCAAACGCAAAGTGGGCACAGCCCATGAATGTTGGCAAGCTGAGGTTCATCGCCAGCAACGATGATTACTATTCACCAACAGACTGGGATCAGCAACCGGATGAGTCTGATGCTGACTACGAGGAACGCTCTGATGATCTTGAGAGCTATAATGAATATGGCTTGTAACGCTTTTATCCGATTTTAAGCAAAGAGGATGACAATAGGAATTGTCATTCTCTTTGTAGCCAAAAAGAATCATTGGTCACATTATAAATGTTAAGTAATAAATAGATGAAAACAGTTTTACAAAGTAAGCTATAATAATATAGAAGCTAGATTTCAAAAAGAGATGAAAGAGATAAAAGACTCATTGATAGTTAATCCTAGTGCAAAAGCGACAACGGTGGATTCTGATAAGAAAAAGAGAAGGAGCAAGCAAGAAGTATTGGCAGACTGGAAAAAACGGTTGATATCCACCCACTAAAAACGGGGATATCCGTTCACTTTTTGTCTCGTTAGCCTAATGGCGCTGCAAAAGTAATCATTTATTTC
>CACYKX010000234.1 GCA_902775075.1 uncultured Prevotellaceae bacterium | reverse complement strand
GCACGCAAGTGACGCTATCGTAAACGTGTACATTTGAATCCGATAGCGGCTGTACATTTGAAAGCGATACAGGGTGTACATTTAATCCGATATAATCATTCTGCCTTTGAAGGCCTATTCTCTGTAATCGATATCACAATGGAAAATGGGTTCTCCTTTTCGTCACCATCTTTCTTACTAGCGCATCTAATAATAAGACAAATTTGTCCATCGATGCGTCGTAGTTCATCCGATGTTATATTCATTTCATAGGTCTGTACATTACTAAACATTTTGTTAGATACAGGATAAAAGTCATCCGACCAGTGTTGGACTTTTGATTTTATCCTCATATCATCATTGTGTTCACTTGCATGCCAATGCGCGTATTTATCCGCATTAGAAGACGGATTATCTTTATCGATACTATTGCATAGATTAAAACTAATATGCAATGGATTATAGCCTATGACATCATCCAACTGTGGATTGAATTTATAGCACAAAGTAGCCTTTATCTTAATCCTTGTGTTAAAACCATCAGCGAACAGATAACCCGGCAAATTGATATTCATAGCCTTATATGAATTGTCCCTAATCTTTTCCTCAATCACAAATGACACCATATTGTCATCCTGTGTACATAAGCACATATCTACATTAGGTTTGCCATGACCTGTAAGACGAGAATTTAGTTGTTTGATGTCGAATTTTGATGACAATTTCCTTTTTTGAATTGAATCAAGGTTATCAATGTTCAAGTGATTGGCATTGCAATATCTTTGCTTTTGGTCTAGTATAACACCTTCAAGATAGTGATAATCAACCATAGAGCAACTATTGATGATAATTGCCTTTACGGTTTGCATGTTGATTCTAGGATATTTTCGTAAGATCTTGGCAGCCAAGTTTGCTGCCAATGGTGCAGCATAGCTTGTACCAGAATTCCAAATGTAGTCTAGTGCACCATTTTTAGTACCAATAACTTGCATTCTGCTAGTTCTTTCTAGCAAGTCTCCGCCTGGCATAACAATGTCAGGTTTAAACAGGTTCTTATTCCTTTGGTTTTTGTTCAAAGGAGTGCCGTTTACATCCTTATTGTAATCAAATGTGCCTTTTAAGGTATATATAGCGGGATAACACTTATTTTGAGACAGGTCGCAATTTAGATCGTCAATGAAATTGTCTGCAAGAGCACCTACCGTCATATTGTTCATACTATCTGCTGGCTCCCGTAGATTTGACATTTCACTATAGAATTCATCATCGTCATCAGGATAGAAGAAATGGAAAGGATGACTGAAGTATTTCTTCCGATTTGAAGGGGCACACTCTTGGGATTCTAGCAAATCTTTAATATCGCTTTCTTCCATATTGCCCGTGCTAATAAAAATGAGAATATCATAATGATAAGCCAATTGATCCAGTATATACCCAAATTGAGATATGCCAGAATTATACTCTTTCTGATATCTTGTCGTAACGGAAAGATTAAAAATTCGAATACCTCTATTATACGCATCTATAATAGACTTCTGAATTCCCATCACATTAAGAGGTCCCTCTTCATCGTCTAGAATCTTAATAGTATAGATTTGGGCATCTGCTTCTATATCATAAATCGTAGGATTAGTGTACATGTTTATGCCAAAGGCAGCAAGACATGAAACAGTTGTACCATGATCTGAATGAGAACGGAATGGATCGGCTGGAACAGAATTGCTCACATCAACGCCTTCTCCTGTTAGGATTTCCTGACATGGAGTCTCTTTAATTGCCCCCGTATCGATTACTCCGATTACAGGTAGGCTGGGCTCTGTATGAATAAGGAGTCCCGTGGAGTAATACATTTCACCAAAATCAGAAGGACCGATCTGTAATCTTCTACAAGATTGAGTCCTCAAAGAAAGGATATTATCAAAATTCGACAATAAGGTTTCTAAATCCTGAGAAGTAAAATGACTGAGTTGATATATCTGCTCATCTATCTTCTCACATCCTCCATGATTGTTTAAGAATGCAAGTAACGCATCCTGTATTTCAAACATTTTCTTAGTGAGACTCGGGTTAGCCAATCGCATAATGAACAATTGATCCTCAGTCTGATTACGACAGGACATCTCTGGGGACACCTCCTCGTTATCCAAGAATTTAAAATCTTGAATAGTCGTCAAATCTTTATACTTAGTGACTTCTTCATCTGTAGAATCAATGAATGAATGCATTTCCTGTACGAATGAATCGTTAAATCGATTTTCGTCAGATACTGCAAAATTCACAGACTTATTAAGATTAGAATAGGATATTACGATTAATCCATACAGTCTTTGGAACCGTAAAGCAAAACTTTCATCGAATTGCTTTAAGAAGTCAATATGTATACGATTAACTTGCGGAATATCACTTAGAGTATGCCGTTGCCGACGCTGTTCCATACTACTAAACAACGTTCGTAGGGACTTATCGAAACGTTCTCTTTGTTTGGAATAATTTTTAGGCGTCTCTTGTTCTTCGTTCTCATTCTTGGGATCAGAGCCACGCCACCCATTAAAATAAGAACATTTTCCAGAGTCGTTTTTTAGGAAAAGGAAATCGTGTCTTGCCATATAGTCCTATTTTTTCTGTAAAGTTAAGAAAATAATATGTAAGAATCTAATGATCTCAAGTATTTTTTTTCATTAGTTGAAATATTACATAACGTTTGAAAGCACTACATAATAAAATCGCTCGCGTGGTTCCGTTGATTCAGGCGCAGCCCATGGAATCTACTTGGTGCTGCGCTATCTTAATTGCCAAACAAGTATCAGCCACAGCTCCTATCTTGTAAGGGATAACTGTGTCTTAACGTAAAAAACAGCATGTCAAATGATTGGATAAAGTATCTTTATAGCTAGAGAAGGTCTCCTTTGAGGCCGATGCTCCGCAAAACTGAGTTTTCTGTCTGATCAACATAGACGGCAAACGGAAAGAAAAAACTTTCTGACAGAGAAAGAAATATCACGTAAGGTGGTTTCCAGCATTCATCCTGCACAAAAATTTTGCAAGACATTTGTAGAATAAAAGAATATATGTTATATTTGCCAAAAATACATAAGAAGATGAGACAATATCCCATAGGCATACAAGACTTTGCCAGCATTATCAAGAATGACTTCGTCTATGTAGACAAAACCGAACTTGTCTATCAGTTGGCCAGTGTAAAGGGTGTTTATTTTCTCAGCCGCCCTCGCCGCTTCGGCAAATCACTGCTGGTCTCTACCCTGAAGTATTATTTCCAGGGCCGCAAGGACCTCTTCAAGGGACTGAAGATGGAGCAGCTTGAGAAGGACTGGACGGAATATCCCGTGTTCGAGATTGACTTCAACAGTTCCGACTTCACAGACAGCAAAGCGCTGATGGACACATTAGATACAAATTTGGTGAAATGGGAACGGGCATACGGAGTTAAACGTATTTCCAACCAACCGGGCTTGCGTTTTGCAGAGGTACTACATCAGGCTCACGAGAAGACCGGTTATCCCTGTGTGGTACTTATCGATGAATATGACAAGCCCATGCTCGATGTAATGGACACGGGCATCATGACCACTGAAGGCGGAGTAGAGATGACGCTTGAGGAACGCAACCGTAACACGCTGAAGGGCTTCTACTCTACGTTCAAGGCTGCTGATGCCGACTTACGTTTTGTTTTCCTCACCGGTGTGACGAAGTTCGCACAGGTGAGTGTTTTTTCGGGATTCAACAATGCCCAGGACATCAGCATGGATTTCGATTATGATACTCTTTGCGGCATTTCTCAGGAGGAACTCGACCGCTATTTTCATGAGTCTATCGAGAATTTGGCCGAAGCTAACAATATGACTTTTGAGGAGACTAAACATTTGCTGAAGGATACCTACGACGGATATCACTTTAGCAGACGGATGACCGATATGTATAATCCCTTTTCTTTACTCAACGCCTTCAAACGCAAAGACATCAGCGACTACTGGTTTGCAACAGGTACACCGACCTATCTGCTGCGTCTGCTGGCCCACAATCATGAGGACCTGTCGCAGATTGTCGGCAAGGAGTATACGCCGCAACAATTTATTGACTACCGTGCCACGGTGGAGGCACCCGTGCCGATGATCTACCAGAGTGGTTACCTCACCATCAAGAGTTACAATCGCGAGACCAAGCGCTACGTGCTCGACCTGCCCAACAAAGAGGTAAGCAACGGCTTCCTCTCCCTTGAGGCCGCAAGCTACTTTCATAATAAGCAGGACGTGACAGAATCGTTTGTTATCGATGCCGGCCTTGCGCTCAAGAAG
>CACYKX010000233.1 GCA_902775075.1 uncultured Prevotellaceae bacterium | reverse complement strand
GGGACTCGAACCCACGACCTTTTCGTTACGAATGAAATGCTCTACCAACTGAGCTATTGCGGCTGATGCGGCGCGACACTTGCACCGCTGTCTCTTTAACGCGAGTGCAAAGATACAAACATTAAATTAGAAATCAAAAATTTCGCGCTCACTTTTTTATGTGTAGAGTCAAGTGGCAAGTAGGATTTGATTTAAACTTTTATAAGTACGATTTTATTTCGTCAAACTTTCCTAATATGGAAAGTTTTGTTTATTTTTGCACCATACATCAAAAGCTGATTGATATGGAAAACAAGAGCTTAGGAATGATTATACGCGAGGAGCGAAAGAAGAAAGGCCTTACGCAAGCCCAGCTTGGTAAGCTGATAGGTTTGAAGGAGTCACGTGTGTCAAAGATTGAGCATGGAGCACCGATAACGCCCGAGGTGGCATCTTTCATTCTTGGCAAGATGGGGTCGGCATTGCAGATTAACGTTGTTGACAAAGCTGGCTTTAACCAAGAGGAAAGCGATTTTATTGTGTCTGTTATCAACAACTTTGCCGATGAGAAGAAGATTCCTCTCACTAAGGCTTACAACTATATCGTGACTTTCAAGGGGATGGACTTCATGCGCCAATACCAAGACATTGAGAAGACCCTCAGCAATCATGAGATTGTCAATGATGTATCACGTGTATGTGCAAATAACGGTGGTCGTCTATGATTCTCTATCACGGCAGTAACCAACTGATTACCAGAATAGACCTGTCAAAGAGCAAGGACTTCAAGGACTTTGGTCGTGGTTTCTATCTGACTAAGGATTATGCTCGTGCAGTCGCCATGGCGCAAAGAACAACAGCCATTATGGGCGATGGCAGTCCGGAGGTGTCACCTTTCATCTTTAACCCATCAAGATGCCCCGCCGATGTAAGGATAAAGAAGTTCGATGGCAGGTCCGCGGAATGGGCTCTCTTTGTGCTAAGGAACAGGGAAAAAGATCCTCTTCATAACTACAAACATGATTACGACATCGTCATCGGTCCTGTTGCCGACTCACGTGTAGATGCCATATTAGAGGAATATCGTAGGAGCTACGGCGACGCATACGCCGATAGCACTAACCTCAACAAGTTGGCAAAACTACTGAAATATCCCGGTCCGGAGTACATACAATACTGCTTTTGTACAGAAAAAGGAATTAAACAATTAATTTTAGACTTATGATTACAGATAAACTTGAAATAGAGAGATTGCTGACAAGGCTTACAACTTACATTGCCAATAAGCTGCACCTGTCGACTATGGCTGCTGTCGGAGCGGTATGCATGTCGAAGGTAGCCAATGAGTTGGCAGGTGGAAAGATACCAGAAGGAACGACCTTCGAAGATTTGTCAGAACGACTACTCAAAGAGGTAACGATGGCACAATGAGGAAAACATAAGTAAAAGTTCTTCTATGTAACTGATAGAGTAGCCATTCACATACAGGTTTATGAGAGCAAAGAGACCTTACCACGTCATTCACAGTGTAGCGAGTTTGCCATACTGCCATGGAGTCGTTAAAGACTTGCTTGATTGGTGTTTATCAGAGAATCTTCAATTCCGCAATCCTACTTGAAGCCTCAGAGTGTTGTGGTCAAAATTGCCAAGAATGCGATTTTTTTCGTGCTCGGACTGGCTTTTTGCCATGTGCCGGCTGATATGCGCGCATAATGCCCCTTATCCCATCGGGGGGGTATAGACGACAGCCCCTCCAAAACGTTTGGCTCATCGGTAGCTGGCGTTGTATAGGGTCCGGTAGTGCAGCCATCTGTCCATGGTGTAGATGTTCAGCGTCGCGCAAGCATGATATCGCCGTGCTGATAGCCATAGTTCGCACAGCGGAGATCAAGCCGCCCGTCTACCAGTTTGCCCAGTCCAGTGCGCCAAAATTCGTTCATCGCATGAAAATTTCCACCATAGGGAACAATACATAGAGGGCTGTGGAAGACCATATTTAATAACGAAGTGCAAAATTTCGTTCTGAATGGCCCTACACACATTTTTGTCGTTCGAGACTTAATGGCGGATTGGGGACAGGCCTCACATGCCCCCAGCCCCTCCCCAATCCGTTATTAAGTCACGCAAAATGTAACTTTCAACTAGCAAATGCCAACAAACTCATCAGGCAATATATCCCAAAAGGCACCGATTTTTCTACCATATCCAGTGCATTCATCCGCAAAATTCAGTATAAAATCAATCGAAGACCTCGTAAAAAACTGAATTTCGACTGCCCAAAGAATGTTTTCTTCCGGAAAATCGCTAATTTTGCACTTGCCAGTTGAAAATAGGATTTTTGAGAATGAAATATATAATAGAAATTTTCATGTGTTTATTTTTGATTTGTTCATGTGACAATCATGATGTAGAATTCAATGAAAAGGAACAGACTTTTTATATTTACAATATGTTGCATTTTTCTATTGAGCCATTAGATAGCTTTAGCAAATCTTATACATATGACTTCTTTTTGCGGACAAAGGGAACATGTAGAGAGGTGGATACTATTTGTTTAAAAAAACGAATATCAAAGAAATTTAAAGCGATAGAATCGTCTTCTTATAAGCAAGAATTTCGGTATAATCCTTCCTATATAAGGCTATTACCAAACACCCAATATGTAATAAGACATGACGGGATGGGAGCTAAAGTAAATATAATAAAGTATTTTTATACAGATTCTTCTGGAAATTTACATTATAAGTGTGATGAAAAGTCTAGTAGGAAATTACAAGAACCTTAATTACAAAGATTTTTGCTATATCCTCAATTCCGCAACCCTACTTGAAGCCTCAGAGTGTTGAGGTCAAAACTGCCAAGAATGCGATTTTTTCGTGCTCGGGCTGGCTTTTTGCCATGTGCTGGCTGATATGCGAGCATAATGCCCCTTATCCCATCGGGGGGGGTATAGACGACAACCCCTCCAACACGTTTGGCTCATCGGTAGCTGGCGTTGTATAGGGTCCGGTAGTGCAGCCATCTGTCCATGGTGTAGATGTTCAGTGTCGCGCAAGCATGATATCGCCGTGCTGACAGCCATAGTTCGCACAGCGGAGATCAAGCCGCCCGTCTACCAGTTTGCCCAGTCCAGATGAAGTCGTTTTAAAGAAAAACTTCGTAAATTTGCACTTGCAAATTGACTCCGCCTTGACTTCGCCTGAGCTTCTTTTGTTTTAACACCATAAATTCACCGACATGGCAACCAATACGGAATGCGTAGTCGTAGCATCTGACAATATAAATGCCATCGTTGTTATTGCGATTAGACATTATTAAGTCATTTGCAGGAGCCGGCTCATTTTCAATCTTAAATTTCATTCTTTCGAAGAATTCTTTTTCTTCGTTACTTACATATTTACCTTCCATATCTTTGAAAAGGCAAAGCAAGAAGACGGTCAAGTGAGCCTTTTCTATTTCTTTATTTCAAGAGAAAAACATCAAATTTATCAATTAAAAGTTGGATTCAGACGTTTTTCTTGAAAAAACGTCGCATAAAATGCGTTATTTAGTCGATTTGTTTGGCTATTCGACATTAATTCAGCATCTTTGTCGCAGAATTTGCGACGTTATAAATGTTATTTTGTCGCACAAAGTACGAATGTATTATGTATATACACGAAAGAGACAATTGGCCGGACTTCCGTTGGGACACGTCCCAGGTATCACTCCTTCAGGAGAAAGTATTCCGTAAGCAGGGGGTGCTTTATGGCAGGTTAAGCTCATTAGGATTTGACAGCAAACTCCGTGCAATGGCAGAGAACCTGACATACGATGTAGTGTATTCTTCGGAGATAGAAGGCATACGGCTGAATGTGGATCAAGTTCGCTCTTCCATTGCCCGGAAGCTTGGGATTGAGAACGTGAAATACACCGCGCCATCACATTACGTCGATTCTGTTGTTGGTGTAATGCTTGAAGCGGTACAGAACTATGACATGACCCTCAGTAAAGAGAAACTGTGTGCGTGGCAAGCCGCTTTCTTTCCAACAGGCTACAGTGAGGGAAGTCAGATAGAAATAGGCCAGTACCGCACAAACGAGGAGCATATTGTCAGCGGAATGTTTGGGCGCGAGAAAATCCACTATATAGCTCCTTCTCCAGACCGTGTTGAAATGGAGATGGAAAAGTTCCTCACCTGGTTTGATGGTGAGGAGCCGGTGAGTAGTGTTATTCGATCTGCCATTGCCCATTTCTGGTTTGTGAGCATTCATCCCTTCGAGGATGGCAATGGCCGGTTGGCCCGCATCCTTTCAGACATGCTTCTGGCTCGTGGCGAGAAG
>CACYKX010000232.1 GCA_902775075.1 uncultured Prevotellaceae bacterium | reverse complement strand
CTAAGATGATTGGTACGCCATGAAGGTTTCCAACTTCCCATTTCAATGGAGTCTGCATTAAAATAGATAACATCGGCAGTTTCTTCCTTTATAGAATCAAGAAAGTCATTAAAGCAAGGATGAAAGAAATCGACACTATCAGCAAAGATAACGTACTTGCCCTCTGCCTTGTCAAGTCCCTGATTACGCGCCCATCCAGCTCCATATCCATCTTCATCACGGATGACGATGGTCTGAAGGTCGTCACGCTGTGGAATAGATTCGATACATCTATCCAACTGCCATTGCGGACCTTTATGGGGGATTATGATGGAGAAACGCCCCCCCTCCGTCTCCTCCGAGGGGGAGGGATTTATATAGCTAGTGGACATGTTAATTGTTAATTATTAATTTATGGGGCTTACCTAACTACGCTTATCTTCGTGACAATACCGCTTTCTCCTCCGGCAGTAGCTACATTAACCATATATACTCCAGAAGCTACCTTATTGCCATTCAGGTCACAGCCATTCCAGAGATATGAACCGCCATTGCAAGTACCTTCATTCACCAACTGGCCTGATGTTGTGAGTATCTTGATCTGTGCACCTACAGTAAGACCAGTAATGGTGATATCACCGGTGAAATCGGGTGTTACAGGATTAGGATATGCATATACATTATCATCCGTAAGATTGCCATACGATTTTGTGACATCGCTCTGATATGAGCACAATCCGTTGAGCGTTGCGAAATATACCATACCAGAATTCTCGTCAATAGCTATGCTCTTTACCTCATTGTTTGGAAGAGGTGAGTTATTCATAGTGAAATGAGCAAGTTCCGTTTGATTATCGCTACTGATAAGATATACACCATTGGTCGTGGCAAACCATTTGCGATTTGCGTTGTCCACCTTTATGTCGCAGATGAAGACATTACTAAGCAGATAGTCAATAAAGTTTGTTCCGTCATTTCTTTTAACTTCAGCTTGCTTGATGCTGATATTGTTCATATCGGTAGAACCGCACATTTCAGTTACATCGTCGGGAGTAATGTAGAAAGCACCAACCTCACATCCAACCCAGATGTTATGTTCCTTGTCCTCAGTTACAGTAAAGAGGTTCTTCGATTCAAGCATACGGGTGCTATTCTGATTGATGAAGTCCGTAATCTGACGCATCTGATTGGAATTGATATCATAGAAACCGAACATAGAGTTCTTCCAGCTATCGTTGACATACCATAACAGACCTCGTGAATCAAAAAATGTACTTTTTAACCTACAGTCATCAGAAGTGCTTAATCCGCTTTGCTGAAATGATTTCCATTCTCCTGATGGCGTGAGACATAGTATGTTGTCATTACCCATATTGAAAACCCACAGATTGCCTGATTTATCATAAACGATTGATGTGACAACTGAATAATTAACGTTTTGAATAACAGAGAGAACAGGGTCATCGGTATTCATATCATAGTATGCCACCATCTTCCTGTCCTTATACTCATAAAGACCTGACTTTGCTGCCACCATGATATGGTTCCTGTCTTTTGGATCAACGCTTATCTGTGTCTGAGCTATACAATCCTTGCCTTTTTCCGTAGCAAAAGAATTGTCATAGCACATCCATTTGTTGTTTGCTATGTCATATTCCTGTACGAATCCTGGGGTATTAGTATCAGAGGATACATATTCATATCTTCCACGTACGGATAGTATTCTGCCATTATTATAGAGGATATAGTTATGCTCATTGTACCGAGGTCCATCAGGAATCACCCCAGTACTGACAGCCTCAAAGGAGCCGTTCTCTGATTTCTGATATTTAGTAAGCTTACTGTCAGAATCTGTTGCCCAATAGCATTTATTGGTGGTATCATAGACATATTTCTCCTTATCCTGCTTCTTGTAATCGCCTGCGGAAGTCCACTCGTTCTTATTCAGGAGATTAGCCGTAAGTGCGCATTTCATCAACCCCTTGCTTTCGGAGGCTGCATAGAGATAGTTTCCTGATATGTAGCAATAGTTCACCTTGCATCCAAGGTTGTAGCTATCAGCAATAGTTGCGTCCTTGCCATTTACCTTGACAATGCCGAAACCTGTAGCGAGATATGCATACTGTCCATCAACATAAATCGAGTTAACGGTCTTGTCTTCAGTAGTCTGCTTTTCGGCAAGTGAACTGATATTCTCCACATTGCCATTGAGCGATAGGAGGTCTATTGTATAGTCAGAATATGTGATTATGAGTTTCTTGGCAACATTCATCCATGCAATATTCTGAATATTGCAGCCGTTCAACAGGTCATTATTGGAGTAAGTCCTTAATGAACCGTCATTTACATTGTATGAATAAAGATTATTTGAAGCAAGTACGAAGACTTCCTTTCCCGTAGGAACGATATCTGAGACATCGCTATATGAAGGATATACCTTCCATGTGCCTATGGCTTCACCCCAGACATAAGGAAAGGAGAATATGGAGAATAATATAATAAGAAGATATTGCTTCAATTTATCTGCTTTTTATTTTCAATTTTGTTAGCAAAGGCTTTAGTGTCGCCTTCTTAGCCGCAAGCGGACTATATTCCTTTATTCCGCCATTGGCAATTTGTTCCTCAACACGCTTGTTTGCCTCTTTTCTGAAACTGTCCTTCCACCATCCCCACTTGTTGAAGTACATTATGATGTTGGTAACATGAATCCAGAAGAGACGGAAACTGCTATGTGAAGCCCTGCTGAATTTGTGATATACAGGAATAAGAGGATAGTAGAGAGTCTTGTATTTCTCATGCAGTCTGCGCGTAACATCGATATCCTCTGCATACATGAAGAGCTTCTCATCAAACAGATTGATAGACTGCAAGGCACTCAGTCTGAAGAACATAAAGCATCCAGAGAGATAAGGAACGTTGAGCACCATATCAAAGTTCGAATAGAACAGCTCATAGCGAGCATTCCTTCTTGCTATCATGAAATGCGGCAGACAGAATCTTCCGAAAATATCCATAGGTGTAGGCAAAAGCTTTGCAAGACGCTGTATCTGACCATTTGGATAAAGCACCTTTGGCATCATCTGTGCCACATCGTCATGCAAATCCATATATCGCTTAAGCTCTGGTATGACACGAGGACCAAACCAAATGTCAGGATTCACCACAAGATGATACTTACTGCCAAGCGTTATTGCCTTGCGGATGGCAAAGTTATGTCCACCACCATAACCGTTGTTCTCATGACGGAAATAAAGCAGGTGAAAACCCATTTCTACCTTCTTGCGAAGTTGTGGCTCTCCAGTCAGCACTCGGTTACTGAACTCCATCAGCTCCTGCTCAAGGTCGGGCATTATATCTGCTGAATGGTCTATGATATAGACAACATCCACAGGTGATGCAAAGAGACTTCGCAACACAGGCTCGATATCAAGCAGATGGTGATTATATGTTACTACCGATGCTGTTATCATGTATAAATTCGGATCTAATGTGGATAAATATATACTATATAACGATATGCCTTGTGGATTATTGCTTTTCTACCCCATAAGAATGGTCTTTTTATACTAAAATATCGTAATATTTTAAGTATGTTTGGAGGTTTCAGATATTTTTACTACCTTTGCCCATAGTTTGAGTTTAGTGTTTAGTGATTAGTGGTTAGAGAACTACAAATCACGAAACACACTTTCCAAACTCTATACTCTAAACCCTAAACTCTAAACAAAAATAATTGAACATGAAATATGCAATAATACTTGCTGGAGGTAAAGGACGAAGACTATGGCCTGTGAGCCGCAAGAACCTTCCGAAGCAATTCATAGACTTCTTCGGTTGTGGAAAAACGCTTCTCCAGCAGACATACGAAAGAATGCAGAAGATAATGCCGAAGGAGAATATCCTTGTGGTTTCTCATACCGCATTCGAAGACATTCTAAACGAACAGCTTCCTGAACTGCCTCACGATAATCTCATTCTTGAGCCTATCAACAGAAATACGGCACCTGCCACACTCATGGCTCTGTGTTCTGGCATTATACCTGACGAGGGTGACGTAATCATAGTGCCTGCTGACCAGATTGTCATGAATGAAGACAAGTTCAGAGATGCAGTCCATAATGCGACGGACTATATCAACTGCTATGATCATGTACTTACCATGGGTGTCAAGCCTACAAGACCTGAACCCGGATACGGGTATCTGCAGATGGGTGAACTTGTTGCTGCCACACCTGAACACCCAAATCCAACCACCCATCACGTGAAGTCTTTCACCGAGAAACCTGAGCGTGACTTTGCACGTATGTTCATGGATAGTGGTGAAT
>CACYKX010000231.1 GCA_902775075.1 uncultured Prevotellaceae bacterium | reverse complement strand
GGACAAACCTATAAGGTTGGAGAATTCGCCAGTGAGAATACCGATGCCAATCAGACACTTTTGGTAAAGTCACTAAAGAATACGAGTAGCAACCCACAACAGCATAACTGGCCGTTGATGATGAAGAACGTGTATTATTTAGGTTCAACGGTCGAGAAAGATAGATTCAAACTCGATGTAAAATTCCAAAGCGATTCCGCCGGAGTGTATCTCAACTACATTCCGAATGCCAAAGTTAAGGAATATCCACTCATAAAACTTCTGGGAGCAGATAGACTAGACAATAACAATAAGGTGAGGAGTAATGGATATTTCGATTATGTGGATGGCTATACGGTGAGTGACGGTCGGGTCTTCTTCCCATCGGCAGAACCTTTTGGCAAATATCTCTATCAGGCATTGCTCAATGCCGGACTTTCTGCAGATGAGGCTCGTAAGTATTCCTATACAGAACTTTATGATAGTACCAAAACTGTGGCTAAGCAACTTGCCGAGAAAGATAAGTATGAGTTGGTCGGACAGTTTCGTGGTACCACGGCTAATGTCATCTCCCTAGGCACCTATAACATTCCTTCGGGATCCGTTCGGGTTACAGCCGGTGGTATCACCCTAACGGAGGGAGTGGATTATAGTGTAGACTATTCAGCAGGTGAGGTGACGATACTCAACCAAAGTTTGATCGATGCCGGTACAGCGATAAGTGCCACCTGTGAGAGCAACAATGATTATGGGCAGACCCGAAAGACAATGTTCGGCATAAACTGGCAATATGATTTCTCGAAGAATCTTCAGTTGAGTGGTACACTTCAGCATCTGCGTGAACAAGCGCTGACAACAAAGGTGAGTATGGGAGAAGAGCCTCTGAACAATACACTTTGGGGTGTCAATATAAACTGGAAGAAAGAAAGTCAATGGCTCACCAATATGCTCGATAAGATACCTTTCCTCCATGTGACCAAACCCTCTCAGATATCTTTTACCGGAGAATTCGCACAACTTATCGCGCATACGGCCCATAACACACAAGATAATGCTTCCTATATCGATGATTTCGAGAATACCAAGAATGTCATAGACGTGTCTACACCAACATCGTGGTTTCTTTCCAGTTGTCCGAGTGTTTTTAGTGAGTCAAAGGATAAAAGTGGATTGACGAGTGGATTTAACCGCAGTCGTATGTCGTGGTATACCATCGATCCACTCTTCACACGCCGTAGTAGCAGTCTGACCCCTCCACATATCAAGAGCGACTTGGATCAGCTGAGCAATTATATGGTGCGCGAAGTCTATATGAGCGAACTTTATCCAGACCGCGATCGCAGCAGTTATATGGGTACCACCAGTACCTTGCCGATACTCAATATAGCATATTATCCGAACGAACGCGGACCATACAATTTCAATGTTCAGGATTTGAACGCAGACGGTTCGCTAGCCAATCCTACCAGACATTGGGGAGGAATGATGAGAAAACTGGAAACCACGGATTTCGAAGCCGCTAATATCGAGTATATCGAGTTTTGGATGATGGATCCCTTCGTATATACCAATACGCTGAGCGATGCGAATCAATATGGTGGTGATTTCTATATCAACCTTGGAGAAGTGAGCGAAGACATCCTCCGTGATGGAAAGAAATTCTATGAGAGTGGAATGCCTGTGGATGGTAGCAATAGCTGGACAACGACCCAGTGGGGACGTATCCCGACACAGCCTGCCGTTACCTATGCCTTTGCCACAAGTAGCGGAAGTCGCGCTTTACAGGATGTAGGTTTCAATGGCCTTACGGATGCACAGGAACGAGAATTCTATAAAGCCGTCTATCTCGACCAGATTCAGGGTAAGGTAAACCAGGCCGTCTTTGATAGCATCTATCACGACCCTGCCGGTGATGATTATCATTATTTCCGTGGAACAGACTGGGATGAGCATCATACATCAATTCTTGACAGATATAAGTATATCAACAATCCACAAGGAAACTCTCCTGATTCTGAAAACAATCCGGAGAGATATGATACGTCCTATAAGGCAACACCGGATGTAGAAGACATCAATCAAGATTATACGTTGAATGAATACGAACAATATTACCAGTATCATATCCGTCTGACTCCTGATCAGATGCAAGTGGGCAAAGGGTTTATTGTGGATAAGCGTGAGACACATCCTACACTTCGCAACGGTCAGCAGGGAAATGTCACATGGTATCAGTTTCGAATTCCGCTCGACCAATATTCTAGTAAAGAAGGTCGTATCAATGATTTTACAAGTATCCGTTTTATGCGCCTTTATCTCACAAGATTTCAGAAACCTATCGTCTTGCGTTTGGCTAACCTGGATCTTGTCCGTGGTGAATGGCGTGTCTATAATCAGAATCTATCCAATACTTCCGGCGGAACCTTAGAGGCAAGTGCTGTAAGTATAGAGGAAAATAGTGACAAGATGCCAGTTAATTACATACTTCCTCCTGGTATCCGTCGAGAGCAGGACCCTACACAACCTCAATTGGTAGAGTCTAATGAACAATCGTTGAGTCTGGTGGCGAAGAATCTCAGTAAAGGTGAGGCTAAAGCTGTATATAAGAAGACAAATCTTGACCTTCGCCAGTACAAACGTATTCAGATGTTTGTTCATGCCAATGCACTTGATCCGAATATCACGGGTCTTGAAGATAAAGATATGAGCGTCTTTATCAGATTGGGGAGTGACTATAAGAGCAACTATTACGAATACGATATACCTTTGTCACTCACAGCATGGGGAAAATATAATAAACAATCTTTGGCAGACTGTAAAAAGGTATGGCCGGAGGAGAATATGCTGGATGTTCCGCTCAGTGTTTTCACCCAAGTAAAGAAAGAACGTAATCGCCTTTGCGGTTTGGGTAATGACATACGTACATATTCCATGTATATCGATGACAAACCCAACAACAAGGTGACAATCGTAGGTAACCCATCACTTGGTGACATCAAGACCATGATCATTGGTGTGCGCAACAATTCCGGAGAACAGAAATCTGCTGAGGTTTGGGTGAATGAACTCCGACTGATGGAATACAATAATGATGGAGGATGGGCAGCCAATGGCGTACTCAACGTACAGTTATCAGATTTCGGTACGGTTAATGTTCATGGCAAATATGTGAGCGAAGGATTTGGCGGATTGGAGCAAGGCGTGAATGAGCGATCACAGGACAATGAAGGAACTTTGCAGTTTACTACCAATCTAGAGTTAGGTAAATTCTTCCCGGATAAAGCAAAGGTTACAGCGCCACTCTATTATAGTGTAACGAAAAATAAGATAAAGCCGAAATACAATCCGATGGATACGGATATGAAATTGGATGATGCTCTCGATGCCACATCCAATAAGGTGGAGCGCGACTCCTTAGAGAGTATTGTCATCACAAAACATACAGAAACGAATTTCTCCCTTTCCGGTGTTAAGGTAGGTATTGCCAGCAAGCGCCATCCGATGCCTTATGATCCCGCCAATTTCTCCTTCACCTATTCCCATGATCATTCTTATACGAGTGGTGAGACGACGATTTACGAGAAAGAGGATAATTGGAAAGGAATGATAGACTACAGTTGGACTCCTATTTATAAGTCGTGGGAACCATTCAGGAAATTCAAGAACAAGTGGTTGGAAATCTTCAGACGGTTCGGGTTAAACTGGTTACCACAGAATGTAGCCTTTAACACAACGATGACTCGTCATTATTACGAACTGCAGGAGCGAGACCTAGAAGCTATCGAGAACACCTCACTTCCTGTAAACTTCGATTCCCAGTTCTTATGGAATCGTGAGTTTAGTTTACGTTGGGATCTTACCAAGAATCTCCATATGAATTTCCAGAGTGCTACCCATGCCGAGATAGAAGAACCGAATAGTCCTGTAAACAAAGTTCTCTATGCTGACCAATATCAGGCATGGAAAGACTCCGTATGGACAAGCATCAAGAAGTTTGGTAAACCGTTGAACTATAACCAGAATTTCACCTTGTCCTATCAGTTACCTCTCAATCTTATTCCTATCTTCGATTGGGTTCATGCAGATGCCAATTATAATGCTACCTATAACTGGATTCGTGGCGTAGAGGTAGAGGAAGGCAAGAACCTCGGTAATACCATCGTTGGTAACCGCAGTTTGAATGTTAATGGTACGTTCAATCTGGAAAAACTATATAATCATATTCCGTTCCTTAAGGCTGCCAATGAGCGATTCAATAGGAGTAAGAGCCGTGGTCAACTTGTGGCCCAAGATAAGCAACGTCGGCAACAGAAACAGCAAAACAACCTGCAGAAACTTCTTCCTAAGAACCAGAAG
>CACYKX010000230.1 GCA_902775075.1 uncultured Prevotellaceae bacterium | reverse complement strand
CTTCAGAAGTGAGATTAGGTACATCCTTGATATAGCTGATACGAAGGATATCCTCTGCTATTTTCTGTATCTCAGAAGCATAGTTGGAAGAAGGCACAATACTGATGATGCCTTTCTGAGACTGCGTTTCTTCCTTGACGTGCTCAACATACTCATTGAAGGAGGGCTTGACACTAAGAATGTCATGGAACACAATCTTCATGCCTTGGTCACCGCCAGTAGAAAGTGGTTCGCCACTGTCTGACTGAACAGCGAATCCTACATTGACAGAGTCAACAGTCAGATTCTGCGCACCACGAACGAGCGACATTTGCTTCACCTGTTTGGTAATCTCGCCTTTGATGCGATAGTTCGCAATGTCAATGTTGTTCATCATTTCAAAGATGCGCTGCTGAGTCTCACTCGTGATACGATACTCATCGCCAGAAAGGATAAGAATCTCATCGTCGGCCAGTTTCTTACAAGACTTCTTGACTTCTTCAAGTACGGAGAAATAATCGTCTGGGCAATTTACGTATGCACGGCTGATATTCTCTGCAGTTGTCTTGGCACCTGATTCCGTAAGGAAGTGGATGGTCTGAAGCATATCATGTCCCACAACGAGATGAAGATTCATTTCCTTCAAATGCTCATCGGCCTGACTATAACGGACACGTAGTGATTCTGCTACAGCTTCTTCTGCCTGTCGGCAAAGTTGTGAGGCATTGACATGGGTGTGGATGTCTTTGTTAGAAAGAGCCTCCTTCTTCAGCACATCAAATGCTGAAATCAACATGCCACGAGTACCCACCTGTGTCTTGACAAGCTTTTGGGTTCCAAACAGGAAGTACTGAAGCATCTTGAATTGGTGTTCATAGAACGGGAAGTAGTCTGCGTATGTTTTGGCATCCGTGGTCTTGTTAAGTCCCGTTCCAACAATATTGGTAATATCGGAAATCTTTCCGCTATTCTTCTTGTAGTAGTCCTGTAAGAGGTCGTTACCATCAGCAGTCTTGGCAAGGAGTCGTTTGCGAATAATCATATCCACCTCTTCTGCAGCAATAGGGATGCGCTTCTTGAAACGGTCAATAATCTTTGTGAGCAGACTACGATTGACATTGGTGCCATTGATAACATCATCCAACTGAAGCTGAGCAATGGCAATAGTCCACACCTTGCGTCCGAGGGCGGCTACAGCTTCTGCCACTCCTTCAAGGTCAAGGATATTAATCTTCTTTTGGGCAATTGCCTCGCTCACCTCATCAATCATGAATACAATACGGATGTCTGAGTTCTTTTCAAGATAGCGGGTCAAGTCTTCTTGAAGTTTTACGGCGTCATAGTCCTGTATGCGCAGTTTGGCTGCCTCACGCATCTCGTCGTAAGCACTCTCAGAACAGAAACCATCAAGCATGGCGTCCTCTAAAGTGTCATACACTTCGTCCATATTCTGACGGCGCTTCAACCATGATTCACCAAACTTCTGTTGGACTTTATCGCAGAAAGCCTGATAACGACCGCTCATCAACAAATTGAACTCGATGATACCTACCCAGTCATCGTTAAGTCCTAAAGATTTAAGGAATGCGCCCATCATCATGTAGCTGATACCATGATTGCCTGTAGTCTTGGCTGCATCGAAAAGCACAATATGGTTATTAGTGCGCCCCAGTTCGTTAATGCTGTTCTGAAGCAGACCAGCATTGGGCAATCCTATCAACTTGCTTTGGAAACGGTCGCGCACAGATGTACCTTGAATAGAGGGATTCTTTAGCAGGAAACCGATCATCTTGGAGAAGTATGACTTTCCTGAACCATAGAAGCCACTCAGCCATAATCCTGGTTGGGCTGTATTTGAGGTGAAGAAATCACAAAAGTCTGCCAGATGCTTGGCAAGGCTCTCTGTCAAGATGAATCCGTCAAGTTCATCAATAATACTACGCTCGTCCTGCTGGTTGAGGTCGATTACACTCTTGATGTCATCTTCAAGACGGATTGAAAGTATGTCTTTTATCTTTGTCATATTCGAGAATATTACATAATTACACAATCACCACACAGCGATACTTGGAAGCTGGCTGCTGGTCGAGGAAATAGATTGTCTCATTCCTTATCACCGCAGGATAGAAAAACACAAGTGGTTTCTGGAATTTCATCACATCCGGGTCTTCCATGATGTTCTGATTTGAAAATCCCATCTTATAGATGACACCGGTATGTATCAATATTGGAGAGACGCCTTTTGCTGCAGAATCCACGATTCGTTTCATCAGGAAGTTATAAAAAGTTCCCTCTGTATAGTTTTGACTGACAAAAACTTCCGTACCCATATTCTTGAATTGGCGTTTGAACTTGTCAAGCCCTTTTGAATCGACAAACTCCACAAACAACTGTCGGAGATCAATGAACTCATAGCCATCGGTGTACCTTTGCTTTGCCTCCTCAATATACTTCTCTTCGTCAACGGGCGGATAGACAAACAGAATACTCCTTCCACCGTTTGCCTCAGATGACAAGTGAGCAAGGTCACGTCCTAAAGCTGCCGTCAGGTCACCGAATAATCGGTTGTGTTCTTGAATATAAGTAGAAGCCATATTATTTCAAATCTATAGTTATTTCATTACCTATTTGGGTAACATCCCAATATTGGATATTCTCAATCCTTTTCAATCGGTTTATCAGATTCTGTTCTTCACTGAACGAGAAAATGATATATGGGTTGTGCAAAGTCTTGTCATTTGATACGGCCTGGATAAAGCGAATAAAGTAAACAAAGAGGCTGTTTGTGATGACTGGATGAACAATACTCTTCTTGATAGCGCCATCCGCAAGTCCTAACTTCTTCATGATGGTGAGATACTTGCTTCCCGAAATCTTGATGGTGTCTTCACTCCAATCCAACTCTCCACTCTCTGTTTCTTTTATAAACCGCAAGAAATTAGTGATCTCTTCAGCCATAATGGTGACACGCCCCGAATAGACAGCCTTCATGAACACCTCTGACGTTATACGGGAGAAGAGAAGATTTGAATAGGTTAGTTGCCAGAATAAGATGACCAACCTCTCTTGTACCGAAAAAGTTTTGTCTGCAATAGCATCAAAGAACAACTTCTTATGAGTGTCATTCCTAAATTTGAGAATACAGGATTCTATGGCAGAGACAAATCGTTGCAGTGACTTCTCTGTTCTGAACTCAAAGGCACCAGTACTGCCTTCAGTGTTACCGTATGTATCACTGATGTAGTCAAGCATCACATTGTAGTTTGGAACACTACCCATGATGTTGACCCCAGAATCATATTTTCCGTTATTTTTCTTCGCCATGAATGCGCTTAATTCTTACAAGTTCTGTATAATCCACCTTTAAGGCTGCTGCTATTTTGCTCAGCATATCCAAAGACGGCTGGGAAGAATTGGTACACCACTTGCTAACTGTGGCAGCATTAACGCCAAGTTGCTCTGCAAGCCATTTGTTGGTGCGTTTTTTCTCAGCCAACATCACCTTAATCCGATTTAAATCTTTGTTCTCTTCCATCATATATGGGTTTTAATGGTACAAAAATACTAAAAATAATCCATATACACATCAATAATTTGTAAAATTAATAAATAATAACGTCAAAAATTGAAAATAATTCATTTTTTAAGCCCTATTGTAGGTTGCATATGACAATTACTTGTGTTTTTTATGGAACTATTCACCAAAATCACTTATGATATCGCACAAACACTTTGCTTTTGTGGTTTACAAAGGTTAAAAACGTTAAATCTTCCTCTTTTACGTGTCCTTTAGAATCTACGTCATTACTTTTCTATCGTTTAGATTATAAAATGTTGATATAGAGCAACTTGCAAATACTCTGACTGATGTAACTCGTTTCGACAATTGAAAAATAGAGTCTTTAAAGTCCATAGTTCTACCGTTTTTCAAAACTCAATCTTCCCAGTCCCTCAGAAAACATCTTTATTAACATGAGAAGCGTGGTACTGTATCCACTTCTCTGTTCTGAGGTCCTGAGAAAACCAAATGTGTGAGAGAGAATAGCATCCACACTAACGCATGGAAGCCATCATGTACTCTTGCCACATTTTTGAAATTTCTCAGGTTTCAGAACGCAAGATGCGCATAACGCTTCTATTATTTTTCCACAAAAGTCATACCGGCACCTCCTCTGAGGCTTCGCGCCGATACTTGCTTGCAAAGGTACAAAAAAAAGAACACAATCCGTTTCCATTTTGAAGAAAAACGTAGCGAAATATCACTATTGACTTATACTGATATAGGTAGACACATTTAGTATTAATAAAAAATGTGTATAACTATGAGTAAAGCAATTCGAGAGCATTACAAGCATTACAGTG
>CACYKX010000229.1 GCA_902775075.1 uncultured Prevotellaceae bacterium | reverse complement strand
TTTTTCAGACCGTTTTCAGGCTGTTTTAAGCCTGTTTTCACCCCAAATTGGGTGGATAATCACCGTTGTGAAGTGGGTGGGCATGCTCCGCTTTATCCACCTTTGCAACGCATAGTGGCGAAATGCCATCTTTGCAAGACATATTGCTCACATCCTGCCAAATTACCACACCGAAAGGATAGAAAGAGCAAACACCAATCATCGTGAAGTCGCGCCATAGGCGCAGACTTCCCCGTAGATGATTGGAGGCTGTGGTAAGCCTGGCAGGATTATGGTGGCGGTCTGCGCTTTTTTCGTGCATAAATGACAGGCCACATTTAATCATAAAAACATCAAAACATATTCGTATGAAAACAAAAATCTTTTTTCTTCTTTTGTTAGTCTCGACATTGAGAATGTGGGCACAAACTATCATTTCGCCCACTTATTCGAGGAGAGACAATATATCTTTAAGAATCAATGAAGTAGAGAAAACAACTCAATATACAATCATTAAAGGTGTGTATGAAAATGTCATGCATTATGGATGGGCATGCATTAATAATACGACTTATCTGAAAGATAGTAAAAGTGGGAAAAAATATGGCACTATCATAAAGAGTGAAGGCCTTCCTGTAAGTCCAGCCAAATACCAATTTACAAAAGAAAATGAAAGCATTTCTTTTAAATTCTATTTTCCTGCTATTTCGGATGACATCGAAATGGTTGACATGATTGAGGATGATACATCAACTTCTGCTTTCAATTTTTATGGTGTTGCTCTCAAGGAGACTGTAAATAGACCTTTTTCCGTAACACACAATGCTGGGCACAAACTATCATCCAAGCCTTCGTTGGTCTCAAGAATAAATGGTGTTAAAGAAATTCAAGTATATGTTCCTTCAAATTTGACAGAATTGGATAGATATATTTTTGGTAACTTAGTGTCATATCTACAGGGACTTAATATTAGAGTTGATGTTGTTCAGGCAAGATATGAAAATAGTGCAGTACAAATGGGAACGGTTCAAGGTTACTATCGCATATTTAAGGAAGATGTCAGTGACTACCTAAAAGATTCCAACACATTAGCAGTAGTATTGAATTATGTTTGTACGGCAGGAAACTATGTCGGCGGCACAAGCATAAATATCACAATAGTTGATTATATCAATGGATATACATGGAATATTTCGCAATTTGAGCTTCCAAACAAGTCTGAAAAATATATAAACAAATTGAAGAAGCTCATTACAAGTACATATAGTTATTCTACTCAGTATTCTTTCATCCCGCCTTCAACTACTACTACATGGAATGAGAGTATTCTTAGAGAATACCTATCAAACAACGCAAGTAATCCTTTAGAAGGGATTTACAAAGGTGACCAATATACTATCGGAGTGAAGAAAGGTAATGATGGGAATTATTATCTGTTGTATCTTGCTGGCGCAGAGAATCCCGGAGACTGGAAAGAAGGCGATGTTAAAGCGACATTGACTTCCACTGCAACACCTACCTTATTTAAGGCTGATTGGTTGGGAAAATGGAAACAAAACATGGATATGACTATTTCATTTGTAAATGGTGCTTTGATTACAATAGATAAGGACAAAGACCAAGAGACTTACATCAAAATGTTTCCAGACGCTCAGACTATCGTTCAAAACAGCGCTTCATCTGGAACCGGATTCTTTTTAAGCAAAGATGGATACATCATAACCAATTACCACGTCATTGAAAATGCACGAACTATAAAAGTGTCGGGTATCAACGATGATACCAAAACCTCATATACGGCAAGAGTTGAGATATCTGACAAACAGAATGACTTAGCAATTTTGAGAATCACAGATGTATCGTTTAAGCCTTTAACAAATATTCCATACACATTCAAATATACAACTTCAAGCGTCGGTGAAGATTGTTTTGTTTTAGGTTATCCTCTTATATCAACAATGGGATTGGACATAAAATTAACTAATGGCATTATCAGTTCAAAGACAGGTTTTGAAGGGAATATCGCAGAATATCAGATGTCTGCTCCCGTACAGCCCGGCAATAGTGGTGGTCCCCTTTTCGATAAGAATGGAAATATCATCGGAGTTGTGTGTGCTAAACACCGTGAAGCAGAAAATGCTGGCTATGCTATTAAAGCAAGTTACATCAGAAACCTTGTAGATCTTTTGCCCACGAGTATTACTATGCCTCAAACCAATCTTTTGACAGGCAAGGCATTGCCTAAACAGGTAGAGTTGGCAAGCAAAGCAGTTTGTGTAATAATTGTAAATGATAACTAAACAACAACATTGAGAGAAGAAAATTTGAATTCAAGTTTTCTTCTCTCAAATTATCATTCAATCTTTTCCCAGAAACATCCATTCCAATGGAATTCGTAACCATTTATCCAAAGGTATGAAAGTCCATCGAAGGGGATGCTATTTACAAAATCCAATAGATTCATTTTTCCTTTCTTTAATAAAATGTTGCCGTCATTATTAACGGTAGCACAAAGATATGCATTTTATTCTTTATAAGCAATAGCATAAGTAAAACCATTAATATCACTAAGTTATTTACTTATTCTTACAAAGAATGAAACATACCCTTTTTCGCTAACACAAAGAAATAAAGCGAAAGTACACATAGAAAGCTATCTCAATTGCAATCGTTATGATTGACAGCAGGGATAGTGAGCCAACAGCGTAGAACAGTTTCGTGGAAATCCATACGCCTTCGTTGTTCTTCACGATGTCTGTGAGTCGTTGGCTATGCTTCTGCCAACTATCTTCCTGCTGTTTGTGGTGGTCGTCAAGTGTCTGTTTCTCCTGTCCCAGCCATTGGGTATGGAGTTCTTGCATCTTCTGCCAGTCAGCATCAGATACATTCACCGACACCTTCAACTTTGTGGGAGCATCTTCCATTACTTGGTCAATATGCTCATTGATGGTGTCGACCTTGTTGCTGATAGTATTCACGGCAGCACCAAGCACTCCTTCTTCACGCTGGGTTTGGCGGATTGAAGATTCCAAGGATAGCTTGGCATTGATGACGGCAGTTGTAGCCTTGTCAATGTCGATACTCAACTGTTTGAGTTGAGGAACCCGGTCAACAATGTCCTGTTCGGCATCCTTCTCCTGTATTTCCTCCTGAACTTCGTTGAACATTACATCGAAGTCAAGCTTATTCTCATTATTCTTACTCTTTTTAATCATAAATGTATAGTATTATTTTATCGGTGGAAACTACGTTGGCGTGGCTTAGGTTTGAACATGGATTGAGCCATCTTTAGACATCGACGGGCAAACATACGTTCATCCTCGTCATCCTTCTTGCCCCAGCCAGATTCAGGAGCAGAACCGCCACCACCTCCGTAAGATTCGGACATGGAAGTAGCGGCATCAATGTAGCCAGCAAAGAGAAGCATGGCGGTATGAGCAACCTTCTCTACAGTGGCAGTGTCATTATCCTCTGGAACCTGAGCCTCATTGAGGAAAATATCCTTGACCGAATTGGGAATCTCAACAGCCTTGCTGCCAACAGGTGTGTCGATGTTGAATCTGGTGAAGGATGGCACAGGCTTTGCCTGAACTCTCGGCTGCACTTTGGGCTGGGCAGATGTCGTTATCTGTACTGTCGGACGTAGAGGACTGCTACTTGAAGTAATAGTCGGAGCAGACGGTTTCACCTTAACCTGAGCAGGTTTCGGATGGAACTTCTTCCATGTGGCTTCAAGCTGTGATACCATGAATCTGCGACCTATTTCAGAAGCCTTAAATACGGAGGCATTCTTGCCGATGGTGTAACCAACAAGTTTCTTGCCTTTGTCGTAACGAGGTGTCACTTCATAACCCTTCATACGAAGCATCTTGAAATAGAAGTCAATGTCAAACTCCTGCATCTTCTGAAGGGTGTATTCGCAAAAGTCCGAAATCTCTTCTCTTCGCATGTCACGAATCTCTTTCGGCTGTTTCCATCCATGCCTCATGTTGATGATTTCCGCAGCCATCATTGCCCTCTTGTGAATATCATGGACATCGTTGGTGTTGCCGTCAAGGTCAACACGGCAACAGTCCAGATGCAGGTGCAGCGTCCCAGATTTGGAGTCGGAATGCAAGCCAGCCACATTCATTGAATTGCGGAAATTGGTCTTCACTTCCTTCTTCATGCCCTTGGGGATGAGTCCTACTGAGTCAAGAACTTCCAACGCTTCATCACTAAGGTTCGCCCAGTCATTCATGGTGAAGTTCTCTGCCTCTTCCTTTGAGGGGGAGATGACAAACGTGGTCATGAAGCGTTCCAACTTTCGTCCGACAGTCCTGTCCTGCTGATGCAGTTGGCAGTGATGCTTCATCATATACCAGATGGCAGTCGGGTCGATACCTTCTGGCATGTGGTTTACCTTGACCACTTTTGCCTTCTC
>CACYKX010000228.1 GCA_902775075.1 uncultured Prevotellaceae bacterium | reverse complement strand
CATCATCGAGAAGGACTGTCAGCGGCTCGGCGAGGTGGACGGCATTGGCCCCAAGCGCATCAAGAAGATTCACGACTCTTGGATGAAGCAGCTCGACATTTATCTACACTGCTGTCACCCGTGCCAAGAAAGTCTGTATCGTCATCGGCCAGCGTCGTGCCCTATGGTATGCCGTCAGCCACATCACCGTTACCGAGCGCAACACTCGGCTCAAGGAGCGGCTGCAGGGCAAGACCATTCCGTTGAGCTATACACGGCAAAACGAAGAGAATCAGATGGATATGGCTGCAGAGGGTGAACCAAAAACATAATAGCGAACCATGGAGTACGAGGATATTTGGCAAATACAGGACGAGATAACGTCAGCAGTCAACTCCCTTGACTTTTCCATTTGGGACATGCACTACGACCGGCAGTCTTTCTCTTTCCGTATAGAGTTGACCGAGCATCTTCCCGACGAAGTTCTGACATCCTTCGGTTCGCAGATGCCACTGCCGACTGACTATGACGGCGAGGGTAGTCACGGATCAGTATTCGCATTGTACCCATAATCAGACGGTGATTGTTTTTTTCAAGAGCATGATACAGATGTTTCTTTTTGCCCCTAGGCCTAAAGCAAACTGGCAAAGCTAAGCCCTCAAGGTCGGCTTGGCCTCAATGCCACAGCCGTTTTCACTCGGGATAAATCAAATTATCATGTCTTAATGTTAGCTCATCCCATTGTTTTTCATTATCTTTGCATTATTAAAAGCTTATAAACGTAAACAGAAATAAGTCGATGGATACTGTTCTTGAATCGATACGCTTAGCCTCTGAGAAGCTGCTTATGCTGTTGGGAGTGAATGGAGTAGGGGTTCCTATACTACGCCACACCATACTCCTTCTTGTATCAGTACTGTTCGCATGGCTGTCAGAAGTTATATGCCTGAAACTACTAGTCCCTCTAGTTGTTAAGATCACCCAGCGCACACCAGGCAAATGGGATGACATCCTCTTCAACCGCGAGGTTCTCATAAGTGCTTCCCACATAGTCCCTGCTATCGTCGTATGGGCTCTCGTACCAATGGTTTTCTATCAGTACCCTCATATAAGAGTGGTGCTCGATAGGGTCACGGAGATATACATTACTATCATGTCCACCCGCACGCTGCTTGTCTTCATCTCTGGATTCAACATGCTTGACAAAGCTCCGAACAGAAGTAAGGCAAGGCAGTATTTTCGTAGCCTGTGCAGTGTCCTTCGTGTTGTCGTTCTCTTTTTGGCTGTTATTATCGTTGTAGCTATCATCATCAACAGAAGTCCAATGAGGCTTTTAGCCGGTCTTGGTGCTACATCAGCAGTACTGATGCTGATATTCAAGGATACGATAACTGGTCTCGTAGCAGGTATAAGGTTGACAAGCAACGATATGGTACACAAGGGGGACTGGATAACAGTGCCGGGCACTCCTGCCAACGGTATTGTGCAGGACATATCGCTCAGTACGGTTAAGATACGAAACTTCGACAACACCATAGTTATCGTCACGCCTAACCAGCTTATAACAGGAACGTTCCAGAACTGGATTGGTATGCAGAAGAGTGACGGTCGATTGGTGCAGCGGCGTTTTTATGTCGACTTCAAATCCATACACTTTGAGCATTCCAACGAAAAAGATATTACTAATCTTGGGCGTTACCGGGCTGCCATTGAAGAATATCTGAATGGCAACGAGCATATACAGAAAAAGATGGGGATAATGGTCAGGCAACTTGAGGCAACCGACAGCGGACTGCCCATAGAGGTGAGATTCTTCCTCAAGTATAAAGAGTGGAAGAAGTACGAAGACCATCTTGCAATGATCATGGAACATGTCTATGCCATGGCTCCAGATTACGGTGTTAAGCTCTATGAACAATACCCAGAGCAATAGCTTATACTATTATTTACGAAGCCAGAATGAACATACAATATTTATCTGACCTCCACCTTGAATACCAGGACAACCGTGACTTCCTGCGCAGCCAGCATCTGAAGGTTACGGGCGACATCCTTATTCTTGCTGGCGACATTTTCTATCTTGGCGAAAAATTAGCGGACTCATTTTTCCTCAAGTGGGCTTCCGACCATTATGAGCATGTGCTCCTCATTCCGGGCAATCACGAGTTCTACGATGGCTTTGACCTTGCCGAGAACGGTCCTTCTTGGCAACTGAAAATCATGTCGAACGTAAGGTACTGCTATAATATGGTGGTTACTTTCGGCAATATCGATATTATTCTGTCTACACTTTGGTCGGAGATTCCAAAGGAGAATGAGAGAGCGATAGGGTTCTTCCTCACTGATTTTCATCACATCAGGTATAACGGGCATCAACTTACCCCAGCCGACTACAATCGTGAGTACCATCAATGCATGCACTTTATAGAGAATGCTATATCCAAGAGCAAGGCCAGACATAAGGTGGTTGTCACGCATCATGTGCCCACACGGCTGTGTACGCCTCCTAAGCTTCGAAAGATTCGCAACGGCTCTCTACAGCATGCTTTCACCGTCGACCTTACCGATTATATTCAGACAGCACCGATAGACTATTGGATATATGGCCATTCGCATGTCAACGTTGACCGCAGCATAGGAAGCACGCTCGTTACAAGCAACCAACTTGGTTACATAGCTCATGAGGAATATACATGGAATAAGTTTAACTTCGGCAAGACCATCCACGTGTAAATGCTTCCATGAAAATAGCACTTCCATTGTACGAAAATATTGCTGAAAGCGAATGCAAAATTGCCGTCCCGAGCTGAATAATCGCTTATTTATTGTTTGAACATAGTCTTGTCCATTGTCTGTTTTCCAATTTTGGAATACAAAAGTACGATAGTTTTTCCGATAATTCAATAATTTGTGTACTTTTGTACTCACTAAGGCTAACATCAATTCTGCGAGTCTAATTTCATGACGAAACTCCAAATAAGAATGACCAAAAGCTATGTCAGAACGAAAGGACCTTATACGCAATAGCAAGCACCTAGCTTTCCTGCTCAGACATGATACCAACTATGCTTTTGATGAGCATGGCTGGCGTGATATACGCGACTTAGTGCGGAATCAAGGTTACACTAAGGCGGAACTCGAGGAAATTGTAGCCACCAACGACAAGCAACGCTATGAGTTCAACCTTCAGCATACGAAGATTCGTGCCCGCCAGGGACATTCTATAAATGTCGATGTGGAGCTCAAAGAGTGTATGCCGCCTGACGTTCTTTACCATGGTACAGCCACCCGCTTCTTGGAATCCATTTATAAGGAAGGTATCAAAAGTGAGTCAAGGCTTTACGTCCACCTTTCCCCAACGGTTGAGATAGCTCGCAAAGTCGGCGCTCGACATGGGACACCCTACGTACTTGGCATAGACTGCAAAGCAATGGTGTTAGATGGCCTAAAGTTCTATCTGTCGAATAATGGGGTGTGGCTGACTAAATTCGTAGCAGTCAAGTACCTAATACAAGTTCCACTCAACTCAAAGAAAATCTATAAGGATCGGTAATACAAGACGAATTAAATGGAAGTAGAAAAATTTTTAACATCAAAAGTAAGACTTTTCTTTGCCGGGCTTCCATTGAAGTCCCTCTATTGGCAACCTGTCTAGGAATAAGAAGAAAGAAGTGTAAACTAGGTTAGGAATAACAAACAAAACTGTCAACCAAAATCAGTACACAACAACCAAAATCTGTACACAACAGGTTTGAAATTCTCTAGCTAATGAAAGGTCTTTTGCTGCGTAGGTTTTGATCATTCCCTACTTAGCAAAAGACCTTTTGCTATAGCGTTACCATATAGGGAACTTAGCTTTCCCCCCATCAGAACAGAGTTCCGGTCCCGTTAAAACATAACTTTGTCCCCCATGAGAACACAGCATCCCATAATAGTAAAGTTGCTAGTACACTATGGTAAAGGTTGTCGTCAACTTGATAGGATTGATAGGACACACAAGCCTATAGAATTTTCAATCCCATAGGCTGCGGAAGTACTTGCAGAACAAGCCAAGTCCTTCCGCTATTTTTTATCATCTTTATCCGTTAGAACAATATTATCCTGCATAAGAGCAAAAGCTTCTATCATCTTTTGGACTGTCTGATTCCACCCTCTCATATCAAGTCCATCAGGACAGCCGTGTTTATCTGCATCTTTAAATGCTATAAGGCGAGGATCGATGAGCTTTGCAAGTATATGGTCAGTCACCCATACATCACTAAGTGGAAAGTCATGCTTGTAGCTCCATTCTTGTTCTTCCGTAATTTTTTTATTCCGTTTGCTCATATTGCGGCCCAAGGGGGATTGTCCGTGGCGGGCAGATGCCGCTGCCTAACCAAAGACAGTAACACATCTATAGAAAAAGAAGGGTATATCCCTTATTCCCTTCA
>CACYKX010000227.1 GCA_902775075.1 uncultured Prevotellaceae bacterium | reverse complement strand
GGATACGCTTACCAAAAAATGAGAGGGATATGTGACAGACATGAGGGGGATTTGGTGCATCCCCCTCATGCCTTCAATCCCTTTGTCTATCGGCGTTCCAGAAGATTCTTGCCCCCAAAATGAGGGGGATAGGCAAAAACTCTATTGTTTATAATTATTGTGCCAAAAGAAAACAAAAACACCTCGTACAAACCGTTATGGTTCTCCGAGGTGTTGATGACTCAACTAAAGGTCGTTTGTATGTAACAGTACCTGTCCCAGCGGTTTTTGGCGGGAGCCCAATTCATTTTTGGCGGCCGCCGTGAATATTTTTAGCTACCGCCAAAAATAAACGTAGCGGCTGCTAAAAATAAATGAGAACCCTTCTCCCACCCGACGAAATACGTTTTCTCCCCCGTCGAAAGCCGTTCGCGCACCCTGCGACAACGGCACTCCCTCATAGCGAGTATAGTATTCGTCTGCCGCTTACACTGCGATTAATTCCTGACCAATCTCACGGACAGTATCTAAAATCAATGCAGTCCTTGCATCACTCGCATTCTTCTTGCCACTAATGTACTGAGCCATCAGACTTTGAGAGATACCCAAACGTCGTGCAATAGCAGATACGTTTAACTCTGGATGTGCCATGAATACTTTGTAGAGCAGAGTCGTCTCACGCTTGTCAAAGAATCCCTCATAGCTCAGGTCTTCATCAACATCTTCCCAATGCAACCCGTATTCATCAGCTTCGTAATTTTCACGCTGCTCCTGAGTAGCATATCTCAGCCGAGGATAGTCGTGAAACTTTTCGCATGCCTCACGGCCATCAGCCGTCCTTATCCATACAGCATCGTCAGTCAGCCAAATCTTCTCAATCTTCTCCATAATTACCTCCTTTTTATTTTGCATTATTAAAAAATGTATTCCAGTGCTGGGCAATAACCTCTTCATTATCTTCCAGTATTGCTTCAATCATTTTCAGCTCAGAAGCTTTAAACCCATAATTATAGACCAATGATATAGGCAGTATATTATATTTAGCCACTGCACCACCTTTCTTCACATGAATATGAATAGGAGTATGGTCGTTACCATAGAACCAAAACCTAAACCCCAATAGAGTAAATACTGTTGGCATATCGCTTATAAATTATCTTTCAGCTGCAAAGATAGGTAATTATTTTATTACCTCCAAACTTTTTGCTAATTATTTCAAAAAAAAGAGCAAACTACTTGATAGTAGCCTGTTACTTAGCAGTTCCACTAAAAGCCGCATGAGGGATGCATGGGAGGATGACGGGAGGATGGAGTGCTCCATCCTCCCATGCTCAAACGCCCTGTACATCGGCATCCCAGCCCCCTATGGTACGATGGGAGGATGATTTGCAAATTCCGTTAGAAACTCAATTGAGGTATTCTTCTTTGGGCTTTACGGCAAACTTCTCCTCGTTCTCGCAGAGTTCACCTATCTTCGTTGCTATTTCCTCAGGCAACAAGGTTCCAGAATGGCCTTTCGACCAATCAAATGCGGGAACCTCTTTCTGTAGCTTTGCAAGTGTCACGGCAGGTTTCTTTCCTGGTTCCATAGGATCCATACACACCATGTCCACATACATTCTGCGCTTGGTGCTTCCTGCCCAGTCCTCTTCCGGATAAGGGTCAGAGATGAATTGTCCTCTGAATGCGATGCCAGCCTTGGAGTCACCAGTACGCAGCATAAAGAAGAAGTCGCCCCTTCTGGCTTCCTGCCACTCATGAATGCTCCAGTTCATGCGGAACATACCGTGCTCCTGACTTTCCAGACATTCCTCGAAATCCCTCTCGGTAAAAGAGCTGATAGAAGGGTTCCAACGCATCAGATACACCTTTGGTTCTGCCGGCACGGGCACCACCTCCATACCAAGCTTCCAAACGCAACTGTCGCCGTCGGGATCTTCCATAATCGGCTTGCCGGCACCTTGGTAGTTGAATCTCATACCAGCTTCTACATCAATGTCGATGATACGTAACAGGCAATGGTAATCCTCGCTGCTATTCAGTTCCAAGAACGTCACAGCGTCCTTGATGGCATACGGGAACTTACCGTTGTTATAGAAATAGCATCCATGAAAAGTCTCAGGCAACTCATCAGTTGTCAGCACCAAATTTCCGTCAACGTTCTCTAATAACAGCGTCTGATTATCTTCATTGATGTCCATCAGAAGATGCGTTATCTCCCCTTTGAGCACCTTGTCAATCACCTCGCTATCCACCTCAACGGCAATAACCATCTCGTTGATATCCATCTCCTTGCTCATATTTTAGACTTTTTGAGTAATAATTTTACCGATTGTCAATTGTCTACTGCTTACCTTCAGATTTGCTGATTCAAACTCTACGTAAATAAAATTATTTAATAGATATATACGGCTTGTCCAAATATAGTCATTTCCAACCTCTAAGTTGGTTTCTATATTCACGCAATCAGTAAATAGGAAAGGAACTAAATAAGTTTCATCTCCACTGTCAGACCAAGTCCTACAATATGTGTCAACGATAACCGTAAGTTTATCCTTTTCACGGTCAAACTTCATTTCCCGAATAACACCGTCATGGAAATTCCATTGGTCATCACCCATGAAAGGCTGCAGGCGCTCTACATGTTTGATGCGCTTTAATGCTTCTTCTTGAATTCCTGCAATATACTTTGCGTGAAATCTCTCAAGAAAATAACGCTGGTTTAGTTGTGCATATTTCAATATTTCTGGATGATGGAGGTATTTAACGGCTTCTTCATAAAGTTCTTTCTTCTGGTGGTCTTTTCTATAAAGACAACAACACAACTTAAAACAAAGAAGGCCGTAAAAGGGTATATCTTCTTTATATGGTTGAGCAAGTTCATAGGCTAAATCCATTTTTGAAACAGAGTCTGAAGACTTTGTATTCAGAAACTCTTTCCAGTCTTTTTCCATCTCGGCAACAGAAAGGCCAGCGGCATCTTCGAAAAGAGCCTGGATATATCCCTTTACATCAGTAATATATTTAGTATATGGCATAGCTATTGAATTTTAAATATTCTGGGTGCAAAGGTACAAATAAATAATGAAATCAAGTCACTCACTCCTATATAATTCATCCAGTGACTGACCTGCATCGTTAATCCAATGTATCCAGCCATTGCAACTGCGACCTGAACAATAGCTGGCAGCCGTACTGGGACTGTTTAACACATAGTCGCGCTGCAACTCCCAAAAGCCGTCTTTGGTTGGTTTCGACATAGCTGCAATAATGGCATTGCGTTTTTCGCCGTCTCGATACGAGGGCACCGTGCTTTGTGGCAGCAAACTGCCCTTCAATATGCGTATGGAGTGGTTGATTTCGTTGAAGATACCATGAGCTTTTGCGTCACGAATATAAAGATGGAACATTGGGCCATCATGTAAATGTCCTGATGTTTCTTCTGTGACGACGTGACTTATCTCTTCGCCTATGCCATCTTCCGACGATAACTTAACATGATATCCTAATTGACGCACCGCTTTCAAGAACTTCTCAATATTGCTCTTCCCCCATTCCGTAGAGACAGCAAACGGAATACCATTAGCATCTTTCAGGACGAACTCTGGTTCCTTGAAATAGCGGCGACCATTATAATTCTTTTCCTTGATGTATTCGATTGTTCTAACAACACCAAACGACCCCTGCAATTTAGGTGGAAACACACGCTCAATATTCTCAAATGTTGCCACAGGATGTCGTTTGATATAGTCAGCCACGACAGCATATACGAATTTGTTTTTTCCTAAAAATGGGCCTCCATCCAAGGAGTATTCTGTATAGTCGTACACGCGTTTCTTGGATGTGTCAGTCGATGCAGTCTCTACTTTTGCATCTTTCTGTTTTGCATCTGCTGGAGTTTGTTCACTATCAGCATCTCTTGCGGTAAACTTCAGTTTGGAAAGCATGCCAATAATATCCCCTTCGGAGAAAGTGTTCCCATATTTTTCCAATAAATAAGGCTTCAAACTTTCGGAAATCTGCTGTTGCGCATCACCAATCAAACTCTCTTTAATCTTATTCAGGCTGGCCTGTCTCTGCATCTCTTTGATACGCTCTTCGCAGAAATCCACAATAGCTTCTTTGCTAAAATCGTCCTTAGAGAATTTACCAACAAACCTTGCTCCCAACTTGTTGTCAATCTCCAATGGAACCTTCATGATGGAAACTGGTTCTTTGCTTGTCGGCATATCATAGAATATTTCGAGATGTTCGCCAATATAGATGCCTACACTTAGTTTCAGCAGTCGCATATATGACAACAGTTGCTCTACATCCTTTTTACTTTGCTTATGCGACGGACGTTTTACTTCAATCACAAATTCGTCCTCGCCATCCCTCTTTATCAAGATATCTGGTTCAATGCGGTTGTTGTTGCCAATATGAATGTTGGGCTTATGACATATCTCTCCC
>CACYKX010000226.1 GCA_902775075.1 uncultured Prevotellaceae bacterium | reverse complement strand
GTAGCAGCCGAATAGAAAAGTTTCTGTTCATCATAGACTCCCTCCTCCTTCATGCTACTTCCGAAGACTCCTAAGTCGATAGTCATGATGTCATCGAAAGCCTTTTGCTGCAAGTCCACCTTAGCGACAAAGTTAGCATTATCATGTTTTCTGATAATCGTATTCTGTTTCATCAGAGCAAGAGAAGCACGATAGTTGGAATTCTCGCCACCACCACTAAAAGCAATATGATGGTTTTGTATCATTCCGGTTCTACAGATAGCCTTTTGGAAATCCGTATGATATCCTCCATCCTCGTAGTCCAGTCCGAGCTTCTGTGCCGTTGTCCGATAGCCATCTCCGGATAACATACCCAGATACTTGTACACACTTTGCACACCCATATTGCCATCATACGAGATATGAAATTTACTTCCGAGTCCCTTCTTTGTCGTCACTTGTATCACACCGGAAGCACCACGAGAACCATATAAAGCTGTTTCTGAAGCATTCTTCAGAATCGTGAAACTTTGAATGTCAGCCGGATAAATACTGTTTAGCGTTGATATGTCACTATATACGCCATCGATGATGACAAGAGGGTCGTTACCTCCTGTCAGCGAAGTTGTTCCTCGTACACGAACGGAACTAAGCATAGCCATATGACTTGTCCCATTTGACGAAACGTTTACACCGGCTGCCTGTCCGCTGAGTGCTTCCAGCGAGTTTATGATAAGACCCTTATTCATGCGACTTTCATCGATGATGTCAGCAGATCCTTTCTGATAAGGATGTACCGATATAATCGCAGAGTCTGCAAGTACAATTTGATGGTGTTTCTTTTGAGCATTTGCCGTTATTGGTAACAATCCCAATAGTAGTAAATATTTAATTCTCATATTATAGCTAATCAGATGACGGTTCAAAGATATAAAAAATATTGCTATTTGGTGTTAAGAAAATGATATTTTTGTTACATAATCGACAATTTAGCTATATCTTTGCGTAAAACTTAAAATATCTATAATGAAAAAACTAAGAATGTTTGCTTTTGCCGTCATGGCATTGGCTACCCTTCATGCGTATGCAATTTCAGAAAATGTGAAAATCACAGGTGACCACGGACAACTAGATGCTATCATCCAAACCCCAAGAATCAATCAAGGACAGCGCGTTCCTATGGTTATCATTTGTCATGGTTTTATGGGCAACAAGAATGAGCCTTTACTTACGAATCTTGCCGATAGTCTTGAGAAACGAGGCATAGCCAGTATCCGCTTCGATTTCAATGGTCATGGACAGAGTGAAGGCAGATTTCAAGATATGACGGTACCCAATGAGATGGTTGATGCACAGAAGGTATATGACTATGTTGCGGCATTACCTTATGTTTCAAAGATCGGTATGGCCGGTCACTCACAAGGTGGTGTCGTTACTGCAATGACAGCAGGAAATATGGGTGTCGAGAAAATCAAGGCCATCTGTCTGATGGCTCCGGCAGCTGTCCTTCGCGAAGACGCCTTGCGCGGAAACACCTTTGGTGCTCAGTATGATCCTTACAATCCACCTGCAGAGATAAAACTTTTTGGTGGTCGTTCGTTAGGAGGTAACTTCGTGAAAACAGCCATCACACTTCCTATCTATGAGACTGCCATGAAATATACTGGCAAAGCAATCATCCTTCATGGTAACACCGATCGTATTGTACCTTATACCTATGGTCAACGTTTCCATTATGTCATCAAGGATAGTGAATTCCACTTACTGAACTCATGTGACCATGGATTCGGTGGACATGTTGCTGAGGCTGCACATCTTGCCGCAGACTATCTTCAGAAAGCTCTGAAGTACTGTGGTCGTAAAGATTGTAAAAAGAAGGACTGATACAATATCCTCAGTAACTTATATGCTTACATCATCGTGGATGTATTCCCATAGTTTTTTATAGAAAGGATGATGACATAACGTTTCCTTATCGCCTAGGATGATCAGTTTCATCCGGGCACGCGTTATGGCAACATTCATCCTTCGCAGATCACACAGGAATCCGATTTGGCCATCATCGTTGGCCCTTACCATAGAAATCATGATCACATCGCGTTCCTGTCCTTGGAATCCATCCACGGTGTTTACCGTTATCAGTCGACGATATGGTTTGAAAAACTCCCTTTTCTTGATAAGCTTTCGCAGATATTGCACCTGAGCACGATAAGGCGAGATGACGCCCACATCAATTTGCTCATCAAGGATACGTTGTTTCCCGATTTTCTGGAAGTAATCCTGTAACACATTCAGCGTCAACTCCGCTTCACCTTTGTTTACTCGTCCGAAGCTTTCGCCAACAAACTGCTCTTTGAGCGGTTCCTCCTCAATGTCGATACCAGTTCTTTCAGCCTCTGTGTTAGGGTCTATCCACATCATCGGTTCATCATAGTCGAGGATACCTCGGTATTTGATCTGTGGGGCACTTTGCACTTCACCATGATAGAACCAGTCGCTGGAGAATCGCATGATCTTCTCATTCATGCGGTATTGCACCTTCAACAAAGTTACCACCTCCGGTTTGTTCTCTACGATGCGTTCCATCAGAGTTTTTCCTAATCCCGCTTTCAGAGCAGCTATACTCTTCACTGTTGGGGGCAACTGACAGTGGTCACCGGCGAAAATCACTCGATAAGCTCTTCGCATCGGTATCCAACAAGCAGCTTCCAGAGCTTGAGCCGCTTCATCGATGAAAAGAGTACCAAACTTCATACCGTCGAGTAGTCTATTAGCTGATCCTACGAGTGTTGAGGCTATAACACGAGCTTCACCAAATAATTCTGCGTTGATTTTTATCTCTATTTCCGTAGCACGTCCTTTCAGACGATCTAACTTTTGGTGAAAATCCTCACGATGCCCTTTCTTATGCCGTCTCAGTTCGCGGATAGCTTTTCTTATTGCCCACAGTTGAGGATAATCAGGATGAGCCTCGAATCTCCGTTCATAAGTAAACGACAGCATCTTATCGTTGACTTTTGTAGGATTTCCGATACGCAACACATTGATACCCCTATCCACGAGCTTTTCGCAGATCCAGTCTACAGCCATATTACTTTGTGCACAAACCAGCACCTGACTTTCGCGCATCAACACCTCGTTAATAGCTTCGACAAGGGTTGTTGTCTTACCGGTGCCGGGAGGGCCATGGACCACCTCAACATCCTTTGCCCATAGAATCTCGTTGACAGCTTTCTCTTGAGAAGGATTTAGCCAAGGAAACTTGGTAGCAGCGAAAGAGAACTTTTCCGCTTTCTGTCGAGAATAGAAAAGGTCACGCAGATGAGCCAACCGGTTACCTTTTGCCTTGATAGTACGGTCGAGAGCATCAAACATCAGTTTGTAACTGGTTTCGTCAAAGAATAGCTGGATACCGACCGGTTGCGAACACCCTTGTATGTCGATAGCTTGTCCACCATCGGGAATTAATACCACCATACGGTCACCATCAACATAGCTTACCGTACCGGTAAAATTAAAGTAACTCAGTTGGTTTTTCTCGTCTACCCGAAAGAAAGCGACAGGTCGACCAAATTCAAAGTTATGTTCCACCTCTTGGTCAGCAGTACGCGTGATTTCTATAGCCATCTGGTTGAGAGAATTATAGAAACTCTTACCCACCTGTAACGGAAACCACGCATCACCACGTTTCACCTTCCGTTGCAATCCCATCGTTTCGGTTTGCTTCCTGAAGGCCTCCTTTTCCGTGTAATATTCCATTTGCAGGAGCATTCGCTGCCTTTGGAGAACTTGTATTGAAGATTCTTGTTGACTCATTTGTGTACAAAGTTACAAAAAAACTGTAAAAGGAAGATAGATTTCGGTAGATTAACACAGAGGGATGGTAAAATGAGAGCAAAAATGTGGAATTTCAATAAATCGGCATTTATGAATTAGTTGACACTAATGGGATAGATATAAAGATGAGGAATATCTGAATCCGCAAAGAGAAGTGTGTTAATCCTGTGTTAATATTTTTAACGCTGAAATTGTAAATGTTAAAATAAAAGGTGCAGACTTTTTTTCTTCATCTAGAAAAAGTATTGTCTTCAAGTTCTGTAGAAAATATAAAAATGGTCTTAAAAGTATGTTTTTTAGTGATATAAATATTGTCTATTTTGAACGCAGTTAACTTCATATGCTTACGCAGTTAACTGTGTAAGTTGATGCGAATAGGTATATAGCCTTACGTAGTTAACTGAATAAGTAGATATTTTCAGTATAATTTGATGATAGAATCAATAGGTGAGAATATAACTAGTTGATAATCAATGGATTGTGTTTTGGATATATTTTAAATGTCCATAATCAATCGGTCTTTGATTTTGAATTTACGAATTATGAGCTCCTTTCATCGATGGAAATTTAAACATTGAAAGAAATTTCGTGTTAAGAAATATAAAATTGAAGTGAGAGTATAAAACTTGCAAAAATAAGATAGAAATATTACGAGATCTGATA
>CACYKX010000225.1 GCA_902775075.1 uncultured Prevotellaceae bacterium | reverse complement strand
GACAGCTAACTATCAGTTGGTGTATTCTGGTTCTTATGAATCCACAGGTGTGATATATAGTTTCACTAAGCATGAAGGTGGTTTGTACTCTGTTATTGACACAGAGTTGTGTGTGAACAAGTCAGTTATCATCAAGTATCTCAAAGAGCACTATTCCCTTGTGGCTGGGGCAGGCAGTGACGATAAGAACATTCAATACCTATTTACCACTCCTGACAAGTCAACAGTCATCACTACCTTAAAGGTATCTGATGAGTGCTTTAATGTCAGTTATTCATTTGTGACTCATTGAACATATTCAAGAGAATCATCTTCTGTAACCATCCTCAGGACGCATATCTTGAAGATGGTTACTTATATTTTTGTAACCTTGTGTACCTGTTTACTTGTACACAACAGAAGCGGTATGGGATGCGTAAAACAAAGAGAACAATGCTCCATAATGTTTGAAGCCCATTTTTGTAATGAACATCCTGTCTCTTTCCCCCTTATACAGGAGTCCTTCGTCAATACAGAAATCAAGTATCTCGTTCAGACTCCCTCCACTTATGCCATAATCTCTTAATTTGGCAATAGAGAACGAGCCATTATAAGCAGATATTGCTATATATTTTGAAGCAAGTTCGTCTGGAGGCAGAAGATAAGTAAATTGTTCAGGGTAACCTTCTTTGTTGAGCGCATTTTGTGGTGTTACCGCAAGTTTCCCCACATTATACGCTATGCCTTCAGAACTCATGCTTTGGGCAGACATTCCAAAACCCTTATAGGCTGCTCCGTTGAGCATTCTTTCCCGAAGATAAGACGAAACCCCTTCATCGGCAGCATCTACAGAAAATGTGTTTTGCCCGAATCGAGCCTTATACCCCATAGCAATAAGTCCATCGTAATAGTGAACATATTGATCGTACAGCTCTTCCTTGGTGAATGATTCCTTTTCCGAAATCATATTGGTTCTCAATTCATATAAAGTAACCTGTTGTGGCTTTAACCGGCCAATCAGTTCCAGGTCTTGCTGAATTGTAGATTCATTTTGCCCTTTTAGACCATACATGAAGTCAAGATTCACTTTCTTGATTCCTTTGTCCCATGCTTTTTTCAACCATGAATACATCATGGCTTCACTGGAATTCCCCCTTTGATGTTGATGCAAAACAGAACTGCAAGAAGATTGCACTCCCAATGATAATCTATGAAAACCCATTTCCGACATATCTTCCAACTTCTGCTCTGACAGTGTATTGAATGTGCCTTCTATGCTTGGTTCATATTTTGCATCTTTCTTCAGCCCAGAAATGGTTGTCTGGTATATTTGCATCAGCAAGGAGAAGTTATTTTCAGATAGTGATGTCGGCGTTCCTCCTCCTATGTCAAATCCAAGCAAAGTAATATCTTGGTATTTCCGTCGGAATTGCTTTATGTCACTGGCTATTGCCAACAGGTATTCCCTTTGTACTTTTTCATCTGGGCAGAGCATCCGGGTGTATTCGCAGAATGAACACAGCTGTTTGCAGAAAGGAATATGAATGTAAAATGACATACGGCTGTCATTCTCGAAAGACAGCGAATCCGGCACACGATAATCCGTCCAATCAGATGGATTGAGTGGATAAGACGTATTCCAACGAGGATCGTTTTTTCTTAACTGAAACAACTCTGCTATTGTCATTTTGCTCAATATATTATATTATCCTGATGAAATCCCTGGCGTAAATATTCCCCATCATATACAAGGGATGACTCGCAATAATACGGATTAGCGTAGTTTCGCATGTATATCTCCAGAATCTTCAGGTCACGGTTATACAGATAGTTGCTACACTTGCAATTGCTTCCTCGGTTCATGGATTTTGTGAAATACACGTGTGGAATGCTTTCCAAATGAATATCCTCCAAGTCCACAAAGTGCTCACGACAATAATCATTCACCTTCATCAAGGCAACGAAACCTATACGCGGAATGCCTAAGTCAAGGTTGAAGTCAAGCATCTTACGAGCTTCTTCAGCATTGTCAATGTAGCCTTTGATAAGATTACAGCTGGAGTTCAATATTTGTTGGTTGATTCCCTCAAAACTAAATGCACTTTCAGATATTTTGCATCCATATAACTCAGACAGCTTTGTCGTATCATAATGATGTAAAGACATTGATATGCTATCCCATCGTGGGTGCCGCATCAATTCTTGTGACTGAGGAAGCAGCCCATTGGTATTAAGGTGCATGTGAACATCAGATGTTTCGGAGTCACACATTCTTGAAAGAATGTCTTCTACCAATGGGGAAACGACTGAGGGCTCACCACCTGTAATGTTGACTCTGTTTACCTTGATACCAGACTCCATCAACCCCTTGATAATGTCTATCAATTTGGTAACATTGAATGGAGTCTTGGGAACCGAAGTTCCTGCATTGCTGCAAAACAAACACTTTGCATTGCAACCCTTTGTAACCTTTACAAAAAGGTTCACAAAGGGAGCAATGTGTTCTTCCTGCAGCGTTCCAAACTTGCAGTCAAACTCTTTAACAGAAATGGACTTTCCCCTAAAGTCAATCAGCATTTCTTCCTGTTTTATGATCTTCGATGAATTTTATTTTTTCTTCTTGGCTTTCAAAATGCATTTTCCCTAATTGTAATGAATATACAGGTAGTGTATAATCAGATAGAGGAAGATACAATGCTCCTCGCCAATCAGTATCGACACACATATAATTCTTGTCTCTTTCAAGAATTTCACGTGCAAATTTCATCTCAAAGCTGGTATTTGTCCATGGCCAGCGTCTGAAATCAGAGCAACCCTTCTCTATATGTTTCCCGTCGATTCGATATACCGGCCCCCAAACTCTGCCTTCTTCGCGCATTCTGGGTGCTTGAATGTCTGGGTGACATCCAACTTCACCATATGCAAGACGAATGGTTTCTTTTAGCCCATGCTCTTTGACCATATTGTCGAATCTTCCAAAAGCGACTTGTTCAAGAAGATCATTGTCTAACTTGCCATTCTTCGTTACGTTGTCCCACTCTTCAAGTAGAATATGCCATACATTGAAAAGAGTACCTTTATAGAAACTATAATAATATTGTGGATCATTACTACTACAGTGACTTACTGGTATTGATTGCAAATCTTCCCGAATCGATTCATAGTCACTGTATCTTCTGAACTCATTCAAGAACTGAATGTACTTAACCATTTTACGGACAGAATAGTTGTAGAATATCTGTTCTATATCATTCGCTTTAAGATATTCGTTACCTTCGTGGAATGATAACATATCCTTCTCCAGCTGCTCAATATCTACTTTTGAACCTTCATGCTCATATCGGCTCATTATACACCAAATGGTTCTCATAGCCATGAATGCAAATTCATCACCGTAGCGGACATTGCGTTCTGCAATCTCCGTTAGACGCTCTCTTGCATCATCACTATCTTTGATAGGCTCCTGCTTATTAAGTGCTTTTAAAAGGTCTATCAACGTTCTGACCTGTCCGTACATCATGGTTAAAAGTTCTTGCGGAACTTCAGGGCTAGTGGCATTTTTGTTTTCTTCAATGAAGGTTTCTGGCAGACAAACATTGCTGATGCCCATAGCATCCTTGAACAAAGGAGCTATGTCTCTGTCTTTGAAACCGGCAATGCCACAGCCAATACGTGTTACATAGAAGAACAATTCGGTATGCTGTTTGGCAAAGTCTATAAATTGGTCAACATACGGCTTAATGGTCTCTACGCCACCCTGCATAGTTGGTATCGCATAGCTTTGACCTTGCAGTCCTACACCTTGCCCCCAAATAGCTCCAAACTTGTTGACAGCAGCCCTGGCAGCTCCACCTCCATGATGTCCATGAAGGTTGCTTCCAAAGACAAATACCTCGTCTGACTTCAAAGAATCAATGGCAACTGGAGTATATTCTGGGCGTATAATGCCATTGTATTTTCTGCCTGGTGTTTGTTCTAAAGGCATACATAAAGACTCTTTTATGTAAGAGTCTATTACAGGTCTTACTCGCATGTCATTCTTATATTTATTCCAGAACTCGTCAAAGGCATCTGCTATTTGTAACAGTTGATTGTCCTCTGCCAATGCGTAGCGACCGTATATGTCTTTCATTTCACTGAGCAAGGCATCATCTTTGGCACTATCGGCGATTTTTTGGAAGATGGTTCTCATATAGCTTTGGATTCTGAACTTTACATTTGATACTCTATAGATTGAAAAGTCTTCCTTATTCCATAGATGACGAGAAATGAGCATTCGCATAGTTTCACCACGGCCTAACATATCCAACAGCGTACCTATGCAATTATTATACGTCAGCTTATCTGAACCATCGATACCTTCAAGGAAAGCTCTTGGTACTTCACTCTGGATTCCGTTTCTTCTGAATGCGTCGTCTCCCTTATAATAGGACAACTCTGATGACACAATCTGAAGGGTTTTCTGACAACGCTCCTTGTTGAAATAGTTCTCCAGAAAATCTGCGAAGATTTCA
>CACYKX010000224.1 GCA_902775075.1 uncultured Prevotellaceae bacterium | reverse complement strand
AAGTGGTATGCCACCACTTATCAAGATTTCACCGACCTGCGCTTGGTATTCACCGTACCAAAGAGCATGGGTAAATTTGGTGGTGAAACCGATAACTGGATGTGGCCACGACAGACTTGCGATTTCTCTGTTTTCAGAATCTATGCTGATAAGAATAATCAGCCTGCCGCTTACAGCAAAGATAATGTACCTTATCACCCTAAACGCTGGGCTAAGGTAAGTACTGAGGGTTACAAGGAAGGTGACTACGCCATGACCATCGGTTACCCAGGAAGCACAGAACGTTATCTTTCAAGTTATGGCATTCAGATGATGCGTGATGCCAGCAATACCCCTCGTGCTCAGGTACGTGGCGTCAAGCAGGAAGTGATGACTCGCCATATGCGTGCCGATGAAGCTGTACGTATCAAATACGATTCTAAATTTGCTCAGAGTGCCAACTACTGGAAGAACTCACTCGGTATGAATAAGTGTATCGATTCTATCGGTATCGTAAACTTAAAACGTGAATATGAGAAGAAGATTCGCGCTTGGCAGGAGAATACCAATACCGGTATCAAGAAGGTGGATTTCGATGCTTTGGAAAGTCTATACAAGAGACTGACTGAAGCTAGATATGTATACACCAACTTATACGAGAGTTTTGGCCGTTCTAGTGCCGTAGAATTCAACACTCGTGCCATGAAACTGATGCGTGGCATGGAAATCAAGGGCGACAGCAAGAAGTCAAAAGACCAGTATCAGGTGTTCGAGGATAATTCTAAGGAATGGGACGCAAATCTCGATAAAGAGGTAATGGCTGTTCTACTGAAAAACTATCGCGAACACGTAGATAAGAAATGGTGGCCTTCTATTTATCAGACCATCGACAAAAAGTTTAAGGGTGATTATCAGAAGTATGTGGACGATCTCTATGCCAAGAGCATCATCATGAAGTCGGGCAAGAAGATTTACAGCAACCGCAAGGGATTCACTAAAGACCCAGGCGTAAAATACGCGCTTTCTTTGATGGACATATATGCTCAGTTGAATGAAATTATGCCTCCGTTGATGGATTCTATCAATGAACAGGAGAAGCGTCTCTGTGCTGCCAAAATACGTATGGAAGAGGATTTGCCACATTATAGTGATGCCAACTTCACAATGCGCTTGAGCTATGGTCAGATCGGTGGCTTTGAACTGGGTGGTAAACCTTCTGGTTATTTCACTACAGCCGAGAGTATCGTAAAGAAGATGGAACAAGGTGACAACGGTGTCTTCGACTACAAGGCTGAACCTATCATGCACACATTACTTAGTGCTAAGGACTTCGGAAGATACCAAGACAAGAAAAGTGGTAAGATGCAACTTTGCTTCCTCACCAATAATGATATCACTGGTGGTAACTCGGGATCTCCGATGTTCAACGGAAAAGGTGAACTCATCGGTTTGGCTTTCGACGGCAACTGGGACAGTCTGAGCAGTGATATCAATTTCGATAAGCGTTTGGCTCGTTGTATCGGTGTTGACATTCGCTATGTGCTCTTCATGATGGATAAATGGGGACACGCAGACCGACTGATTAAGGAAATCGATGCCCAGTAATAGACTTGGGTAAAGGATAAAGAAAAAGGATGAGAGTTTTCTACTTCTCATCCTTTTGTGTTTATAATATCAAACTTGTTTTTGTATATCGCCGTTTTTGCTCTCAACAGGCGGTCAACAATTCTTTGATAGCTTCAAGCGTATCAGCAATAGCAATATAGTCATGATAATCGCCACGGATGAAACCCTTTTCCTGTAAATCATCAAGTGCAGCAACCAATGGGTTCCAGAAACCTTTAACATTATAGAGAATCACTTTCTTATAATGATAGCCGATGGTATGAGAGGCAGCCATCGAAAACACCTCATCGAGGGTACCGATGCCACCAGGCAAAGCAATGGCGACATCGCTCTGCGCAAGCATCAAGTCTTTACGATCGCTCAGATTATCACAAGGAATTTCCACATCAACGAAGTCGCTCACCCGTCCCGATGTCTCCACCTTAGAGGGTATCACACCTATCGTCATCGCACCTCCTTGTTTACAAGCTTTGGCGATACATTCCATTAATCCCATGTTACAACCACCGAAAACCAACGTGTGGTTTTCTGCAGCCATCCAATGCCCTAACTCCTCGGTAGCTGAGAAAAAATCAGGATCGATACTTCTATTTGCTGAACAATAAACTGCTATTTTCATATCGACAAAGGTAGTTAAAAGAAAATAAATATGAAATAAAAAACAGGAAAATAATATGTAACTCACTAAAAATCACTATCTTTGCAGCGCTTTAGAGATAATCACAACGATTATCCGAAAAACAAGAGAAAGAAATGCGCCCGATTTAAATGGCTGGGAGGGCGTTACCTTTCATCATTTAAATTAAGGTTAAAGATTGAAGACATTTGAAGAATTAGGCGTAAACGAAGAGATTCGACGCGCCATTGAAGAAATTGGATTTGAGAATCCAATGCCAGTTCAGGAAGAAGTAATCCCGTATTTACTTGGTAATAAAAACGACGTTATCGCACTTGCTCAGACGGGAACGGGCAAGACTGCTGCTTATGGTTTACCTGTTTTGCAGAAGGCTGTACCTTCAGACAAAACTACTCAGGCTGTTATACTTAGTCCTACTCGTGAGCTCTGTCTACAGATCGCAGACGAACTCAATGCCTTTGCAAAGTATATTGATGGCTTGCACATCGTTGCTGTATATGGTGGTACTGACATCGGGCCACAGATTCGCACGTTGAAACATGGTGTACAGATCATCGTGGCTACACCGGGCCGCCTTCTCGACTTGATGAACCGTGGCATAGCCAAACTCGATGATGTGCGTAACATCGTGCTCGATGAAGCTGATGAGATGCTCAACATGGGCTTCTCTGAAAGTATCAATGCTATTTTCGAAGGGTTACCAGAAGACCACAATACGTTGCTCTTCTCGGCTACGATGAGCAAAGAGGTGGAGAAAATCGCCAAGAACTATTTACACGACTACAAAGAAATTGTCGTAGGCAGTAGAAACGAGGGCGCTGAACACGTCAACCATATCTATTATCTTGTACACTCTAAAGACAAGTATTTGGCGTTGAAGCGTATCGTCGACTTCTACCCTCGCATATTCGCTATCATCTTCTGTCGCACGAAGTTGGAAACCCAAGAGGTTGCCGACAAACTCATCAAGGATGGTTACAACGCAGAAGCTCTGCACGGTGACCTCAGTCAACAGCAGCGCGACCTCACCATGCAGAAATTCCGTCAGCACACTGTTCAGTTCCTCGTGGCCACCGATGTGGCTGCTCGTGGTCTCGATGTTGACGACCTCACCCATGTCATCAACTACGGATTACCTGATGACATCGAAAGCTACACACATCGTAGCGGTCGTACCGGTCGTGCAGGTAAGAAGGGTACTTCTATCAGCATCATCCATATCAAAGAGAAATGGAAGGTTCGTCAGATAGAGAAACAGATCGGCAAGGATTTCGTCGATGGTGAATTGCCTAGTCCTGAAGAAATCTGTAAAAAACAGCTCTACAAGGTGATGGATGACATCATGAAGACTGATGTAGACGAGGAGCAGATAGCGCCTTACATGGAAGAAATCGACCGTCAATTCGAATATATCGACAAGGAAGACATTATCAAGAAGATGGTAGCCATCACTTTTGGCCGATTCTTGGATTACTATCAAAATGCGCCAAAGATAGAGAAACCGACGAGTCGTCGCAGCGATAACGAGAAAGGTCGCGAGCGCAAACGTGGTGATCGTTTTTCCGGTGGTCGTCGCAGACGTGAGGCAGAGGAAGGTTACAAGCGTTTGTTTATCAACCTTGGTAAGGACGATGGGTTCTATCCTGGTGAAGTGATGCAATTCATCAACAAGAACGTACGTGGTCACGTAGAGATTGGTCATATCGACTTAATGAGTAAATTCTCATACATTGAGGTGCCTGAGGAGAATGCCAAGAAGGTCATGAAAGGTTTGGACGGTTCCACTTACAAGCGCCGTACGGTAAGATGTAATGATGCTGACGAAGGTGGTCACGGTAGAGACGCCCGAGGAAAAGGTCATGGTCGCGGAAAGGATAACGCACGTGGTAAGAGAAATGTACAAAACAAACAAGAGGAAAACTGGCGTGATCTGATCAAGGGTAAGTCTTTCAAACTGAAAGGTGAAAATCCTGATTTCTCTGAAGAGGGATGGGCACGCAGAAGACCCAAGAAGAAATAATATATAACACACCATGAGGGTGTGTCAAAATGAAGTGAACCCCAAAAGTTTTTTTCTAACTTTTGGGGTTTACTTCAAATAGGCATATCCTCTTTTCTGTGTGCCCACCGTATTTTAAATTTATTAAAATAACAATTCTTAGAATTTCATCTTTGAGCCAAACTCAGGGGAAATGTAGTTATAGATATCTTTGCAGCACTCTGCTGAGAAGAGTTGCCCACACTCTATAATCTTATCCCATTGCTCTTCTGTAAGCCCTCGATCGAT
>CACYKX010000223.1 GCA_902775075.1 uncultured Prevotellaceae bacterium | reverse complement strand
GTACCAGTATCCTGACAGAAAGGAAGTATTCCCTTTACGGCAGTTTCAGCATTGCGAAGGAACTGTAAAGCTACATACTTATCATTCTCGCTTGCTTCTGGGTCTTTCAGAATCTTAGCCACCTGCAGGTTATGCTCACGACGAAGCATAAACTCTACATCGTGGAAAGCCTGCTGAGCGAGGAGTGTTAAAGCCTCTTTGCTGACCTTCAGGATTGTTTTACCTTCAAATTCACCTGTAGATATGCCTTCCTTTGAGATGAGACGATATTCAGTATCATCCTTACCTACTTGGAACATTGGGGCATATTTAAAGTCTACTTTTTTTGCCATAATGTTGATAATATTTAATAATGATGTATTATTCGTTTTTAAGATGTAGCAAAGATAAAAAAAATAATTGAGATACCTTTCAAGATACCTCAATTATTATATTTTTTAAGACCAACTAACTTAATAGCCGAAGACCTCTTCTGTAGACACACGTTTGATAGTACCTATCTTTTCGAGTGCTTTCATGTCGAGTTCTTTTTCGTTGCCAAGTATCAGATACTTATAAGTCTTGTTCTGTATGTTGTCTTTTGCGAAGTTGACAACATCCTTTAGTTCCAACTTAGGAAGCATCTCATATTCTTTCTTGTTGAGGTCTTCGTTTAGTCCTAATTTCTGTGCTCTTACGTATGCAGAAAGAACTGCAAACTTATTGGTTCTTCCAGAAGCCAAACTCTTCAGCAGACTCTGTTTTGCAAGATTGAAACCAGCCTCGCGCTCCGGAGTATTATTCAATAGAGTATTGAACTCCTTGATACAGTCCATCATCTTATCGTTCTGTGTGATGATCTGGGTATAGAAGCTCTCTTTGTCTCCAGGTCTTGAAGGACGTAAGTATCTTGCACCGGCGCTGTAAGCTAATCCACGAGCCTCGCGTAATTCTTGGAATACGATTGCGTTCATACCACCTCCGAAATATTCGTTGAACAAGTCGATGATAGCTTCACGTTCAGGTGTCCAAGTCTTGTTCTCGTTATGGTATTGAACCATATAGATATTCTTGGCATCAAAAGGAGCGATGATGACTTCATTTTGTGGAGTGGTCTGTGCCTCATATTTGCGAGTAGGGAGTTTAAGCATTGGCTGCTTACTCATTACGTAGTTCTTGGCAATCACCTTCTTGAGCGCCTTTAGTTCTGTAGGGCCATAATATAGAATCTGTGCATCGCGACTATTGCTTAAAGTCTTGAGCATATTGATCAGTTGTTCAGGCTTCATAGCCTTGAGTTCTGCTTCTGTAGGTACATTGCGACTAGGGTTATACTTGCCATATATTCCATAGTTGAACAAGAAAGAGAAGTTCATTCTCTGATCTTTCTTGTTGTCTTCTCTTCCTTTCAGAACAGTAGCCACGTAGTTATTGTAAGTCTCCTGGTCAGCCTTTGCGTTATTGATCAACTTCTCAAGTAAAGCAAGAGCCTGAGGCATATTCTCGTTCAAACCGGTCAGAGTGATAGTAGTCTCATCGCTACCTGAATTGATACTATAGTCACAAGCTAGTTTGTAGAATAGCTGTTTAATCTGTTCATTGGTCATCTTGTTAGTTCCAAGATAATCCAGATAACTTCCGGCATATCCGTATAGAGGACTAGTCTCAGAACCTACAGGATAACGGAACTGTAGTGTGAAAAGATCATCTGATGTATTCTTTTTATACAGCAAGTTAAGTCCCTTGTTAGTTTTATCCTTTATCAAATCCTTGTTGAAATCAACGAATACAGGTTGGATGGCCTGAGGCTTACTATTCACGATTTCCTGAAGGAATGCAGAATGCTTGTCATTGTTTGTTGGTATTGGAGTGATGGCAGGTTTTTCAACTTTAACGATAGTTGTATCCTCTCCAAGGCGCTTGAAGACACAGACATAGTTATCGTTCAAGTATTTATTGGCAAAAGCAACAATCTCATCCTTTGTCATCTTCGAGATTCTGTCGAGTTTTTCAGTTTTTGTCTTCCAATCTTCACCATTGATGAAAGCATCGACAAATTGGTTTGCTCTAAATTCATTGCTTTCCAGTTGTTTGTAATAATCTCTCTTATAGTTTGCTACAACAGAAGGTAACAAGTCGTCAGAGAACTCACCTTTCTTCAATTTCCCGATTTCTGCCAGTAATAATGCTTTGACATCCTCAAGCGACTGCCCTTTCAGAGGAGCTCCACCGAGTAAGAACATAGAGTAATCGTTCATTCCCTCGAAACCGGCAAAAGCCTCTTGTGTCTTCATCTTCTGTGTTAAGTCGAGGTCAAGCAATCCGGCACGTCCATTATACAATAATGAACTGATAATATCAAGAGTGTCACTTGACAAAGCACGCTGAGCAGGGAAGCGCCAGCCAATATACAGACTTTCTGCCTCTTTACCCAATACCGTATAATCTTTGTGTGTTGTTATTGCTGCAGGCGCTGCATATTCAGGGCGAGAAAGGGTCTCACTTTTTTTCCATGTACCGAAATACTTGTTGATGATTGCAATCACCTGGTCAGGATCAAAGTCACCAGCCATACAAATAGCTACATTGTTTGGTACATAGTAACGTTTGAAATAATTCTTGATATTTACGATACTTGGATTTTTGAGGTGAGAGCCAAGACCGATAGTTGTCTGTGTACCATATGGATGATTAGGGAAAAGCCCAGCCATAAGTTTTTCATACATCTTACGACTATCTTGAGTTAATCCCATATTATATTCCTCGTATACGGCCTCAAGTTCAGTATGGAAACCACGTATCACCATATTCTGGAAACGATCAGCCTGAACCTTTGCCCAGTTGTCAATTTCGTTGGATGGAATATTCTCTACATAGCATGTTACATCGTTGCTAGTGTAAGCATTTGAACCTTCGCTACCGATAGACGCCATCATCTTGTCATATTCATTAGGAATATTATACTTAGCAGCTACCTGCGACAGAGAGTCGATCTTGTGATACCAAGCCTTTCTCTTTGCAGGGTCTGTGATGGTACGGTACACCTCATATCGATTCTGGATAGAGTCAAGTAGAGGAGCTTCTGCTTTCAGATTACTAGTTCCGAAATGGGTTGTACCTTTAAACATCAAATGTTCAAGATAGTGAGCCAGACCAGTTGTTTCGGCCGGGTCATTTCTAGAACCCGTTCTTACAGCAATGTAAGTTTGAATACGTGGTTTTTCTTTGTTTACACTCAGGTAGACTTTCAATCCGTTGTTTAGAGTGTAGATGCGAGTCTGCATCGGATCTCCCTTTACGTTCTCATACTTCTGTGCCTGTGCCGTAAAAGCACCAAAAGCGATCAGAAGTGATGTGATCATCATTTTTGTTTTCATATTTTTTCTATAAAGTTATTCAAAGTTTTTTCATCTACGTCGCCCATTTTAAATTCCTTTTCTGCGTCGTAGCTAATTGCATTTTTCCATTCTTTCTTTATCTCCTCATATTTCTCGAGAATCTCATCAGCGTCTTGGTCATCAATAGTTTCTAAGTTATGATAATCCATGATGGCGCGATAAGTCCAAGTCCATCGATATTCATCATAGTTGTTGAACATATCAAGGAATCTCTCTTGTATAGTTTCCGTATCCGTGATGTCACCATTAACGATATCAGCAACGAGTTGACTTTCTTCAGATTGAGGTACTAACAATCCCCCCAAGTCGGTCCAGCCTCCAGAGCCTATGCTACTATATGGAAGAACAAGTTTATGATTCTTCACATTTCTTCCGATAGCCAGATGAATTGCCATATCATAGTATTTGATACCACGCAATAAACTCTGATTGCGGATGATAACACCATTATAGTTGTAGCTGGCAGCATTCTCGCCCATCTCCTTGCGTAGACGTTCCAAGGTCTTTTTACCTTTCATACATTCAGAGATGACAAGAGGTGATAGCCAATCATAGTTGATGAGGCTGAGTCTGCCGTTTCTTGGGCGCATATCTCTTTTCGCCCATTTAGCAGTATCTCGATAAGTGCCCACTGTGGTAAGGTTGATACCAGGTACCAGATAAGTACCATCGTTATTACCAAAAAGATAACTGAAAGGCAAATCACTCACCTTAGGATGATTTTGAATCTTACCCATACACATAGAGAACGTACCGATGGTTGCAGGCCATAGAATATGGGCACCACTAGCCGTCTTACTACCTCTTGCCATGGTACCCCAATGAATAGGCCCCATCTTATAGGCATGATTAGAGAAATTGGTATTCGAACCAGCATTGTAGAAACTATATTCACCACCAATGAGTAGACTACTCTTGTGATGACTGACCGTGAATGGACCGCAGAAAGATGCACATGTCTCACCATTGTCGATATAACTGTTGGCAAAGAAAAGGGTAGCTTCTGTAGAAGCTCCTTTTCCGATATGGCAAGCCTCACCGATGAAACAGTTATCCACTTTGGCACCGTCGAGAATACTACTTCCGGCCTGTACAATAGCGTTGTCAAGAATCACATCGTTGCCAATAAAGCAACTAGCGTCAGGATTACTCAGAATAGAACATTCGCTCAGTCTGCTAGCTCCTGAAATCTCACAATCATCATTGA
>CACYKX010000222.1 GCA_902775075.1 uncultured Prevotellaceae bacterium | reverse complement strand
CGTCACCGCCAGCAGACTCAGCCAGGCGATCAGTACAATCATGATCAGGTTTTTGGTCTGGTCCTTCGCAACCGCATCCAGCACCATATCCATATTCAGTGCAGCCAGGAGAACGGCCGCAGCAAAAAAGAGCAGCGTAACAGCAATCCCCCGTATCCATACCGGATTCGTGATCAAGTCAATCCGGCTGGTATTCTCGGCCTTTCGGATCTTTTTCCCGCTGTGCTTCTCAAGCATGGCAAGTCTTGTCATCAAACGGACTTTCTCCTGATCTGCCATTTCCGCTCTCCTTCACCTGCAGTGTTACTGGAAGTATACCACACAACCATCCCGGCGTCACCTTGGCGAAAAACCGGATTGACCTTCCTTCTCATCGGGGTATTATGGAAGTGAGAGTACGCATAGGTACCGTCCATGCATTTCGATCCCATTTCAAAACCTGATTCCTCTATCTTCTTTCCCGTCCTGCGCCCTCGCCTGATCTGAACATTGTTCCCAGATTGCCTGGATCCTGAATGTTCTCAAGCACAAGAAGGAGTGGAGCTGCGCCTTCATTGCCCTGATTGTAGCCTTCTAATACTTCCTCTTCTGTATAATGGTACTGGGATACAACCGCAAGAACACCTTGAGGTGTCTGGGTATCTGCCATCTTCTTCATGACATCCTCAGAAACCTCCTCTGCACCGTATCTCCAAAGGATCTCTTTATCATCTTCACTTGCTTTATCAACAAATCTACCAGTTACGTAGACTTCTCTAACCTGAAGAACAGGAACCTCTCTGAGCATCTTCATGCCTTCTATTACGAAGACATCGTCCTCTCTTCTGGCTTTACTCTTCTGAATATAGGTCACAACCTTGCGGACTCTGTCGTTATTCACACTTGTGATCATATAATTATTTCCTTCGTTCTATTTTTTGTACGTATAGTATATCACAAAAAAATACGCAGAAATTAAAAAAAGCTGTTACCCTCAAACGAGGATAACAGCTAAGTTTACATATATTCAGATTAAAGAATGCGAGCGATCTCGTACATGTACTCGTTGATGTTCTTCTTCATTGCAAGAGCCTCATCAATATCGTAATCTACGAACTGACCGTTTCTGTAACTAACTACTCTGTTAGTCTTGCCAGCTGCAAGGATATCTGCTGCATAGCATCCCATCATTGATGCATATACACGGTCCTTACATGTTGGGCTACCACCACGCTGCATGTAACCAAGGATAGATGCTCTTGTCTCAAGACCTGTAGCAGCCTCAATTCTACGAGCCATTGATGTTGAATGTCCGATACCCTCAGCGTTTACGATAATGTGGTGTGTCTTACCTTTCTTACGGTTATCAATGATGTTGTCGATGATCCTCTGCTCATTGTAATCATACTTCTCAGGAAGGAGGATATCATCTGCACCGTTGGCAATTGAGCACCAAAGAGCGATGTATCCGGCGTTACGTCCCATAACCTCTACGATACTAACTCTCTCGTGAGATGATGATGTATCACGGATCTTGTCGATAGCTTCCATTGCTGTGTTGATAGCTGTATCGAAACCGATTGTATAATCTGTACATGAAATATCAAGGTCGATTGTTCCTGGGATACCTACTGTGTTGATACCCTGAGCTGAAAGCTTCTGTGCTCCACGATATGATCCGTCACCACCGATAACGACCATACCATCTATACCATGCTTACGGCAGATCTCTGCTCCCTTAGCCTGTCCTTCAGGAGTTGTAAACTCCATACAACGAGCTGTTCCAAGAATTGTACCACCGCGCTGGATGATATCAGATACGCTACGTCTATCCATGTCAATGATCTCTTCATTAAGAAGACCCATGTATCCCTTCTTGATACCCTTAACCTTAAGTCCGTTAGCTAATGACTTACGTACAACTGCTCTGATTGCAGCGTTCATTCCTGGTGCATCTCCACCACTTGTAAGTACACCGATAGTTTTGATCTGCTTTGCCATCTTTCTTTCCTCGATTCCTACTTCTTATGTTGCATAGCAACCTTTACATTGTCATTTTATTATCATTCCTAACTTATTATATTAGCGCAAACTTCTAATGTCTGCAATAATATTTTCCTTTATGATATAATATTTTAAATAATTTTTGTTGGGGCAATCAAATGGCATTTACACATCTTCACGTCCATACTGAATACAGTCTTTTGGACGGTTCAAACAAGATAAAAGAATATGTAAAAAGGCTTAAGAGTCTTGGAATGACCGCCGGAGCTATCACTGACCACGGTGTAATGTACGGTGTCATTGACTTTTACAAGGCATGCAAGGAAGAAGGCATCAATCCTATCCTTGGATGCGAAGTTTACGTTGCCCCAGGTTCCCGTTTTGAAAAAGAGACTTCTATCTCCGATGAGAGGTACTACCACCTTGTGCTCCTTGCAGAGAACAACATAGGTTACGCTAACCTCTCACACATCGTAAGCCGCGGCTTCACTGAGGGCTATTACTACAAGCCTCGTGTAGACATGGAGCTTTTAGAAAAGTACCACGAAGGTGTCATAGCTCTTTCTGCCTGTCTTGCAGGTGAGATACCAAAGAACATCATCAAGGGTCAGAATGGCGCAGCAAAAGAGGCAGCTATCCGCCTCGACAATATCTTTGGTCACGGCAATTTCTTTTTAGAACTTCAGGATCATGGTATCCCTGAGCAGCGCATGGTCAACAACACACTTCTTGCTCTTTCTCAGGAGCTTGATATTCCTCTTGTTGCTACCAACGACTGTCACTATACATACGCTGATGATGCAGAAGCTCACGACCTTCTTTTATGCATACAGACTGGCAAAAAAGTCACCGACGAAGACAGAATGCGTTACGAAGGCGGCCAGTACTATGTTAAGAGCGAAGAGGAAATGAGAGCTCTTTTCCCATATGCACAGGGAGCTATCGACAACACACAGAAGATTGCTGACAGATGTAATGTTGAGATTGAGTTTGGTGTTACCAAGCTCCCACATTTCGAGGTTCCAGAGGGCTATGATTCATGGACATACCTCAATAAGCTCTGTCTCGATGGTCTTCATGAGAGATACCCTGACGATGACGGCACCTTAAAGGATAAGCTTGATTACGAGCCTGGCGTCATCAAGAGGATGGGATATGTAGATTACTTCCTTATTGTGTGGGACTACATCAATTACTGTAGAGAAAACGGCATCGCTGTAGGCCCGGGCAGAGGATCTGCCGCTGGTAGTATTGTTTCCTACTGCATGCACATCACTAATATCGATCCTATCAAATATGATCTTCTCTTTGAGAGATTCCTTAATCCTGAGCGTGTATCCATGCCTGATATAGACGTAGACTTCGAGTACGAGCGCCGTCAGGATGTTATAGATTACGTTACTGAGAAATATGGTGCTGACAAGGTTGTTCAGATCATCACCTTTGGTACTCTTGCAGCTAAGGGTGTTATCAGAGACGTTGCCAGAGTTATGGACCTTCCTTATAGCTACGGCGATCAGATTGCCAAGATGATCCCAAATGAGCTTAACATCACCCTTGAGAAGGCTCTTTCTATGAATCCCGAGCTTAGGACCAGCTACGAAACTGACCCTACGGTTCACAAGCTCATCGACATGTGCCAGAAGCTTGAAGGTCTTCCTAGACACACTTCAATTCACGCTGCCGGCGTCGTTATCTGCCAGGCACCAGCCGAAGACCTTGTTCCACTGTCACGTTCAGCAGAAGGTAACATCACAACCCAGTTCACCATGACTACTATAGAAGAGCTGGGACTTCTCAAGATGGATTTCCTGGGTCTGCGCACTCTTACTGTTATCAAGGATGCTGTTAATTATGCAAATGCCTCTCTTGGCGCCAAACCTGGAGATGCAAACTTCATTAATATAGATGAGATAGATTACAACGACCAGAAGGTTCTTGCTTCTATAGGTAGTGGCAAGTGCGACGGTATATTCCAGCTTGAATCCGGCGGAATGCAGGCTTTCATGAAAGAACTTAAGCCTCAATCCCTTGAGGATATCATTGCGGGAGTTTCTCTGTACCGTCCAGGTCCTATGGACTTTATTCCAAAATACATCTCTGGTAAAAACGATGCCGGTTCCATCAGCTATCTAACACCAGAGCTTGAGCCAATCTTGAAGCCTACCTACGGTTGTATCGTTTACCAGGAACAGGTTATGCAGATCGTTCAGCAGCTTGGTGGCTACACTCTTGGCCGAGCTGACCTTGTAAGACGTGCCATGAGTAAAAAGAAACAGCATGTCATGGAGGTTGAGAGAGCCAATTTCGTAAATGGTAATTCTGAAGAGAACGTTCCTGGCTGTGCTTCTAAGGGCATCAGTCCTGAAGTCGCCAACGCGATCTACGATTCCATGATGGACTTTGCCAAGTACGCCTTCAACAAGTCACACGCTGCCTGCTACGCAGTGGTTGCACTTCAGACAGCTTGGCTTAAATACTACTACCCTGTTGAATTTATGGCAGCTCTTATGACTTCAGTAATTGATAATCCCGGCAAGGTTTCGGGCTATATCATGAGCTGCAGGAATATGAACATAACTCTTTTACCACCTGATATAAACGAGGGATATTCTGGATTCTCAGTTACTGAGATAGATGCTGGGGAGGGTGACACTCCTATTCCAGGCGCTGTAGTCACAACAGCACCTGGCAAGAAAAAGGC
>CACYKX010000221.1:4756-5457 GCA_902775075.1 uncultured Prevotellaceae bacterium | reverse complement strand
CCATCCCCGTCCATATACTTGATGACGATCTGACGGACGTTTGACAGATGCATCTGACGCTTGAGCGCCTGTGCCTGCTGATAAACCTCAGTACCCAGTTTACCATTCTCGGTAGACGGATGGTTAGCGCGGAGCCATGCAGAAGCTTGTTTGGCCTGGGTAGAAAATTTTGCCATCTGCTTGAGCTGACTCTCGGTAGGGTCACCCGTAGGTTTGTTGACGTACTTGGCGAGGTGGATGCGATTAGAACTAGAATTGGTAGCAAAATAGTCGCTGCTGCCACCGCCATACTTTCCAGAGATGCCCTTGATGACATCTATTGCGGTTATACGAGCCATTGTCTATATGCGAACCCTCTCCCAGACGTGCCCCCTCTCCCGCTGAGCGGAGGACTTACTGCCGAGCTTGGGAGAGAATCCGATAGATAACGACCCGACAGCTGTTAGACTTAAGGTTTCCAAGAGGGGCCTTATATGAGTCTTTATTGCCCCTAATGAATTACATCTGCAAAGGTACGAAAAATTTTTGGAACCACCAAATATTTTATCGATTATTTTTGATAAAGTTTATACGGATTAAGAGAATATATATATAGGCAGTTATTTACCTATGGAATCCAAGGAGAGTTGACCCCTAAGGAAAAGCGTGAAGCCACTACCCCAAGATGAAAACGTAAAATGTAAAAACGTAAAAACGTAAAA
>CACYKX010000221.1:0-4705 GCA_902775075.1 uncultured Prevotellaceae bacterium | reverse complement strand
CCTAAAGAAAAGCGTGATGCCTCTTCTCCTCTATGAGGCTCCATACTGCGATTCCTAATCTAAGGATCTATATCAGATAGAATAATTTAATATATATATATTATAATTATTATATATTATATTTAATTAATTATTAATTAATATTAATTAATATACCTATTATAATACGCGCGCGTGAAAATTACAGTTAGGTGTGTAGGTTTACGAATTTTCTCTAAGAGGCCAATATGCACATTTGCAATCCCATCGTTTTACGTTTTTACGTTTTTACATTTTACGTTTTCTGAGAAATCGTCCGGTATATCATCCTCTACAGGTCATACCCTTCCGGGGAATATGCGCAGCATCGATAGATGCGTAGCTCGCAGATATGGAGCATACTTTCGGGAAACGTAAAAAGGTAAATATGTAAAACCATGGGATTGCATTTGTGCATCTTGCATGATAGGTTAGATTGTACGAAATAAGGAAAATATTAATTCGTATAGAAAATAATAAAAATAATCGATAGAATATTTGGTAATATGCAAAATTTTTCGTACCTTTGTCTCTATCTTTCATTAGGGGACGATTAGGAGGTATATAAGAGGCATATACAAGGGAGGAGAGGGCGCTAGCGGCCCTCCGGTTAAGCATCATGGGTCTCAATCCGCTTTAGGGTCTTGCGGAAGAAATAGTAATACAGACCGCTAGCGATGCACAGCCCTATTGGGAACGAATACCACACACCCAGTAGTCCGCCTCGCAGCATGATGCCAAAGACATAAGTGAGGGGAAGGGTTACCACAAAATAGGCGATGAAGGCGATGAGGGCGAGCGGTTTCACGTTGGAAAGTCCGCGTAGGGCATTCGCCAGCACACTCTGTAGAGCGTCGGGAATCTGATAGACGATGAGCGGAATGATGACGCTTGCTACGACACTCGTCACCTCGGCAGAATCGGAGAACAACCATCCTATCTTGTCTCTGAGTAGCCATACCGGTATCGACATCAATATCGCTACCATCACGCTAAGATGGAAACCGGCCCAGGCTGTATCTGATATCTTGCCATACTCGCGTTGCCCATGAAACATACTGATACGAATGGAGGTTGCCGCGGAGATGGCATAATAGATTTGGAAGAACAGTTGACTGATGGAGAGCATGATCTGATGACCGGCGAGGGCGGTGGCGCCGATCCAACCTACGATGACGCTACAGAGTGACCATGCACTCGCTTCCATTCCCATCTGGAAGGCTAACGGCCAACCGATGGCGTTCAGGCGAATCTGCTCTTTCTGCTTTATCTTGCTTGCTTTGAAGGCTTCTTTGATGTGGCAGTATCTGCGATGACCAAAGAAGATACTTATTAGGATGATAGCCATCATGATGCGGGATATCAACGTGGCTAATCCGGCACCCAACAGACCGAGTTCAGGGCATCCTAATGCTCCGTAGATCAATATCCAGTTGCCTATGATGTTGAGCACGTTCCCTCCCAAGAGTATCCACATCGGGGTCTTTGTATCTGTCGTTCCGTCAGCAGTTTGCTTGAACACGTTAAACCAGCACACAAAGGGTAACGATATCAGGTTCACGATATAGTAAGGGCGCATGTAAGGGATGAGTTCCGCCGGCTGTCCCATCCTGTCGAGGAAGAAATACATGACGGTATATACCCCTACGAGAATTGCAGCTATCATCGTGTTGGCGGCAAGAGAATTCTTCACCACGTTACCGATCTCCTGGTAGTTGCCTTGTCCGTAGTTGCGCCCCACGAGTGGAGTGATGCCGTAGGAGAATCCCATGGCAACGAGGATACCGAGCATGAACATCTGACTCACGAAGGCCGCGGCGGCTAATTCCGGCGTGGAATGATGACCTATCATGATGGTATCAGCAAAGCTCAGGATGATGGTTCCGATCTGACCGATGACCATCGGTATACCGAGTCGGATAAGTGGGGTGTATTGTGATGTAAATCTAGATAAATCCATATTTTTTCTCTATTTCTTTAATGCGGGGTGCAAAGGTAAGAAAAAAAGTTGGATTATCAATACCTACTTCTTGTTAATCGTGTTTTATTAGATATAATGCCTTCCTGGGGTTTCTCAGTCCGTTCGCTTGGGCATTCTATCCGATCTTCGCAGCCTTGTTAGGAGCTTTCATCGGTATCCGATTGGCTGCGAAGGTTATCAAAGTAGAGCACAAGGCTTGACCCTTACTGTCTGTATTTCTTTTTATCAATGAACAGCATAGCATTATCTTCATCCGAGACAATACTGATATATCGCTCATATTCGCGAAGTACGTCGGCGATGATTTCCTCCTTGGTGAGATACTGTATGTTGTTTCCTGTTCGACCGTCGGTATAATAGGTCACAGGAACATATTGTTTATCGGTCTCCACGTCAGGCGTATTGTCTTCTTCGGCAATATAGTCTGAAATGGTCTGCGTCTCTGTAGTCACCCCATATCGATAGTTCCATATCTTATCGTGCGGTATCTGTAGTTCTATAGAGAGCGGACCGTTTTTCCCTTCATAGATATGAGCATCGATATTGTTTTTGGCAAATTCGGCTTGTAGTTCTTCGAAAGCCGGACGAACCCGTTCTGCAAAGAATCGCTTGATATCCTTCTTCTGTGAGAAAGTAAGTATCTGTTGCAGTCGTTCGTGCCAATGTTCGCCGTTCCAGTTCCTACTACCGTATGGCAACTTACTACTGAAATAGGTTTCGTCGGCACGTAAAGCTTTCCATAGGCAGAAGCATAGCAACACCATGATGGCGCCAAAAGGAAGGGCAGACACGAGAGTCATGGTCTGGAGCGATTTCAGTCCTCCCACATAGAGTAAGGCCATGGAAATCAAGGCCAACAATACTCCCCAGAAGGCGGTCTGCCAACGAGGCGAATTGGGCTTGTTGCCGCTGGCGATACTGTTCATCACGAGGATACCGGAATCTGCTGAGGTAACAAAGAATACCGCTATCATCATGAGGGCGAGAACACAGAGTGGGGTGGCAAGGGGAAATTGTTCGAAGAATGAAAATAGTAGGACGTCGGCATTATGCGCAATAGCCGAAAGCGAACCTGCGGCATCGTGCCTATCAAGCCATATGGCTCCATTACCAAATACGGTCATCCATAGGAAGATAAATACGGATGGTACAAGTAATACTGCAAGGATGTATTCGCGTATGGTTCGGCCCTTGGAGATGCGGGCTATGAAGAGACCTACGAATGGAGCCCAACTGATCCACCAGGCCCAATACATGACGGTCCATGTGGTAAACCAGGCCTTGCCGTCTCGCTCAAAGGCAAAGGTGTTGAAGGTGAGGTCGGCAAATTGATTGATGTAATAGCCTATGCCCTCGGAGAAGGCGCTCAACAGGAAGGTCGTAGGCCCTAGGAAGAGCATGAAAAGTAATAAGAGTACGGCCATACTGAGGTTAATCTCGCTAAGTCGCTTAACGCCATTTCCTACTCCTGATACGGCCGACAGGATGGCTAAGGAACTCACGATAGTGATGATGATGCTTTGGAAAAGAAAACTCGACTCCTTGAGTATGCCGAGATGTACTAATCCAGCATTAAGTTGTACCACTCCAAAACCTAATGATGTGGCTATACCGAAAAAGGTACTTACCAAGGCAAAGATGTCTACGACGTCTCCTATTTTTCCCTTAATCCTTTCTCCAAGGATAGGGTAGAGTCCGCTTCGGATGGCCAAGGGAAGCTTATATCGGAATGAAAAATAGGCGAGGATAAGTCCCATCACGCAGAATACGGCCCAAGCATGGAGTCCCCAATGGAAGAAGGTGGCTAATTGGGCTTCCTTTGCTTTGTTTACAATGGATGGCAAGGCTGGGTTGACATAGTGTGACATAGGTTCTGCTACGCCAAAATACATGAGTCCGATACCCATACCTGCTGCAAAGAGCATGGCTATCCATGAGAAGAAACTATATTGTGGAGCGGAGTTGTCGGCACCCAACCGGATGCTTCCTATCTTACTGAATGCCAATATGAAAAGGAATATCAGAAAAAACGATACGATGAGGATGTAGCTCCAACTCAGATTGGCATATATCCAATTTTGTATATGTGTGAGAATGTTGTTCGTAAGTTCTGGAAAGATGGCGCATAGTGCTGACAAGGTTATAAGAACGACAAGACCAGGATAGGCGACATTATGGATAAATGTGGAGCGTAGATAGAGTTTCATATGCTGTCGGGATTAAATAATATGATGTTTATGTGCGCTAATATATATATTTTTTTCTCAGATCACAATCTTTTTTGTATAAATGTGTGAATATGGTGTTACTTTTTAACATATTGGGAAAAAAGTAGTACCTTTGCAGTATGACAAAGAAACGAAAGAGAAGTAGGCGCAGAAAATCCAAGAAGGTTTGGTCGTTACGGCGTGTCGTCGCCATGGTTATCGTTGGTATGGTGTTTTTCGTCGTCGGATATGAGGTGTATCGATTTGTAAACAATCGCGAAAAGCCTGATACTTATGATGAGAAATGGCCCTATCACGACTTGACCTCGGGTGAGTATGCCGGTGGCTATGATGGTATCGACATTTCCAGACATCAAGGAAAGATCAGATGGCAGGAGTTGAGAAAGGTGAGCCGACTGAAATTCGTGTATGTCAAGATTACGGAGGGTGCGGCAACCAAAGATCCTTGGTTTGAGCGTAATGTGGATAGTGTGAGGGC
>CACYKX010000220.1 GCA_902775075.1 uncultured Prevotellaceae bacterium | reverse complement strand
GAGGATATGAAGATTCTTCAACCAAGCATCGACCTTGCTGGTGATATCATCAAGAGTTTTGTATTGCAGGGTATTGACAATACAATGAATCAATATAACAAATTAGGCAAAAAATAATGGCTGATACTGCACGAATAGATAAATGGTTATGGGCTGCACGAGTGTACAAAACTCGTTCTCTTGCAGCTAATGCCTGCAAAAATGGTCGCGTTACCATAGAAGGGGTCAACGTGAAGCCTTCGCATATGATAAAGCGCGGAGAGGTCATCAGCGTTAAGAAGCCACCTATCACCTATTCGTATATGGTACTCGACTGCATAGAGCAACGTGTGGGTGCCAAACTATTGCCTGACGTTTACAAAAATGTCACCGACCCTAAGCAATACGAACTTCTGGAGATGAGCCGCATCAGCGGTTTTGTGGACAGAGCAAGGGGTACTGGTCGCCCTACCAAGAAAGAGCGAAGAGCTCTTGACTCTTTCGTCGACCCTGCCATGTTCGGATGGGATGACGATGAGAACTGGGATGATGATGAATAAGTAAATCGCATAAGAACATAAAAAAGGTGAACTCAATTATCGAGTCCACCTTTTTCGTTTTTGTTGAATTTATCTATTGAATGTGTTGGTCTAATTACATCATCGGACCACCGAATCCACCACGTGGAGGGCGTGGGGCACCTTTGGGACGTTCACCTTTGAAAGGACCGCCACGGAAATCCGGTCCGGGTCCAAATCCCTGTGTCATCTTCTCACGAGCTTCCTTGCTACCGAAAATACTCAAACGGTATATGACATGCAACATGGCATAACTGTTGATACTATTATACTCCGTATCCGTACGTGCCATAGCTGTAAGTGCACGACTAAATGTGCTCTGTTGGCGCAGGATATCATAGAACTGCAAAGATACTGTAAGCGGTTTACCTTTCAGGAAGCTTTGAGACAACTGGGCATTCCATATCAACTCATTCGTATTCATTGAGTTGTCGTTATATCCTCTACGACACTGATTATGAAGGTCAGTACTCAAACTTGTACCCCAAGGTGCTGTAGTCGTGATTGTACCACCATAAGAGAACTGCCATGTATCGAGGTCACTCTGGCTCTGCAACATGTTACGGGCATGGGTATAATTCAAAGAACCATCCAACTCCAGTTCGAACCAATCATTACGATAGCTTGTTGCTAAGCGTTCACCAACAGTCAACGACTTGGTAGTATTCTTCTCTGAATCTGATTTAGAATTCAACTGCAAATAGCTTACATTATTATCATAACCGATATTGGTAAATGTATTCACATTGAAGATACCGGCAGAGTCGATGGCTGTGTTATACATAAAGGCACCAGACATTCTCCAGTTTCCGTTGATATTCTCAGGGGTAATCACTCGTCCGCCTGTTGACTCATTATAAGATACCTTATTGCTTATACTGTTTCTTGTCGTTGAGAAATTGACAAACGACATCAAAGCCTGCTGACGCTTCTCTATATAATTATTGTAGAACAATCTGAGCGTATTGGTGAACGAAGGTTTCAAACCAGGGTTACCCTTTCTGATATTCAATGGGTCACTATCATCTGTGATATCAAGGAGATCCGTCATACTCGGTTGAGAAGTTGTACCACGGTAGTTGATTCGCAGGTTACTAACCCTACTGAAACGATAACGGAAATCAAGAGTTGGAGAGAAATTGGTCACCGAACGAACCGTATCTACATGTATGCCCTGATAGTTCTGAACATATTTAGAGCTCTGTGGCTGTAGAAGTAAGCCGACATTCAAGTTGTAGTTCTTATTGATGACACGAAGCATCACATCAATATCGTGCAGATAATTACGATATTCTGAATAGCGACTGAGATTATTGTCTAAGTAAGATTCCAATGGGTTGCTTAACTTACTCAGATAGCTATCCCATCCACGATAAACAGGAGTGATGGTATCAAAGAAACCTTCGCCTAGATTACTGAAATCGAAAGTACTTCTATCACTCTTGGAATAACTATAGGTAAACTTATAGCTAAACTGCAGGAATGCAGCCCGCCATAATGGTTCACTATACGTGGCTTGAGTGCTAAAACTATAATTTGTAGTAGGAGTAAGATTATATCTATTGGTCTGATAAGTTGAATCCAATCCCAAAGCTGTTTGTACCAAATAGAGATGTGCATTAGCGGTAGAGAGACTCTTGCTATCCGTTTTTCCGTAATTACCATCCAAACGCAAAGTAACATTACGTCCTCGGCTATTGAGTTTTCTATTCAACTGCAACATACCTCTTACATTATTATTACTGCTATAAGAGAGACTGTTGCTATTCTGATAGTTTACCATCAAACTATCATTAGCAAGTTTCTTGATGTCCTCAGTATTCAGAGGATCTATAACATATTTGTAAGGATCTTCTTTATATGATGCTGATACTGATTTAGCCAAGCCATCGTTTGTCTTCCAAGAGAAAGAAGGACGGAACAAAATGTTGGTCATCGTATCAGGAGTCCATTCCAATCGCATTCTGGCATCCCAACTATTACTACGCGTAAAACTATGTGAGATATTATTTCCGAAAGAAGACTTAGTACTTACGAAATACTCAGAAGAAGTCTTGCTATAAGCATCACCGTCGGAATGATTCCAACGACCAGAGATATCGATTTTCAGTTTATTCTTTTTCTCATAGTTATAATTGAGGCCAAGCATCTTCGTCGCATTCAAACCTTGACGGCCCATACCCCAGAAGCCACCTCGACCACCACCGAAGCCCATATCGTTCACATTGTTTGCAGAACCAAAGAACATCAACTGATTATCATCATCAGAATATCTTCCGAACAATCGTTCTGCATATCTACCTTTGGTACCGAGGGCAAGGTCTGCATTACCGATGTATCCTTTATTCATACCGGCTTTCACGCCGAAATCCAATACAGTCTCTTCTTCACCATCATCAATACCTGTAATTCGGGCAAGATCACTCTTCTCATCATAGGCCTTAATCTTATCAACAATACTTGTAGGCAAATTCTTAAGGGCAGTCTTGGTATCACCGGTCATGAATTCCTTACCATTGACACGAATCTTCTTTACCTCTTTACCATTGATCTTGATGGTACCATCATCACTGACCTCTGCACCAGGAAGTCGCTTCACCAACTCCTCTATAGTTGAACCCTCCGGAGTTCTGTAAGCAGCAGAATTATATACGAACGTGTCTTCCTTCAGTACCACTTTCTGAGCTTGTGCCGTTATCACAGCGCCCTTAAGCATCACAGCATCCGACCCAAGAACAAGTCGTCCCATGGCCAAGTCTTTGTCTTCTGAAATCTGAATACGCTTGATTACGGGTTTATACCCTACTGAAGTAATTTTCAGCAAATATTTCCCATTCTCCGGAGCATGCACTCTGAACAAGCCTTCTTCATTGGTCAGAGCACCGTCAACATAAGTGCTATCCATTTTCAAAAGTTGGACAGTAGCCTGAGTGATCACCTCCTTAGTATCACGATCATTTATAGCACCTGAAATCAGACGACTCTGAGCCATTGCTGTAAACGCCGATAATAGCATTAAGCCTACAATTAATAATTTTTTCATTTTAAGGTCCCTTTGATTTTTATTGAAACACATACATATAGACGCAACTAAAATGAAAGAGTTTAACTTAGATTATAAAAAAAAACTATTTTTTGCTAGTTTTTTATTTGAAATCATTATATTTGCATTGGTATTTACTTTTATATTATGGAGCAGAGGATTATTATTTCAAAGAATTTAAAGAGCGAACTGGCCACAGCCATCTCTGAATGTGAACACGACAAGACTTTTATCCTTGTCGATGAAGTGACCAAAGAAAAGTGCTGGCCTTTGCTGTCAAAGCAGCTTAGCATGCGTAAAGCCAAGCTTATCACGATAGGAGCTACGGACACTCACAAAAACATTGAATCTCTGGCTCACGTATGGGAAGAACTTGGAAAGGACGGAGCTTCCCGACATTCTCTACTGATAAACTTAGGTGGCGGCATGGTGACCGACTTAGGTGGGTTTGCTGCTTCTACATTTAAAAGAGGTATTAACTTCATCAACATTCCTACGACCCTGCTTGCCATGGTCGATGCTTCTGTCGGTGGAAAGACTGGCATCAACTTCAATGGTCTGAAAAATGAGGTTGGTGTATTCAATGATTCTAAATACGTAATCTTAGATACTGACTTCCTAAAGACTCTTGATGGTCAGAATATATGTAGCGGATATGCTGAAATGTTGAAGCATGGCCTCATCTCCAACGAGAAGATGTGGGCAGAGTTGATAAAGTTCAATATCCAGCAACCTGACCTTGAAAAGTTGCAGGAGATGTTGGCAAAAAGTGTGAAAGTAAAAGAGAATGTGGTAAAGAAGGACCCTCATGAGCAAGGAATAAGGAAGGCACTGAACTTAGGTCATACTTTCGGTCATGCCTTTGAGAGCTGGAGCTTAAAGCACTCTCCTATTCTCCATGGCTATGCTGTGGCCTACGGTTTGATCTGCGAACTCTATCTTAGTGCTGTCAAGACGGGATTCCCTACAGACAAGATGCACCAAACCGTACAGTTCATCCGTGAAAACTATGGTACCATCAATATTACTTGTGATGATTATCCTGAACTGATAGAGTTGATGACTCATGACAAGAAGAACCGTAATGGTATCATCAACTTTACACTTCTTGCAAATAT
>CACYKX010000219.1 GCA_902775075.1 uncultured Prevotellaceae bacterium | reverse complement strand
GGGAATCCATTCTGATCTACGTACTGATAATCTGCAATATAATCAAAACTCAGTCTGTCGGTTGGTCTATATAACAATCTGAGTTTACCACCGGCTTCATTGTATTTATCTGCACGTTCACCAGTCGTCTGATTACGAAAGAATCCATTTTGTCCATCGTAGAAACCACCAACAGAGAATGCAAAATTATTGTTTACTTTATTATAATGTGAGATTTCTGCATTTCTGTATAATCTACTGCCTAAACCTAATTTAAAGTCTGTACCCTGATAATCAAAAGGATTCTTACTATAAATACGAATCAATCCTCCTTCTGTATTCTGTCCATAAAGGGTTCCTTGTGCTCCACGTAATATATCGACACGGTTTACATCATAAAAATGATAGTTGAAAGCTGATTTACTCATGATAGGCATACCATCACTATAGATACCTAAGGCTGGACTGTTCACTCGACTGCCAATACCACGGACATACATAGACGATGTAATTCTGGAACCATAGTTTGGCATAACAAATGATGGCACATATACAGATAGTTCACGGAGATCATGTATGCCTAGACGGGACATCTCCTTGTTTGTGAATATATTACTGCTTAATGATTGTTGACGAAGTCGGAAAGATTCTTTTGGTTGAGAAACAACAACGACTTCATCCAAATCATGAATTCTTGAACTGTCTGATAAATTTAATCCATTAATTCGATCTACACCATTCGCTAAGACTGGTACTGCGGCAAATAATGTGAGAAACGAAATAGCTTTCTTTTTGTCCATATTATATCATATAAGTTTTCTGGGTGCAAAGGTACGGAAAACTTATAAGATATGAAATCCTAATTTATTAGGAATCTTACTCATTTATGGTACCACAATATGGACATCTTCCTTTCTTATAAAGATGTGCGCCGCACTTTCCACATATATATTCTACACGATGATGGTGGTAATATTTACGCAGAGCATAGTAGAAATAGAATATGAGCAGGATATATCCTACAAAGTATAGGGTGCTGATACTGAATATTATGTAATCTGTGGCACACACTCCGGCTAATCCTGCAAAATAAAGTACAGCTTCGCCCAGTGGTAACTGATGTCTAACATCATCTACTGCTGCAAGACCTACTATAAGCATCGACCATACTGATATCAAAAATATAGATAAGAGGAATGGTACCGAAAATGGATTTAGCGTAGGATGATAATAGAAATGACGCCACACATCTGGTGCAAAAACTTGAATGCTTGCATAGAATGTTGCCGAAGATGCGACGATAAGGCATAATAGCGTAGGATAAAATGAGTCAATATCATTCACATGAACTATTTTTGCCTTATTGTTTACCAATTTCCTAACAAGATAAATCATTGAGATGATAACAATGATGATCAGGAATATAATCAAATGGATGTCTGAGAAAGTCGATATAAATTGTGAGATGGGATCATCAGGAACAACATTAGGAAGCATTCTTGATTCATGGATCCATCCGATCTGTGCATCTTCTGTACCCAGTTGAACCCATACAGAATCTATAGTATCCTGTGGTAGTATCCGGATATCAGAGACAACCAATAGTTTTCCTTTCTTTACACAGAACGAATCTGTCGGCAAATCATTCACCAGTTCTTCTGGTTGCTGACGCAAAAGAGTAAGAGAATCATCCTTTACCACAAAATTATATTTATTGGTATAATGATGGGTAGAGGAAAATGAAATAGAATCCAACTGACGTTCAGACAAATCCACAAATGCTTCGTTTTTCTTCGGAGCCTGTTTATGATAACAACTTGTCGTCATCCCAATTGTCATCATTATGAATATTAATCTGTATATCAGTTGTTTCATTTTTATCTTATTCTGCTGTTATATTCATTTGACACTCTTTGCAAACAAAATGCAACTGAAATCTCCTTCCATCCGGCAATTCCAAATGCAAAGGTTCCTTCCATGTAGGTTTCATGCCACCTCTCTTCACGCAATAACCCAAAGAATAGCGGATACAATGACGACATTGCATAATAAGTGCTTGAGGCACTGGTTTAACTTCAAACGCGTCAATAGGCTCTTTCATTCCGTGTTCCCGATAAAATGCTTTGGCGTTGGAATTAGAGATATTGTACAAATAGGGATATTGCTCATATTCTGGTTGCCAGAATGCAACATTTCCACCTTTACTTGATTGAGGATCAAGACTATGCCGACGAATTTCGACATCAGGGGTCACCATATTCTCAATAGCTTCCCTTCGCATATCACTAAGCATACTACTAGGAATGAAACAATTCTCTACATCTTTATCTATTTCAACATAATCGCAAACCAGATGCGTATTTCCAAGCTTCGTCAAATTGCGTATCATGTTTTCGCGTTGTGGGCGTTTGGCTTCCTGATGTTCAAATTCTGTTAAGGCTCTGCCTATAAATTTATCCAACTTTCCTTGAGATGTTAAACTATAGATTTCGAGTTGGAAGCCTCCATCTATAGTCGACAGACGCATACCCACAGAAATTTTTCTTTCTGCGGTTTTACCTAACATAAGTTTCTCAAAAGCCTCATCATTATTACGATAAAGTCCAAGTCCTGGACGGAGTTTCTCAGGCATACGTAATGGATACAAGCGATTGCCTACTGCCTTATTTACTCTGAATCCTTCAAGTTCGTGGTCTTCATTAATAAAACAAAGTCCATCTCCATTAGAGAAACTAGCAGAACCGGCTACATTAAAACTATTACCTCGCAATTCCTTGACCCTACCGACATATTCGCCCATAGCTTTTGGGGTGTCAAAACTTGCGATATCAGGTTGACGACCGTTCATGAAATATGTGGTATACCCTCTATTGAAAGTCTTCTTTAAGTCTGGTTCAAAATAGTATGTCACCTTTCCTTTCGATGCGCGACAATAGTCATTAGGTCTACGAGCAATCAGTTTATCCAACGCTTTACTATATGCAGAGACAACATTCTTTACATAATTGATATCCTTTAAGCGCCCTTCTATCTTAAAAGCGCATGCTCCAGAATCGGCAAGTTCTTCTAGATGCTGAATCTGGCACATATCCTTCAAGGAAAGCATATGACGCTGATGTTCTATGAGCTTACCATTGTCATCGCGCAAATCGAACTTTAATCTACAGAACTGTGCACACTCTCCACGATTTGCAGAGCGATTGAAACAATACTGAGAAGCATAACATACTCCTGAATAACTTACACAGAGAGCGCCATGCACAAATGCTTCTAATTCCACATCGGGATATTGGCGATGAATATCTGATATTTCATCGATAGATAGTTCTCGAGCAAGGACTACTCGATCAAAGCCTAAGGAACTAAGCCATCCCACCTTTTCCGCCGTTCTAGTATCGCATTGTGTCGAGGCATGAAGCGCACATTTTATCTTGCCATTTTGATAATCTGGTAGATTCCGTATAGCATTAAGCAGTCCCATATCCTGTATCAACAGGGCATCAACGCCTATGGCAGCCAATTGCTCAACCATTTTAAGCGTTTCTTCAAATTCTTTCTCGTAAATAATCGTGTTAACCGTAACATGAACCGATACACCAAACTGGTGGGCATAATCACAGAGTTTCTTGATATCCTCCAATGAATTTCCAGCAGCCTGGCGGGCTCCAAAACGATTGGCTCCAATATATACTGCATCGGCACCATGGTCGATAGCAGCTATTCCTATTTCTAGATTCTTTGCAGGAGCTAATAATTCTAATTTTCTCATTATTTAATATCGTTGATATTATATGGAGTTTCCTGATATACGTAATAGTTTATCCAATTGCTATAAAACAAATTGGCAGCTGACCTCCATGTTATCTTAGGTAATTCGTTAGGATTGTCATCCTTATAGTAATGTAATGGCATTTCTACATCATTACGCTTTCCTAAGTCTCGCTTATATTCTCTGTCTAACGTGTTTGGTGCATACTCTAGATGACCGAGAATATAAAATTCTCGTCCTCCACGTGACGACACGATACTGACACCTGCCTCTGGCGATTCTGCTAACAAATGCAAATCTTTTACCTTTTCTATATCCTCACGCCTAACTTCTGTATGTCGACTGTTTGGCATGGCAAAAGAATCGTCAAAGCCGCGGAAAATCGGTAGTTGTGGTTCTAAGGGTTTAGTTTCGAACACACCAAACATTTTTCTATCCAACTGATATTTGGGTATCTCATAAAAATGATATAGGGCCGCCATAGCTCCCCAACAAAGGTATAAAGTGCTTTGTACATTAGTCCTTGCCCAGTCGAAGATATTATTGATTTCCTTCCAGTAATCGACATTCTCGTATGGTATCGTTTCTACAGGAGCACCTGTTACTATCATACCATCAAACTTCTGCTTCATCAGTTCCTGAGAATCACGATAGAACATCATCATATGCTTGATTGGTGTGTTCTTAGGAGTATGACTCTTCAATTTCATAAAGTAAATCTCCATTTGTAGTGGAGTGTTCGAAAGCAGACGAACAAGATCGGTCTCTGTGGTTATTTTAAGAGGCATCAAATTGAGAATAACAATCTTCAATGGACGAATTTCCTGGCTATGAGCACGACTTTCATCCATTACAAATATATTCTCATTCTTCAGCAGTTCTATTGCTGGTAACTGGTCAGGTAATCTTAATGGCATCTATATTATCCCTTTCCTTAAATTTTTCAACAACGTTCTAACGAACTTTTTGCAAAGATACTATTTTTTTCTAATTATCTATTCTCTTTAAACAAAAATAAACATGTGTTGTTCTTTTACTTGTTACGAA
>CACYKX010000218.1 GCA_902775075.1 uncultured Prevotellaceae bacterium | reverse complement strand
ACAAGTGGACTAAACAAAATTAGATGTAGTAAGTACCCCATGGCGAATCTGTCATGGGGCTTATTTTTTATGGGTTGACGCAAACGTGGAGACGCTTACTTCTTACGAGGAGACAAGTGCATGAGCGTGCCGACGGCGTAGGCGATTGCCTTCAGCTCGGTAAGGCTGGTCTTGCGCACAGGCTGATACCTATTGGTCAACAGCTTTGCATCAACCGTCCTTTGGAGAAAGGCAGCGGCTTTCTCATTGGCCAACTCGTCTGCAAGGAATAAGTACTGCCCTTTTTCCTTGCGCTTCCGGTTGCTGATGAAGCGGCGGAGCGTAGGGAGCAGGACAACAGCCTTGGAAATGGAAGAGGACACATTGAGGGGCATCACGCTACGGTGACGCTCCTGGTATTGTTGCAACTCAGGATAATCATACATCAGCTCTACCAGTTGGCCTACTATAGCGGAATCATCCTCCTTTATATAGGCATAGACCTCAGCAGTCCACTCGCCGAGGCTGGCAAGCTCATCATCCAGCATGGGATAGTAAGAGCCTGGCCTGAGCGCAGAGTAGCAGGCCAGCTCTTTCATCACCTTGTTGATGCATGCAATGTCATAGACTACTTTCTGCCGTGGCTTCATCGTCTTTCAGTTTTGGGATAAGGTCAATGGCATTCTGTTTCTTCTTGTCTATCACCTTGGCGTAAATCTCCGTAGTGGAGAGGTACCTATGACCAAGGAGCTTCGAGACGGTGTAGATGTCTGCACCCAGCGTGAGCATCATCACGGCAAATGTATGACGTCCGGAATGGAAGGTCACATCCTTGTGGATGCCAGCAGCAATGCACCAGCGTTTCAGCTCCAGCAGTGTCTGCGAAGAGTAGGAAAAGCCTGAGAAGACCTTTTCATCTTCGTCACCGGGATTTCCGAGAAGGTCATACGCCTGGGCGTTGATGTCAAGATATTCCTGGCAACCTGTCTTCTTCTGCTTGAAAATAATGCGGTGGTAGTTCTCGAACTTGTGGATTTCTCCCCATGTCAACTTCTCAATGTCGCTCTTACGTAGACCGGTAAGGCACGAAAAGAGAAAGGCTGCACGCATCCATTCATACTTGCACGGAGTACGTGTCAGAGCCTTCAGTTCGTCCATCGTGAGGTACACACGCTCCACATCCTCTGCCTTGAAGCCTTGTACGCCTCTCAGTGGATTGATGGGAATGATTCGCTCCTCGTAAGCCTGGTTGATGCAAGCTCGCAGTTTATTGAAGTAGGACACCTTCGAGTTCTGTGACAAGCCACGGAAGAGGCCGTTGTCCTTGTTGCGCGTTCGCTTGTAGGTCTCCCGTTCCACAACGTCAAGGTAATCCTTAAAACCCTCAATCCATTCCTTGTCGATTTCCTTGAACGTCGTTGCCTCGTCACAATAGTGCTCCAGGTATTTGAGGCAACTGTGCCAGTTGCCCCAGTTACCTTTCGACTCCGTGGCATTGAACCTATCCTGGCACATCTGACGGAAGTAACCGAGGAAGGGTGTGCTCTCGGCGAACTGTCTCGTAAAGGAATACTCGCCGTTCTGGAGCTCTATCTGTCTCTTTCCCTTGATGGCTTGCGCCGTGGCCAGCGTCTGCATGTTGAGTTCCTTGTCCTTCTTCGTCTTCTCGGGCACAAGGTACAACTTCAGGTACTCTTTCTTTCGCCTGCCATTGCGATAGACATCCAAGTACAGGCTGATGTTGCCATTGGCAAGCACTTTCTCGCGTAAGCGGACAGGCTCCTTGTTGATGCCACTGGCAGTCTTGGTCTTAGTGGTTCTTTTTGTTGCCATAATCAGTCTTCTTTATTTGATGGGTTACACAAATGTTATCAAAACTTAAATCGGGTTGATTTTTTGTCCCTCGCCCCAATTTTGTCCCACGGGGGACAAACTGGGGACAAAAATAGGGATTTCTTTTTGATAACAAGAGATAAAACGAAAAAATAAAGCTAACCGTTATAGATTTTTAAGAACCTATAAATCAGTGATTTATGGCGTTATTTTATCTTTTCCTTGTATTTTCTTAGCATTCAGTCACTTTCCTATGCAGTCTACTGATGTACATGATAACCAACACTTTAACCTTCAAAAGATTGTCATGTGGTACTGGAAATAAAGGATAGTAAATCTTAACCTAAACTTTAACGTTTTTAACTTTATTTATTACGACCAACTTCGATAAACTCGAACAAATTTGAAGTATCAACCGCGAAATGGGGTTTCCCCGGCGAAAATGAAAACTTCTCTGAATGACAGAGAAGGGTCTCATAAGTTGCAATAGTGGTATGGACCAAAAGAGAAAGCAAAGTGAACAGGTTTAAGTTTACATGTCTATATACATGGGTTCGCTTAAACTTAAACTTGTTCGGTCCTCATGGCATTTTGTATGCCTCAGGCATCTTTTTCTTTTCGTCCCTCAGAGGAATCTGCCTGTCTGTTGCATCCAGATAGAAGACCTTAGAGCTTCTATTTCCTTGTTTTTGACGTTCGGTATAGATTACACCGCATGAGATTTCTCATAGAATCTTTAGTTCTTTCGCATGCAAATGTGAAGTTGCATGGAACCATTTTTAGCTCTTGATAAAATAAAAGTTCCTTCTCCTTGCAGAATAAGACAAAAGTGCGTATATTTGCAAAAACAATAATACGATAAGCTATGTTGTCAAGAGAAGAGACTTACCAACTGAAATATACGATAGCCTTGATAGCAGAGTTTGCCAAGAAGTTCCATCTTGGCAAGAAACAGGCGTACAATTATATCAAAAGGTTCAATGGATTCGACTACCTCAAGAGTTTCTATGATGTTCTGCACACACTTTCTTTTGAGGAAGCCGTTCGAGATATATCAATTATTTGCGCACGCAATGGTGGCAAGCTCAAATACCAAGACTTATGATACTTTATCACGGATCGAACGTAGACATAGAAACAATAGACCTTTCGAAATCAAAGCCATATAAAGATTTCGGAAGAGGCTTTTACTTGTCGGCGGATAGAAAGCAAGCTATCCGCATGGCTGAGCAACGGACATCTATTGAACTTGTAGGAAAGCCTACAGTCAATTGTTTCTATTTCGACGAGTCTGCTTTAGAAGATGGAAGCCTTAGGTGCCTTTCTTTTGACGATTATTCTGTAGAATGGGCAGAGTTTGTTTTGAAAAACCGTGATAGCAATGTAATGTCACCATGCCATAACTATGATGTGGTATATGGCCCAATTGCAGATGACGGCGTAACCTTCCAGCTAAGACGTTTTAAAGCTGGTGCCATAACCATAGAACGACTTGTGGAGGAATTGAAATACAGCAAAGGCATAACATTTCAATACTTTTTTGGAACAGAATTGGCAATATCCAAATTAAGAAAACTATGAAGTTGACGGATGAGCAGAAAGAGATAATGAAGGAAGACATGACCGAGGAGTTGATAACGATGCTCATGGCCAGTAGGCATTATTCTATGAATGAGGCCATGGATGTGCTTTATAATTCAGATACATTCTCACGCTTAGAGGATGACAACACAGGCCTGTATTACCAAAGCCCTGGATATGTATATTCCTATTTGAATCAAGAACTTACAACTGGTGACTACCGCAGCTAAAATGAATATGACACAAAAAGCAAGAGTCTCGTAATGTTCAACTGGTGGAAGAATTTTTCTTTCACCAAAACATTACGGACTATGGGAAAAAGCAGACGAAAGGTGGCTGGCGGCACTTGGTGTTGCTGCAAGTCACAAAAGAAAGGCAAACAGATCAGTAGCCGGAGATTTCGGCATCATTCCAATCAGTTGGTAAGAACTTGCCAATTCGATGGTCTTCCTTTTCGCTCTTATGAACTGACCAACCCCTGGGATTTGGGCGGAGACGGAAAATGGGCAATCTTTAGAATAAAGGTTGATTGGGATGAGGATTATCTCAGATGGCTGAGGAAATGAGGTTGGTTGGGCAGGTGTCTATCCTGTCCAACCGATTTGTTTCTGCTATACCCCGAGGAGGAATGAAGCTACAAATGGAAAAATGTGATATGAAAGCCTAAAACATTTGGAAAAATGTGATAGAGCCACTATTTTTGAAAGGAAAAATGTGATATAGATATATTTGGAACAGAAAAATCCCATTTTGTGCTTTTTCTATTCAAATAATTACTACCTTTGCAATCATCAAAAAAAGATATGGACAAGACAACGATTCTTTTCATCTGCCTGGGCAACATCTGCCGCTCTCCGGCGGCAAACGCCATCATGCAGAAATACGTTGACGACACAGGGCTGACGGACAAGTTCTACATCGACTCGGCTGGCATCGGCCCGTGGCATGTAGGCCAGCTGCCCGACAAGCGGATGCGACAGCATGGTGCATGACGCGGCTATCGCATTGACCACATCGCCCGTCAGTTCGACGCACGCCATGACTTTGCCGACTTCGACTACATCGTTGTTATGGACGACGAGAACTACCACAACATCTGCAGCAAAGCACACAGCGAGGCCGACCGCCGCAAGGTCATCCGCATGGCCAACTACTTCACAAAATACAAGGGGAGGACCTCCGTTCCCGACCCATATTATGGTGACGGTGAAGACTTCGAACTCGCCCTCGACCTCATCGAAGACGGTTGCAGTGGGATGCTACGCCAATGTGGAGTATGTGTATGAGCAAAATGAAAATAAATAGTCCAAAATTTGGGAAGTTGCAACGAAAAGATTATTTTTGCAAAATAGAAAGGTGAAAGAATATGGAAAAGATGAATACAAAAGAAGATTTCCTCAAACGC
>CACYKX010000217.1 GCA_902775075.1 uncultured Prevotellaceae bacterium | reverse complement strand
TGAGACTGTACATCGTGCCAAAGAGCAAGGCTATTCTGAACCAGACCCTCGCATCGACCTGAGTGGTACAGATGTGGTTCGCAAACTTGTCATCCTCTCACGCGAGGCTGGCTACAAAGTAGAACAGGAAGACGTAGAGAAACGTCTATTTGTACCTCAGGAGTATTTCAATGGTACTGTAGATGATTTCTGGAAGAATTTACCTGCTCTCGATGCAGATTTCGAGGTGCGCCGCAAACAGATAGAAGCAGAAGGAAAACGGTGGCGCTTCGTTGCCACCTTAGAGGGAGGCAAAACCTCTGTCGCTCTAAAGGCGGTAGACAGGAACCATCCTTTCTATAATCTTGAGGGAAGCAACAATATCGTGTTGCTCACCACAGAACGTTATAAAGAATATCCGATGCTCATACAAGGATATGGCGCTGGTGCCAGCGTTACCGCAGCTGGTGTATTTGCCAACATTATGAGCATTGCTAATATATAATCAGAGCGTATGAAACATATTATTATTTTAGGTGATGGCATGGCCGACCACCCAATAGAGAAACTGGGGGGCAAGACTTTGTTGCAATATGCCAATACTCCTTATATGGATATGTTGGCACGCCAAGGAAAGACGGGACGACTCATCACTGTTCCAGATGGCTTCTTACCTGGATCTGAGGTGGCAAACACGGCCATCATGGGTTACGATCTGAATCAGGTATACGAAGGACGAGGTCCTCTTGAAGCTGCGTCTATCGGTTACGAGATGGCACCCGAAGATATGGCCATCCGATGCAATATCATCACACTGGAAGATGGAAAGATTCTTACCCATAATGGAGGAAACTTAAGTACGGAAAATGGCGACATTCTCATCAAGTATCTTAATGAGAAACTCGGTGACGATCAAATCCGTTTTATTACCGGTATCCAATATCGTCATCTGTTGGTTATCAAATATGCCAGCAAACATGTGGTATGTGCGCCTCCTCATGATCACCCTAATGAGGAATGGAAACCTTTACTCGTAAAACCTGAAGAGGGATGGGAGAATGTACACGAACCTGTCATTGGTCGTAACGGTCAACCTACGGGAAAACTACGCATGACTGCTCAGGAGACTGCTGATATTCTCAATTATCTTATTCTGAAATCTCAAGAATTACTCTCTGAGCATCCATTTAATCAGAAAAAGATTGCTCATGGTGAGCGACCAGCCAACAGTATATGGCCATGGAGCGGAGGTTATCGCCCGAACATGCAAACACTGATGCAGTTGTATCCGCAGGTAAAGTCGGGCTCTTGCATCTCTGCAGTTGATTTGATCAGAGGCATTGGGCACTATGCCGGACTCGATATCATCAAGGTTCCTGGAGCCACCGGACTTGCCGATACCAACTATGAGGGTAAAGCACAAGCTGCTATCGAGGCTCTTCGACATCAGGATTTCGTTTATCTGCACCTCGAAGCTACAGACGAAGCTGGGCATGATGGAGATCTCGAATTGAAAGTCAAAGCCATCCAGTATCTGGATCATCGTATTGTAGAACCTATATATAAAGAGGTGTCAACATGGGATGAACCGGTCTGCATCGCCATCTTACCCGACCACCCTACTCCCGTAGAGATTCGTACTCACGTAAAGGAGGCTGTTCCTTTTCTTATCTGGTATCCGGGTATCGAAGCCGACAGCGTAGAAAGCTATAATGAAGTTAGTTGTGTAAGAGGGGCTTATGGCCTTTTGCAATTACAGGAGTTTATGAACACTTTTATGAAAATCGATTAATATGAAATATTACAGTACCAACAAGAAGGCTCCTTTGGCATCTCTCCACGAAGCTGTCGTAAAAGGACTTGCACCAGACAAAGGTCTCTATATGCCTGAACAGATCAAGAAACTCCCTCAGGATTTTTTTGATAACATCGAGAATATGAGCTTTCAGGAAATTGCTTATCGTGTGGCCGACTGCTTCTTTGGCGAAGATGTTGACGCAGAGTCTCTGAAAAAGATCGTCTACGACACGCTTGCATTCGATGTTCCTGCCGTCAAGGTCGAGGAGAATATCTATTCTCTGGAATTGTTCCACGGACCAACTTTAGCGTTCAAGGATGTAGGAGCACGTTTTATGGCTCGTCTATTACAATATTTTGTCAAGAAAGAGGGACTCAACAAGATCAACGTTTTAGTTGCCACCTCTGGTGACACAGGTTCTGCTGTAGCCAATGGTTTCCTTGGAGTTGACGGAATACATGTTTACGTGCTGTATCCTAAGGGGAAGGTCAGCAAAATCCAAGAAAGTCAGTTTACTACTTTAGGGAAAAACATTACAGCCCTTGAGGTGGATGGTGTTTTTGATGATTGTCAGGCTCTCGTAAAGAATGCCTTTATGGATGAAGAACTGAACCAGCATATGAAACTGACTTCAGCCAACTCTATCAATGTTGCTAGATTCTTACCACAAGCGTTCTATTACTTCTATGCTTATGCACAACTTAAGAAGTTGGGCATTACCGACAAGATTGTTGTCTGCGTACCTTCTGGCAACTTTGGTAATATCTGTGCCGGTATATTTGGTTACTTCACAGGACTTCCTATCCATCGTTTTATTGCAGCCAACAATGCTAATGATATTTTCTTTAAATATCTACAGACTGGTAAATATGAGCCAAAACCTTCGCGACAGACATTAGCTAATGCCATGGATGTGGGTGATCCTTCCAACTTTGCGCGCATCTATGATCTCTTTGATGGCGATCACAACAAGATTACGGCTCTCATCTCCGGTGCCACCTATACAGATGAGCAAATCCGCGAAACAATGAAACAATGTTATACTTCTACTGGATATATTCTAGACCCTCATGGTACTTGTGGCTATCGTGCCTTGAAGGAAGGATTAAAGTCTGGTGAGACCGGAATATTCTTAGAGACCGCTCATCCGGCCAAGTTTAAGGAGAAAGTAGATGATATTATCTGTGGCGATGTGGAAATTCCGGAACGATTGGCTGCATTCATGAAAGGCACCAAACAGAGTGTCGCCATGCCAAACGACTTTGCACAATTCAAGGCGTTTCTCATGAAAGAATAAAACTACTAATAAAAAGTCTCTAATCTGCTGACTATATCAGATTAGAGACTGTATGATATAGATTCCTCTTGGCTACTTCTGAGTCAAGAGGATTTTCTTTTTCTTCTCCAATATCATTGATATTGACAACTCTATCATATCCTGCATGATACAAGAGGGTATCATCTTGTATTCTCCCGGCAAGCAACCAGCACTTTACGCCTGCTTTACTGGCATGCTGTAGAACTACAGCGGGCAATTTACCCATCAAAGTCTGACTATCTGCGCTACCCTCGCCCGTGATTACGACATCTGCATCTTTTATTTCTTCATCGATATGCACGAGTTGCATCAACAATTCAGCGCCACTCATCATCTTGGCATTCATATATTGCATCAAAGCATAACCGATACCACCAGCCGCTCCTGCTCCAGGACGACTTGAGCAATCTCTGCTCATATGTTTAGCCGACATATCTGCGAAAGTCTTGGCTCTGCGTTCAAGCAGTTCTACCATATGTGGAGTGGCTCCTTTCTGAGGTGCAAACACACGAGCAGCTCCTTTTTCACCGAGTAACGGATTCTCCACATCACTCGCGATCGTGATATCTATAGCGTGTTCTTGAAATATCGAGGCTATGTCATCGAATCGTTTATCCGGTCGACCAAATGAGAATTTATCAATGATAGCCTTCAGCATACCTATGCCGCAATCGCTCGTGGCAGTCCCCCCAATACCAATAATTAGATGACGACATCCACGGCGGATGGCGTCTGCTATCAGCAATCCGGCTCCATAACTCGTAGCACGCAAGGGATTACGTTGATTTACTGGTATCATCGGCAGGCCGATGGCTTGTGCCACCTCAATGATGGCGATGTCATCTTTCACACCATAACAGGCTTCTACCGACCGCATTAAGGCATCTTTGGTATGTATCTTCACCTTCTGGGCATCGATGGCATTGGCAAAGGCATCAAGCATACCTTCACCTCCATCACTTACCATAACCTTCTTGGTATCCCAGCCCTTAGTCTCCATGGCCAAAGCAACGATATCGTTGGCTTCGTCACTACTCAAGCACCCCTTGAAACTATCAATAGCAATTACGCTTTTCATCTAGAACAATATGCAATAGAGGAATATGAGAATCGAAATTACGACAACACCTATAATTGTCTTGATCAGGCATGTCGTAACCTTCTTCACTAATAAGATGCCCACTACCAATACGACAAGAGCAAATATATAATATATGAAATTATTTTCCATCTTTCATTATCTTTCTAAAGGATGTCGGAATAGGTGTTTCAAATTCCATTTGCTCATGGGTTACCGGATGAACAAAACATAGAACATATGCATGCAGACATAAGCGATGACAAGGGTCGTCACCATTGCCATATTTGACATCACCACATACGGGATGACCCATATCGGCAGAATGAACACGTATCTGATTCTTACGTCCCGTCTCTAATTTATATTCTACCAAACTGTGACGTGTGGTTCGACCGAGCACATGGAAATGGGTAATGGCATATTTACCTCCATTATCTACAGGTGATGAATAGGTAACATAGTTTCTATTATCTTTTAACCAGTTTTCTATTGTACCATCATCCTCTTCCATCTCACCGGAAACCAGTGCCACATATCTACGGTCATAAACCGTATGGTGCCAGTCTTCCTCAAGTGACAAGGCCGTACGCTTATCCTTCGCATAGATCATCAGTCCTGAAGTATCACGGTCAAG
>CACYKX010000216.1:5017-9597 GCA_902775075.1 uncultured Prevotellaceae bacterium | reverse complement strand
CTTGTAAAACTGAAATACAAAAATCCGGATGCTTATGATAAAGCTGTAGGAGTTACTAATATAATCTATGGATTCAAAGCTAAAAGTAGACAAGCATGCTTAATAGAGTTATGTAGATAGATGAAGAAACTAATTATATTTATAACATTTATATTTGTATCAATCTGTGTTGAAGCCCAGGATCTTTATGGATATGTGAAAGATGCAGATGACTCCAAGCGGTTGGATTTCGCTTCTGTCGTTGCGCTTGACGAAAATAATAGTCCCTTGTCATACTGTCTAACAGATAAAAATGGATATTTTAATCTGTCACTTCAAGATGATAAGAAAGTAAAATCTGTATCTGTAACAATTTTGGGGTATAAAAAGAGATTATTACCAATCGGTTCGTTTAAGAATGGAATGGTTATTTCCTTACATCCTGAAAGAACAACGTTACGTGAAGTCGTTGTGAAGAGTAAACGATTGATGCAGCGTAGTGATACCCTGATTTATTCAGTATCCGGATTCCGACAGAAACAAGATCGAAGTATCGCTGATGTCCTTGCTAAGATGCCGGGAATAGAGGTCGCTGAGAATGGTATGATTAAATATCAGGGAAAACCTATCAATAAGTTTTATGTAGAAGGTATGGACTTGATGGGCGGAAAGTATTCTATGGCATCGGAGAACATCTCAGCTTCGAAGGTGAAGAATGTAGAAGTGTTACGTAACCATCAGCCGGTGAAAGCCCTGAAAGGGGTGCAATTCTCTGATCAAGCTGCTCTGAATTTGGTTCTCAACGATGATGCTAAAAATATATGGACGGGTTCCTTGGAAATGGGTGCCGGAGGGCAATTGCAAAAAGGTATCGGGGAAAATCTTCTTCGGGATGGTAGAGCGGTGTCTTTGCTCTTTAGTAGTAGGGCACAAAATATCTCGATGTATAAATGGAATAATACGGGTAAGGATATTCAACACGAGATTAGAGACCTTACGTCTGGGGCAGGACTGAACGATTATAATTTCGGCTGGATTGGAAATATACATTTGAACGTACCGGAGTTGAAGCAAGAACGATACAATTGCAATGATACGCGAATATTGGCATCGAACGGTCTCATAAAACTGGGGACAGAGGCAAAACTTAGGCTACAAACCTCTTTCCTCTATGATAAGACCATTGGATTCAGCAGGCAAAGCACTACTTATACAAATATTCTCGGTATGCCCGTGGTTGATGAGAGCTTTGATGCTAGAATGTATCGAAGAGAATTCAAGACTGAGTTGCAATATGAAAAGAATGCTGATAGTACATATATTAATAATGTGTTAAGGTCTTCCTTCGGATGGAATAATTCTTTCTCTTCTACTCTGTTCCAGGGTAAATCAATACGAGAGTCGGTGAAGCCTACTAATAGGATGGTAGAAGATGAATTGAAATTGATATTAAAAATCGGAAAGGAAAGAAGTTTTAACTTTAATGCTTTCTTAAGGTATCAGAATAGTCCAAGTTTGTTGGCCATAATAGATTCCGTGTCTCCTTTTCAGCGCTTGACTCTAGGATCTATAACCGCGAAGATGTTGACTGGCTTCCGTCATAGGATCATGAAGATGTATGTTTCTTATGATGCTCAGATGAATTATAATCAGCAGAAAGTGCAGACGATATTGTCTGATAAGCATGAAGAAGAGTATAGGAACATTGAATTTAATTTGACTCCAAGGCTGAGCTTTGAGAGATATGGACTTCGTACAGTTCTTGCGATACCGGTTTGTTTGATGAATTATAGAATATCGACAAGTGATAGTTATCATTTATATCTGAAACCTTATCTTTTCTTGGGATATAAGTTGGGCGCTTTATGGGACTTTACGGTGAATTGTAATCGGCAATATAATCCGTATGACTTTCGGACGGCAATACCTCTAATATACTATGTGGATTATTATAGACGTAATAAGGGAACCGGAACTTATGGAAGAACCAAGTCTGATGCATTCTCGGGTAAAATAGAATATTCAAATCCTATAAATGGATTATTCTGCAATGCCTCCGGACAATATCTTAGAATGAATGGTGTACCTGTGTATGAATATGAATATAAAGATGGGATTTATACGATGGGTTCTACTGGGTTGGTTTCACATAACAATCAGTTGTTATTATCTTCAGAGTTAAGCAAAGCTTTCTCTTTGGGTAAGATGACATGTAGTTTAGGTGGTGATTACCAGAAATCTACTTATGAATCACTAGTCTCCGGTACTATCTGTCCATGTGATCTTAGAAGTTATTCTGCTTATTTTAAAGTGGCATATATGCCTTTTGCTTCTTTCTCTGTTGAGGAAAAGTCTACATTCAAGAATTCAAAGATGATCAACAAGGCACTTCCTCAATTTTCTATGGATGCGATAAGTGACTTTAAACATTCTTTGACCCTTTTCGTTATGCCGGGCAAATGGAAATTCTCTTGGTTGAATGAACTTTATCACAGTAATGATAAAAGTCTTAAGACTTCTTATTTCAGTAATCTCTCAGTGAGCTTTTCTTCGAAGAAATATGAAATAAGTATGATCCTTAATAATATCTTTGGTACCAAAGAATATGATAGGTCTGTACTTTCTGACAGATATTTTCTATATTCTTATAGTCTGATTCGACCGAGAGAGGCTCTTGTGAAGTGTGCTTTCTATTTATAATTTATCTTTTGCCCGATGCTTTGAATTTGTTTTTTTGTATCTTTGTATCTTGAAAGTAATAAGGTAGAAAGATGAAAAGATTTTTTTCTTTGTTGATGCTGCTCGTCTCTTTGTCTGCCGGTGCGCAGATGAGGGCGTTGACGGGCAACCATTGGGTAGGAACCTGGGCTACGGCACAGCAGATTCCAGTAAAGTCGTTTATGCCGTATAACAATAATATGTCGAATCGATCGGTACGACAGATCGTTAAGGTGTCGATAGGTGGTGGACTGATACGATTGAAACTCTCTAACGAGTTGTCTAATGAACCTGTTGTCATCAGGTCGGTATATATCGCTCATGCAAGGGATTCGTTCGCTGTCTTTACCAAGGGGGCAAAGTATTTACTGTTTCATAAGAAGTATAATACGGTGATTCCTGCGGGAAAGATGATCGTGAGTGATGCGCTGCGATTTGACTTGAAACCGCTGGAACGGGTGGCGATAACAATCAATTATACTTCGGCTCCTAAGAATCCTACGGTACACATGGGGTCTCGTACTACTTCGTATATTATGCGGGGTGTGACGAATGTTCATTCTAATTTCGCTTCGGCGTTCCGTGAAAATCATTGGTTTAATATCGATGCTATCGAGGTGTATCATCCTACAGCTTATGCTATCGCTATCATTGGCAACTCGATAACGGATGGAAAGAATTCTACGGATAATGCGCAGAATAGATGGCCGGATGTGATGTCGGAAACGCTGCAGCATAGGTATAAAATTAATCATGTTGGGGTGCTGAACCTCGGCATCGGCAATAATAGGGTGACGCTGAATGGTGGATTCGGTACTCGTGCCATTGACCGATTCAATCGGGATATCCTAAAACAAGAGGGCGTGGAGAAGGTGGTTATCTTCGAGGGCGTTAATGATATCGGTGGTGCTGCCGGGGGAAGCAGCGAGACGGTGGCTCGTCTGCTCATCGAGGGATATGAGTCGATGATAGCTCGTGCCAAGGCTGCCAAAAAGAAGGTATATCTCGGTACGATATCTCCTTTTAAGGGTGCCGGATATTATAGTCCGTTCCATGAGGCAGCTAGACAGACGGTAAATGAGTGGATAAGAAATCAAAGGGATAGAGTGGATGGTATCCTTGACTTTGATGAGTTGCTGCGTGACCCTGCGGAACCTCAAAGGATGAAGAAACATCTGCAGAGTGATTGGTTGCATCCTAATCCTGAGGGGTATCGCCTTATGGGGGAATATGCTGCGGAAATATTAAAATAAGGTGTGCTAAGGTTTTATATCCGGTTGGCAAAATGTGCTAACCGGATATAATTGTATAATGATTGGTCTTTATTCTTCAATAGGTTGGTGTGCGAATGTCCGGAAATAGTTGAGACATATCGTGCGCCATTCTTTTGCGTTCGCTTCTTGAACGTCAAGTAGGTGGTTGGTGTGCTCCCATTGCTCGGCATCGATATAGGGTTTCAGGTCGCCCCATATCCTCTGATAACGTTCTACTTCTGACAATCCGTGGTTATAATGCTCGCATAGGTTCTGCCATAAGGTCTTGCCGTTCTTCATCTTGTAGGTCCATGCCACATGATGAAACCATAGTAGGTATTCTTCCGGACAGGTGTTGATGTCCTCGTACAGACTGCGGTATGGTTCCCGATATTGTGCTGTGGCACCGCTGCCTGTCGCGATGGTTCTGTCGAAACCTACACCGATGGAATCGGCTTTATGATAATATACCGGGCACCATTCCAAAGGATATTCAGCGATGAAGCCATCCGGCTCTGGACCATAATGGTGGTCGAACTTGAAGATGTGGTGCAAACCGAGGGGCATCATGTAATCTACGCAGGTTTCGCGACTGGTCATCATCATCTTGTTGATGGCTGCTACTGCTGA
>CACYKX010000216.1:0-4949 GCA_902775075.1 uncultured Prevotellaceae bacterium | reverse complement strand
GGATTCCATGCCAGTCGACCGAAGGCATACCAGTTGGCTTGTGAGAAAGGATGACCGCACCAGTTGGTATCATCACCTACATTGCTGACTCCGGCAATACCTTTCAACTTGTTCGGGGCAACGAAAGAGAAGAATTCCTTCCACATGGTACCAAGATATACAAGGTGCTGACTTTGACCGGTGTATTCTTGTGTAATCTGAAATTCCGCCATTTGATCGGTCTTCTTCATGTTGTCGAAGATCGGTGCGTATGGTTCACGTGGCTGGAAGTCGAGTGGACCGTTCTTGCTCTGCAAAAGAACGTTGTCGCGGAACTGTCCGTCGAGGTCTTTGAACTCTGATACGGCTTGCATCACGCGGTCTTCACCTTTATGCTTGGAACCATATACGAAACTGCGCCACATCACGATGCCACCGTATGGCTTCAAAGCATCGGCCAGCATGTTGGCTCCGTCGGCATGGGTACGACCATAGTCGAATGGACCTGGTTGACCTTCTGAGTTGGCTTTTACCAGGAATCCACCGAAGTCGGGGATGAGTTTGTAGATTTCCTTGACTTTGTTGTTCCACCATTTGATGACACTCTTATCTAAAGGATCGGCGGTTTCGGTATAACCTAAGGCCTTAGGGGTTCCGAAATTGACGGATAGATATACTTTGACGCCCCACGGACGCAAGATGTCTGCAATCACCTTGACGGAGTCGAGATAGGTGCGTGACAGCATCTTTGGGGATGCATTGACATTATTCAATACACTGCCGTTGATACCGATGGAGGCTTCGGCACGTGCATATTCGTTGATTCTCTCTGCCCATGTCTTACGGCTGACGGGTGAATTCCAAAAGATGCTCTTGCCGGCATATCCGCGTTCGATGCTTCCATCGAGGTTGTCCCAATGGTTGATGATGCGCAGGGCATAGGCTGGGCGCTCGGTGATGTCGATGGCTACCGGCGCCTGGGTGAGCTGACCGTTCTCCGTGAGACGGGTCTTCTCGATGCGCTTTAGTGCAAAGGCTCCGTAGATGGCTCCCTGACGACTGCTGGCAACAATCCGGCGGGTCCATGTCTTGGTGCCGGGTTGATGGCGGATGATTACTTCATATCCGTCGCCGAGTTGCTTCTTGCCATTTAGGGTTACCTTGATGTCCTGAAATAATGATTTCGTGTCTTTGGCAACGCCTGTGAGCCATAGGTTGTGGCCGTTGTCGGCTTTTGCGGTAAAACTGATAATTGTTAGTAGGAATAGGATAAATGATTTCTTCATATTTCTTTTTGTTTTTTCTCTGATGTACGATGACTGTATTCTGATGGACTTATGCCGTAATGGCGCTTGAAAAGTGTCGAGAAATGGGTCTGGTTGCTGAATCCTACGGCATAGGCTACCTGTGTGATGTTTATGGTGCCTTCATCGATGAGGCGCGCTGCTTGTTCCAAACGGATGTTTCGGATGAATTCTCCTGTGGAGATACCGGTGATCTCCTTCATCTTGCGATGAAGTTGGGCACGACTCACGCCTACTTCTTCGGCCAGTTTCTCTACATTGAACTCTGAACTGCCTATGTTCTCGTTGATGCATTTCATAATTCGGTCCATGAGGGCTTCGTTGTTGCCGGTGACTTGAACCTTGGTGAGCTTGGATTCTTGTTTTTGTGCCCCGGAGAACTTGCCTTTGAGTCGTCGGATGTTGCTGACGATATTGTCGATGAGGATGTGTAGTTCTTCCATGTCGAATGGTTTGGCTAGGAATGCGTCGGCTCCTTTCTTCAAACCTTGCAGACGGTAGTCTACTTCGCTCTTTGAGGTGAGAAGGACTACGGGGATGTCGCTGATGTTGGAGTTTGACTTGATACTCTTGAGGAAAGTGATTCCGTCCATTTCGGGCATCATGATGTCGCTGATGACGAGGTCGTAACTTCCCGAAAGGAGCTTCTGTAGTCCTTCCTTACCGTTGTAGGCGATTTCGAACTTGTACCATTCGCCTAACTCGCTTTCGATGTAGCGGGAGATCTCGGGATCGTCGTCGACAATGAGGATATGGTAGTTCTTGCTTCCTTGTTTCTTGCGCTTTGTCTTTGCGAAGTTTGCTTCATTTTCTTCGATTTCATCGCTCTCTTTTATCTCTTGTGGCGTCAGATGGGCATTGCCTAGAGGAATGTTTACTTCGAAGATGGCTCCTCGCTGCCCATCTTGTCGATTGCGTGCGGAGATGGTTCCGTGGTGCATCTCGACAAGGGCCTGACAGAGGTTCAGACCGATGCCTGTGCCTATGATGTGCAAGCCGTGGGTGTTGTTGCCTTGATAGAATCTCTCGAAGAGGCGGTCGGTCTTCTCTTCTTTGAAACCTATGCCACTGTCTTGAAAGATGAGGCGTGCCTTGTTGCCCTGTTTGCTGAGGATGACTTGGATGTCTCCATTGTCGAAGGTGTATTTCAGGGCATTGGAGAGTAGGTTGCTGATGACTTTATCGAAGTTGATGCGGTCTATCCATACCGGTAACTCTTTCTTATCGTGTCGGAAAGTGAGCGTGATATTCCGTTCCTTCGTATTGTAGGCATATAGTTTGACGATGTTTGCCGTGAACTTCACCAAGTCGGTCTCCTGACAATGCAGATGCATTTGGTCTTTGTCAATCTTTCTTTCGTCGAGAATCTGGTTGACAAGGAGGAGCAGGCGTTGCGCATTCTTCTCGATGATGGTGAGCTCGGAACGACTTTCTTTGTCGGTGATGCGCTCTTTGAGTTTCTTGAGCGGTGCCATGATAAGGGTCAGCGGTGAACGGATGTCATGGGTGGCATCGATGAGAAAGCGCATTTTCTGTTCGTCCAAGTCTGCCTTCTTGCGTCGGTCATAAGCTCGGGCAGAATAGTAAAGGATAACTCCTAATAATATCAGATAGACCATGCAGGCCCATGCTGAAGAATACCATGGACTGTTTACCGTGATCTCCAGTTTGGTGATTTGGTTGGATGGTACTCCGTTGCTGATGGCTCGTACATCTATATAATAGGTACCGGGCTGTAGGTTGACGAAAGGTATGGCATTGACACCCTCGGCTGTGGTTATCCATTCACCATCGTTGATGCGATATTGGAAACTGATGTCCTGGGTGTTTTTGTAATTGAGTAAGGAGAACTCCAAGGTAAAGGTGTTCTGATTATAGGATACGTTGAATTTGGTATGGTCGGTATCCAGATTCTCTCCGTCAACGAAGAAGTTGGTAAGGTATGCTTTACCGAGTTTGATATTGTTCTTATTAACGGCAGAAGGGTAGAAAAAGGCGATTCCATCGGAATTTCCGAAACCTATCAGGTCATTGTTGCCATGCAGTACGGCTCCGTTGACATATTCATGGGAGGTGAGACCGTTTCCCTTGGTGTAACTGATGAACTTATGGTTCTTCTTCTGATATTGCCAGATACCCATCGTGGTGCTGATCCATAGATCGTTCTGCGCATCCTTGACGATTCCGCAAATCTGTTTTCCCTTCAGACCGTCTGCTTCCGGGAAGTTCGCTACTCGTTTTGTGCGTGGCATATATCTGTAGAGACCGTTGTCGGTTCCGATGATCATATTGCCTTCTTCATCTTCGCAGAGATAGTTTGATTGTATTGTGTTGAGGATGCGGGTCCAACCATGTCGGTTGAAGTGGAAATTGGTAGGGTCCATGCAACAGATGCCACTGGATGTGGCTATCCACAGCATACCTTGATGGTCGAAGGCAAGATGACGGATCCAGTCGTTGCAGAGTGCGCCATATCTACTTCGCATACTCATGTTCAGTATCTTGACTTTGTCGTTCTTGGTGTCGTAGATATACAGTCCCTTGCTATAGACGGAAATGTATAGTTTTCCATCGCCATTGTCGGTCATGCAATAGACGCCGGCACTTTCGAACTTCAGACACTGGGTGGCAGAACCTGTATAGGGGTTGTAGCTGTATAGGGCATTACTGGTTCCTAACCAATATTGTCCGTTCTTGTCTCTGTAGATGAGGCTGGTACCTGCCGGTGATGACGGATGACTGATGATCTTTCCTTCTTGGTTGAACTGGAAGACACCACTGTTCTGTACGGTACACCATGTGGTATTTTTGTCACCGGGGGTGATAGAAGAGATGCACGTGCCTACACGGTAATTCTGGGAGGCAAAACTGCATTGATGGAAGACTTCCTGATCATTGTTGACAAGATATAGCCCTTTCTTGTAACATCCTATCCAGATGTTATGGTCTTTGTCTTCCATGATATCCTTGACATAGGCGGAGGAGATGTCAAGGTTGTTGTCGCTGATATTGATAGGTGAGAAATGTCTCTCTTCTTTCTTGGCAACGAGTACACCATACTCGGATGTCGCGATGTAGAGATTCTTCTTGTAGTCTATGGTAGCGCTGTTGATGGTGATGTCCTTGCTGTATGGCCCATAGTCGTAACCGGCATCCCGAAGGCATCCCGAAAGGTACTCGTAGGTAATGATGCCGAACATACAGACGATGAGCAACTGGTTGGACTGTGACTGGAAGAAGGCTACGGGTGCCCCATAGGGTGACGTAAAGGTCTTGCTCTTTGGGTGTTCTCCGCGAATGTCGTATCTCGTAAAGGTTGACAGGTGACTACTCTGCCAGAGATATCCGTGATTGTCTTCGAAAATCTGATTGAAATAGTCGTTGGACTGGCGTCGACCGAATTCTTTCTGGAAGACGATCTTGTCTTGTCCTCTTGGGATGGCATAGAGTCCGTAGCCTGCGGTTCCGATGAGTAGGTTGCCTTTGTGGTCTTCACGAATGGTAAAGACTCGAGGATGGCGTCCTTCCGGGAAGGAATAACGGATGAAGTGATTCTTGTGATAGTCATATCGCATGAATCCCTTGGAACTGCCTATCCACAACTTACCGTATTTATCCACATATAAGGATGAAATGGTGTTGTCGGTAATCGTTGTGTTGTCTTTC
>CACYKX010000215.1 GCA_902775075.1 uncultured Prevotellaceae bacterium | reverse complement strand
GGCTTTATTTCTGCAAACTTACATAAAAAAACTGAGACTTATACCAATAGAATAAAAAATCTATTGTTTTTATCAGGGGGGAGAAGTGGATCATTGACCTTACTAAACGGTCAGAGAGATTGCAGGTAAATCTTTAGCATAACAAACTGCGTCATCCATGTGCTGGTATGGCGGATAGTTCTCAATGCGTTTATATCCCAGACCTTCATACAACTTGATTGCATAGTCCATCCTTTCACGTGTCATAAGCACCGTCCGCTTATATCCGTGCTCACGAGCGAAAGTTTCAAGCTTGCGCATCATGAATGTCGCAAGGTGATGACCACGGAAGGGTGGCTGCACCCACACCCGCTTTATCTCTACATCACCGTTACCATGTTCCTTCAAACCGGAGCATGCCACAGGGACATCATCCTTGGAATAGACTATCATCGCATATTTCACGTCCTTCGACTGATTGCCCGGAACAAACGACTGCCTGTTCTGGGGACCACCGACAAGCTGGTTGTAGAAGTTCTCAGTTATAGCGTGGAACTCCTCAAACTCCCGGTCATTGCCGTCTGTCCATCGTATTCTATAGTTGTTCATTTGCTCCTTATTGACATGCGGCATCAGTGCACGCCTGTCTGCCATTATTTATTCCTTATATGTTTCTTTAATTCATTCTTGTCTATCACGACATACACCGTATCGATAACGTGGCCGCGATCAGCACCTGCAAAACGTTTGGAGACATTGGCGAAGTCTTTATCCAATACAATTACGCCGTCAACAAAATAGTCCGTCTCGCCACGGTTGCTCAAAACATTTTTGAAGCCCCATACCTCATGGTAGCGTATCTTGATTTTCCAACCTTCTACCTGTGCCTTCTGCATCAGCTTAATCAAGGAGTCCTGATCATTCCGGTCATTGTCAAAGGAAAAGCTGAAAGGCTCGCCGCTTGTGTTCATACCAGTCTGAGTGAGGTTCAACCGTCCCTCCCAACTGTCCCAGATAACACCTTTCTTTGTAAACTCAATAAGGTTACCTACCTTCTCGCCGTTGGAGTAATTCTCCTTGCAGCCTGACAATAAGATGATGATGCAAGCTACGAAAATGAACAATGTAAGTCTTTTCATGTTCTATAAGCTTTATTTGGCAATCATGATCAATTTTTCTATACACTGTCCAATATTTCACTCAGCGACATGACAGAGTATTCTTTCAGTCTGTTGTTGGATAACGGATGAAAATTACCGATACTATGCTTTGCGATGAAGTGGAATACGATTGCCGGCTGGCTGTCCTTTATTTCAAAGCTGCTGGCACCGACTTCGTAATAATCTCTGATGCCTTCGTTAAAGATGGGCATTACATATTTTATCTTGAACAGGTCGAGAGTGGGCGGATTCAGCAACTCATAATTCCCACTGACAAATCCAACCGTAAATCTTCGCGTCTCCTTATTATCCTTCGTCCTAATGATTAGGATATTCTCTTGGTCGGCATCGGCTGTCATAATCGTTGAAACAGGGTTGTTTGTCTTGGCAACCTCTATTGCCGCGACAGGGTCACTTCCTAATGGACATTCCTCAATATAGAAGTATTCCTTCAGCTTACTGACAAGCTTCGTGTTTTCCTGTTTGAACTTCTCGTCTGATTCAAGTGCCAATGACAAGATAGTGTTGTGCGTATCGAATGGCTTGTAGACCTTTCCAAGAAGATCCTGGAAATGCTCGGACAAATACTTGTGTCCGTCAATGTGTGGATGAGCCTCCATAGCATAGAAGGTATATTTTTCCTTCAATACGTTCTGAATCTCCTCTCGGAACAGCTTGCGCACTTTTTCTTTCCATGACCTTTTCTCAGAAGAGTCATCTTTTGCGTATAGGGCGAGGACATAAAGAAAGTTAACGTCATAATGGCATACCAACAAGGTGTCGCGGTCGAAGAGTCTGTTTTGGAACTGGCTCGACGTAAATCTGTCCCGCCTTTTCTCCGTTCTGTCTATACCGTCTCTTGAATAGTTCAAGTCCTTATCCATCGTTGCACTGATGAAGAAGTTGGGGATGATGTTGTATCCCTCCGTCTCGTCATCGCGCAGCTTGGCTACATGACCAAAGTTTTTCTTGTCGTTAATAATCTCTTCATCATCAACATCACTCATAAACAAGTTCAGGTTCCACTGTATGACATTGCGGGCGTAGGTAAACTGCTTGTACACCGAATTCTTGCCGACAGGGTTGTTGCGCTTATAATATTTCGAGTCACCGATATAATAGACAGGCTTGTCCTCGTCATAGTTCATCAGACCCCTGTACGAATAGAGGTGGTCGATACGTTTGCCGTCGTCCTGGTCCTTCAAGCCGCTTGGCATAGTGTCTCTCGGGTCACCGACCAATTCATCAATCATGGCCTCAAAGACAATATTGAAGTTCTTGACCAGAAGATAGTCTTTCTGGCCGGTTTCCACGACGACTTTCTTTGCCCTGTCAAAAAACGCAAAGCAAAGTTCCCAAAGATACAATGACTTATCCGAGAAGTATTTGTACTTAATCTGTCTTAGTCGTATGATTCCGAGTCCGCTAAGATATGCCTTGAACTTTTCGCCTGTTATGAGTGGGAAGTTGCAATTGATTGGTGTGTCAAATCCGTAATGCCCATTGATGTAGTTCAGTATGGAGAAGAAGATGATGAGCAGCTCCTCGTCGAAGTTGATTTGTCGCTTCTTGTTGACGGGGTTGATGTAGATGGGTACATTCTTCTGGACGATTGCCGTTGAGTGGGCGATGGTACGCGTCCAGTTGATTTTGTTCAGTCCGGAATGTATGTTCCTCAGAATGTAGAAGAAGAAATTCTGGTTTTCCCGGTTGAAGTCGATAAGCGACAATATAATGTCGAGAAAGGTGTTGCTCAGATGGCGCTGTCCCTTGTTAACCTCCAAAATCGTCTGGTGATAGACAATGGAGGAATCGGTGTTCTTGTCATTGTGGTACACAGTGATGGCCCTGTATATCCATACGGCAAACTCATAAATGAAACTCTTTTCCTCATCGGTCATGGGATTGCCTTCTTTCTCCAGGTCGATGATTTCCTCCGGCTTGTACTTTCCGAAGACGAGTTCCAGATTGTCCTTGTCTTCGAGTAGCACCTTGGGAAGAATGAACACACAATCCCTGGCTGCGTGGCTATAGAAATAGCCTACGTAGTTGATGCTCACGTAGCCGTCGGCATTACCTAAAGCGTCTATCTCGCTCAGAATGTCATGTACGTATTTCTTCTCGTATGGATGTTCCTCTATGATGAGCTTCATCGGCCTTACTCTGAAATTTTCTCCTGTGCGTTGTCAGTCTGTTCTTCGTTTTGATCCTTATGGCCAGCCCCCTCACTCCTGTCGCCCCATGGCTCGATCTTAAGATTGGCAAGCAGGTGGTTCACTCTGTCGCCGATAATCTTGGCTTTCCCACTCGTCGTGTCATAGAAGAGGTCGTAGCTGAGGTAACCGTCGTTTTCTCCCTTCAGGCTCTCGTCTTTCAGAAAGTCCTGACTCGGCTCATAGTCTTTCAAAATCTCGTTCCAAAGATAGAACAACACCTTTTCAACGAAGATGTCTTTGTCTATAACACCCTCGCTGTTCGCCTTGCAGAAGAAATATCCGAGCTTCTTGTCCTCCGACTTGGTGAGCTTGCCTATAATCTTTGAATTGATGTTGCAGATCACCGACCACCAGTCATATTGATGTTCGTCATCAATCTCCAACCTCCAGTTCAAGTCATGACCATCAGCATCCATGCCCTTTGTAATGGGCTGATACTTCCAGTCCCAACGGCGCTTGAAAGCCGAGTCTATCGGGAACAGACTTTGGTCACTGGTATTCATCGTTGCCCAGATATAGAGGTTCTTGGGCAGCAGAAGAATGTCACCATTCAAGACTTTCTGCGCTACATCACCGTCGCCAGGATTATACATGTTGTTAATGACATCGTGATCGTCCAAATGAAGTTTTGCCTTTGCGAATACATCCTTCAAGTGCTTGCTGATGTCATTGTCCGCAGTGATGGGGTACTCTGAATATCCATATTCATTACGGTCAAGCAATTGGAACAAGTCGCCAAATATCTGTGCACAGTTACCTCTGTTTATCTCTTCAATGACAAGAAACTCATCTTCAGGAGCAACCGGATTGGCAAAGAATTTCTTCCATGCTTCTTCATAGGCTTTGAGAAAGGCCTGCTCCACAAAATCATACACAATAACCTTGTCCTTGATAGACTCACCCTTATGGACTCCGTCATGGTAGATGACTGGTACACCGGAATCATTGTATCGTTCCTGCTCTTCTGTTGTAGGTTTGTATGCACCGACGAAAGTTGAGTAATCGCTGTCGGGATGGAAAGTTGTGCGGATGACGGACTTGGATGATGTAAGTGTGTTAATGGCGTGAGATTTACCAGTGCCGGGAGCACCATAGTAGATAATCTGGCGAGATTGGGAAGTATTAGAGATGGAAATATCTTTTAGTTCTTCAAATCCTTTTTCTTTGCCATCATCCACAGGTTGTATGGCATTTGTTACCCAGACTTTAAAAGTTCCGTCTGCATCTTTTTTTATATGGAGATCAGAATAACCGCCCGCTAAATAGTTTCTAATAGTAAATTTACTCTTTCTAACATTTGAATTTTCGTCAAGATACTCAAAATTTTGCAGAAGACCATTGAAATAGAATCTATTATCTATCTCACCATTCTTCATTGGAACATTAATCCTAACATTCCACTTCTGTGTTATAGTCTCCACTGGTTGGCCATCTATCTGGAAGAAACCATCTAACATGTCAAGTTGCTCTTCAACGAAAGTGCGAGTGTATTTTACGTGTTTGTGAATCGAAGAGTTGTCGTATTTACGAGGCAAAATAGAGGCTATGAAGAGAATTGCTTGTGCCAGATTACTCTTTGAATATTTTACCGTAATCTGGTCTCCCATTCCCTCGAAAAGGGCATGT
>CACYKX010000214.1 GCA_902775075.1 uncultured Prevotellaceae bacterium | reverse complement strand
ACAGAAGAGGATATGGCGGCATTGGTGGACCGTTATCAAAGCGATCCAGCATTTAATCCAGACTGCATTGTGCTGTTTGGCTATAGTTTTGGCCACAACGCCAAGGATATGCTTGAGAAAAACAAACCTACCATCAATCTGGTGAAGGATAAGAATATAATTATCGACGTGCGCTACTGATTATGGAACTGATACTGCAAAATAATCTGCCGCACCAGCAACTGCCTGTAGAGGCAGTGGGCGACGCTTTGAAAGATGTAAACTGGCAGTCGCCTAAGGATTTCTATGCCAATCCTGAGTTGTCGTGGTCGAACCGCTCACAACTGTACACCCCCATCATAGATGTTAAACAGCGTTTGGTGCCGAATATGCCACCAAAACTGCAAGAGCCTGAAGAGAATGGTCCGCTGAATCTTGACATCAAGATGGAAACGGGTACAGGTAAGACATATGTCTATACCAAGACCATTTTTGAGTTGCACCAGCGTTACCGCCTGAATAAATTCATCATCTGTGTACCTACGTTGCCTATCAAGGCTGGCGCAGAGCAGTTCTTGAACGATCTCTACGTGCAGCGCCATTTCTATGATGCCTGCGGCTATCATTGCGATTTGGAAGTAGGCGTATTGGAAGCAGCCAAGGCAAAGAAAGGAAAGCGATATTTTCCTGGAGTGGTTCGCGACTTTGTGGAAGGTTCATGCCAACAACGTAACAAAATCTATGTGCTGTTGCTGAATATGGCGCTTTTGACGAATGCCCAGATCCTGAAACGTGATGACTACGATTTTGGTGTGTTGGGTTTCTATCGTCCATTCGATGCGCTGAGGGCTACACATCCTGTAGTCATCATTGATGAACCTCACCGCTTTACTCGTACGCAGTCGGCTTATACACAGATTCTGAAAGAACTGAAGCCACAATTGGTATTGCGCTATGGCGCCACTTTCCCTGAGATAACGGTGGGACGTGGCAAGAATAAGCATGTGACGAAGGATTATCTGAACCTGCTTTACGACTTGAATGCCTGCGAGGCTTTCTCTCAGAACCTGATAAAGGGCGTTGCTAAAGAGCACTTTGAACTGGAAGGACAGCAGCGTGAACGCATCATCATCAAAGAGATTAATGAGCGTGAACGCAAAGTAACTTTGCAATACGGCAGCAGGACGGAAACGCTGCAGGCTGGCGATCCAATTACCTTGGCACCAGAAATGCAGAATGTGAGCGTGGATGCTGTTGAGAAAGGACTTGTAACACTGTCGAATGGCAAGCAGTTCCATACCAGCGAGCACTTCAGCCCCTCTGTCTATGCGCAGTCGTATCAGGAGGAAATGGTGAAACTGGCCATACAACGCCATTTTGAGGTAGAGCGCCAGAACTTTGAGCGCCCTCAGCGCATGAAGACGTTGGCTCTGTTTTTTATCGATAGTATCCGTTCGTATCGTGGTGATGACGAAACAAACGGCTGGTTGGCAGAGAAGTTTGAGTCTTTACTTATTGAAAGAGTAAAATTTGAGCTGAGCAAGCCTTGTTCTGATGAATACAGAGCCTATTTGGAGGCAACGCTGAAAGACCCTCATGCCTGCCATGGAGGCTATTTTGCTGAGGACAATCAGAATAGTGACGAGGAGATAGCGCAGCAGGTAAAGGAGATACTGCACGACAAGAAACTGTTGCTATCATTTAAGAATGAGGATGGCAGTTGGAACGTGCGTCGCTTCATCTTCTCGAAATGGACGCTTAAGGAAGGCTGGGATAACCCTAATGTGTTTACTATCTGTAAGCTACGCTCTAGTGGTAGCGAGATTAGTAAACTGCAGGAGGTGGGCCGTGGTCTTCGCTTGCCTGTGGATGAATACGGTAATCGCAGTAGCGAGGAATTTCTGCTGAACTATATCGTGGACTTCGATGAAGCAGACTTTGCCTCTAAACTTGTTGCTGAGATTAATGGTCAGTTGCCGCAAGTTGTCATTACAGATAAGATTCCTATGGAACTTATTCAACGTGTTGCGAAAAAACGTGATATAAATGAATTCGCATTATTGGCCGAACTTGCTCAAAAGGGTATCATTAAAGATATACAAGGTACCATCAATAGCGACAAACTTGGCGAACTGTATAATCTTTATCCAGAATTTGCTAACACTGGTTTGCCCATATCGAAGGTCATCAACCGCAATGATAAGGAAAAGAACACGAATAGGATTAAGATTCGTCCGCAGGTGTTCGACCGTCTTCGAGATTTGTGGATGAAGATTAATAAGCGATATATCATCTTCTTCGACCCTAAGCTGGAGGAGGAACTGGAAAAGGCATTGCCTAAGCTGTTCAGCGACGGTGTGTTTGCCCAGAGTGTGATAACCAGCGAAAGAGAAATCGTTAAAACGGATGATGGACACATGGCTTTTGTGCAAGATACAGGCGTACAGTACCAGACCAGTGGTAATCGTATTCCTTACAACGAGTTCCTGCAGCGTATAAATCGTGCTACCAGTGTGCCTATCCGTACCTTGCACAAGGCTATGTGTGAGGGAATAGGCACAAAGCCGCTATTCAAGCAGGAAATGATAAACGACCAGTCGCTGGCTCGCATCATCAACAATATCACGAACTGGAAGATTAAGAACTCAATGAGTCAGTTCAAGTATAAGCAGACTGCCTACGACGTGAAGCGCACCCGCCTGACTGACGAAAATGGTAAGTTGTATGATGATATTGTTCAGAGCTACATCGGCAATCATCTGGATAGTGCACGAGTAGCTGACAGGTATCTTTATGACGCTTATACTTATGATAGCGATTTGGAGCAGAAGAATCTGATATCATCCGATATAGATGAGGTTATTGTGTTTGGTAAGATTCCTAGAAAGAGTATCGCCATTCCTACAGTAACTAATGATTCATACAGTCCTGACTTCATGTATATGGTGAAAAAGACAGATGGAACAAAGGAACTGAATATCATTGTAGAAACGAAAGGTGTTGATACACCAGCCAACCTGCGTGGTGTGGAGGAAAAGAAAATTAGCTGTGCCAAGTTGTTCTTTGACCAACTTCGTGAGGATAATCCCGAACTGAACGTCAGCTTCCACGATCAGCTTAATAATAAACAAATACGCACCATTATTGAAGACGTTATAAGGGGGGCTGAGATGAGATAACAGTACAAAACGTGACATTTTGGTAATAGCAATAATTTAAATATGGAAACAGAGATATTGAAACTGGATAAACCGTATGAGTATATCTACTGTAACGGTAGCCTTGGACTGCATATTGCGACGATGATAGTTTATGAAGCCAAGACAAACGAAAACGGTGAATATGAACTCGAGACTCACAGCCACCCTGTAGTGAAGTATCGTGAACGTCCTGGCGGCACAGTATGGAACAAAGCCGAACTGACAGACTGTAGTGTTCTTTGTAGCGAGGATGACAAGCGTATTTCGATGCATAAGTTCTATAACTTTGTTAGTGGCATCGGTAGGATGCGCCTGTCAGAACGTGGCGAAGACGATGACTATGCCGTTACGGTGAATGCTCCTACTTGGAAAAGTGTGCTCGACCTGAACGACATAGAAATAGAATGGCCTATGCTAGAGGTGGACGGGAAACGGGAACCTCAGGACAAGTTCTTTGTAAAAATCGTTGTCGAGCGTAATCCTGATGGTGCGAAGTTCAAATACACCATGCATGACTATGGGGCATCTGATATTATTTTCCTTGGTGGCGCAGAATTATATTTCTTTGCAGAGTTCAACACAAAGGAGGACTTGATGCTCATTCTGATAAACAGCATGATGTCATACTATGCAGCATTCAGCGACCATCAGTTTAAGATCGTATTTGACACAATGGGCGACGACGAGTTTGCTGATGTGATAGACCAAGTGAACAGCAAGGAAAAGACAATACGACAGGAGGCTCATGACATCGACGTATGATCTTCTGGAACAGGAGGCTGTAAGCCATCTCAAATCTGTCAGCAGAATCATTAGTCATCTCAAGAAATGTTACGAGGCAGGCGACAAGCAAGCCCTACAGGTGCTCGATAGTCTAGGAGTATCCTTACGCTCGTATGATTTCAACACAAATCCTGCCACGGGCAAGAATCTCGCTAAGCAAAAGGCCGGAAGGCCGTTTGCAAGTGCTCCATGCTCGAAAAACAATTCAGATAAGTCAACGATACAGGATAGCACACCAGAGATAACTGACAGCCTGTTTACTGACCGCGTGAAGGCTATCATCCGCAAAGCTGCCGAGAAAAACGGCCAGCGGATGGAGACAAGTGCGCGCGGACATGCGGGTACGTATATTTTTAATATAGACGCAGAGGTGTTTGGTGAAGGCATCGACAAGCTAGAGCTGAATTACAAGAGCGAGCTGAAAGAGTATTTGGGTGGCACGATGAGAAATGTGCAGGTGACACGGGTGTGTCACTTTATTGGTCATGTGGTGAGGATGCACGTGGTCAACGACTCGAAACTGCAACTGACAGATATGACCTTTGCTTTTATGGACTACTACAAGAATCCTGATACGGTGAGAAGAAAACTCAGCGTAAAGTCGCTGTCGTATCAGGAAAAGGAATTCTTTGCCTTCGTCAACAGTTCGCTGGCGAGTGCTAAGAAGGCGATTTATGCCCAGCGAGAGCAGAAAAAAGTCCAGAATAACCTTGAATAACTTTTATACCTATAGCATAATCGTGCTTTAAGTGTTGGTAAAGTACTGATTTTTAGTATCTTATAATATTTTTAGAAAAACCTGAATAACTTAGGATTGCACGAAAGTTATTTAGAATCTTTGCACCAGAGATTTCAAACGAGTCTCTGGTAATTTTTTTATTCACTAAAATATTAAAGATATGGCAAAGACTGCTATGTTGGAAGCTACGACAACTGAAAAAAGTAGCACACAAGACGAGAAGCAGAAGAACCTCGAAACAATGGTTAAGTATGGCGAGGTTCTTAGCAATGAACTCATTGAGATGTTATCACAG
>CACYKX010000213.1 GCA_902775075.1 uncultured Prevotellaceae bacterium | reverse complement strand
GAAGTCCAGCAGAGACTCCTTGCTTTTGTATGCGAACTGGCCATCGGCATAGCACCATTTGCAGTATTCTTCATTGAGACTGCCGTCCGCTTCACGACTGATCATCGCATCATCCGACAGTGGCATTCCGCAGCACTGACAGTAAAGCGTCCGGGGCGAGCCCAAAAGCGTATTGATTGATACTCTGAATTCTCGGGACAATACTTTGAGCAACTCTGGATTGGGCTGCGTCATGCCGGTCTCCCAACGGCTTACAGCCTGCCTGGTAACGCCGATACGCTCGGCCATCTGTTCCTGAGTCAGGTGGTTCTTTTCGCGCAAATTCCGTAAGATGTCTTTTACTTCCATTGTCTTATCGTCTTGGTTGATGGAGCAAAGTTACGATGTCCGAAAATAAATGTCAAGAAACAAGTTGTTGCTTTTTGCCGATGCTCTGACAATAAGAGGGAATGCACTGCTTTAAAAGAAGTTGTCTTTCCGATACAACTTCACGTCCCGCACCATTCCGCTTTTAATCACTTTTTCAACAATTGTTTCTTCCAGCCGGAAGCCATTTTTCTCCAGCACGCGCACTGATGCCACATTCTCAGGGAACACCTGGCCGATAATCCTGTCAAATGCCAATTCCTGAAATACAATCCCGCAGATCTGTCTTACTGCCTCCGTACCAATCCCCTGCGACCAGAATGGAGTCAGGATCATATAGCCAATCGCCCCGACATTAAGCTGATCATCGGCCATTCTCTCCACGGAAATGCTGCCTACAATCTGCTCGTTTACCACAATGGCCCGCCAGATACCCTCCTTCCCGTCATTCTCCGCCACCATCCCAAGCCACCAATCAGCATCAGCCTCGGTATAGGGATACGGCAGCCGGTCCGACAGGAAGGTCCTGTCAACGGCATTACAGAGCGCTATCAGCGTTCCCGTATCAGCAGATGTCCATTCATGAAGATTAATGGTCATATTCAATTCAAGCCAAACTGGTTGAATACCCTTCGTCTCACTTACTCGCTAGTGATGACCTTTAGGTCAATACCCGTCCTGTCTTTCAAGAAACTATCTGTTACCCCCAAAAGGGACAAAATCTCATTCGATACAGCAGCTTTTGATGCTCCAGGTTGTACAATATAAATGCTAAACATAACCGGCATCTTCTTTTTTGCTAACTTAAGCAATTTTACCAACGTTTCATGGTTTCCTTTCTGAATACGTGAGCACTCTTCCGCCCCATCTCGCTTAGTTTCTCTACGTAACAGGTGGTCAAACATCTCCTCCGGTTCTTTGTATTTCCAATTAGATGACTTTTGGGCCTGCCCGCAAACCTCGTAAAAATTACCCACCCTACCAGTCACCTTCCCACTTAGAGCAAACTTCAAGTGAAATAATTCAACGTGAATTGCATTATTCTCTTGTTTTAGAGTAACCACATCCGCAATTTCACCAGCATTGTCATCATCATAAACAATATCGTAATCACCATTAATCAATCTCTGAACTACATGGTATTGGATAGAATTTGTTCTTAAATTGGGGGCAACACCCTGTGACTCCACGGATAGATCTACGCCTTGCCAATTCCATCCAATGATACGGCTTCTATCATAAAGTGTTGGAGGTGTTTTCAACTCAATATACTCGGTGCCACACAAACTGGATCCATCAGCGAAGAAGATGGTTGGAGCATTGTCATATAGGAATGTCTCCAAATTCTCTTCATGTCTTCCGTACTTGATAGTCGCTACACCGTCTGTTACTTTTACAATACGATAATCAGAATACACATTGTCAGGATTCTTCCTATTTTCAAACAGCTCTAGTATGAACTCTACTCTTTGTGTAGAATTTGTTATCGCAAAAAAAACTGAATTGCCTTGAACAGCATTCTCTTCTCTCAATTCTATATCTGTGTCGTACAAGTGTGACTCGACTCCTGAAAGATTGAATACAAAGTGATTTTTTGTCCCTGCCCATATAGATGCATCCCAGTCAATGGAGAAAGGAACACTTCTCTTTGGTATTTGATGAATCGTCTTGGGTATCAAGGATTCTTTCAATATCTGATTCCCATCAATTGCTTCATTAGTCAATTTTTCACCTTGTTCCAAACACCAGTCCTTAAAAGTCAGAATATCACCAGCACCATTTAGGCTCCATATTCTGCCTTTAAAAGAAGCACCTATCGAGGTCTTGTCACCATCTTCAAAGCCATCCCCCACAACAAATGCTTTCTCGCTATTCCTCAATTCCGCATCCGAAAGCACTCTCTCAACATCACGACCCGCGTGCATTCTGAAACGAATATCTTTCCCCAGATATACTTTTAACCCAACGTTTCTCAGTTTTGTTCGCTTCACATTATGGAAAGTTCTGAACACATCAATACCTCTTATTAAAACAGGCTCTCTGTCTCTCTCTCCAATAACATGGTTGGCAATTTCCTTATATACGCTTCCGTTATCAGAACTATTGATAAACAGTAAGTTCTTATCAGTATCCCAGAATAGCACCAAGTAGCTCCATTCTAAAGTCTTTACATCCTTCACATGGATACCCTCTATGTTCTGCTCTTTAGCAAAAACAGCAACGACCAGTTTTTCTCGGTCATTGATGTCATACGAGATGAAATCCAAATCATCAAATCCTCGGATGCCTTTTAGGAAATCATCAGGATGCCAAGTGTTCGTATAACTTTTATATACAACTGCACTTAGTTTGGGATATATACTGCTAACCGGAATCTTAGAACTGACCCCTTTTCGGAATCCATCCAATAATTGCTTGTATTCTTCCTGATTGTTTACCCTATTGTCGTTCGCACTAGCTAGCAGAATATTCCAATCAGCATCCTCTTCATATAGATTGTCCAGTTCCTGCTGAACCATAATATCTGCCAAGTTAGCTACGAATGATGCGTTACCAAGGTTCGCATCACGGCTTGTGCGAGTAAAGCGGCCTGCAAATTGCAATGTGACAGGGAGACTCTTTCTGATGTCATGAAAAGCCGCTATCTTTAACTCAGGTAGGTCAAATCCCTCTCCGAGCATATTCACGCAAACAATCACTTTGGCTTCACGACGCAATACGATTCCATAGTTTTCTTTGTATTGGGGAGAACCAGAATATAGGATTATAGGATTCAAGTCTGGACACAGCTCCTGATAGAGGCTATGCACTTCGACCGCACGGCTTTTGCTCTCACACCTTGCCATCAATAAATGATGATAACCTGCAGCCAGATCCTCCCTCAACCTCTCAATCGCCTTAGCTGCTATAGCCCTATCTGCTTTTTCATCATCATACTCTCTAATAGGAAGAAAATTAATAGTTCGGTAATACCCATCTTCTTGAGCCTGTTTTAACGGATAGTTAAAAACTATCTTCCCATCAAGTCTTTGTCCGTCATTACGGAAAGGCGTTGCTGTAAACTGCACTAAACGGTCTTTGGGAAAACGATCTGCAAATTTTCTCCATGATGCAGCCACTATATGATGAGCCTCATCCACAAAAATATTAGTGAATGCAGACACATAAATACCTTGTTGCTCTTGTGGTGCAGAATCTATGATTTGCATCGTGGTAATCACCACATTACACTTCTCCACAAAATCAGTTAGTTCCTCTACGGACTGGAAGGCCGTATTGACAACGCCCACAATAGGATATAAAGCAGCCTCACCGACTATTCCAAATCTGGGATCTTTCAATACACCCAGGTTTTTGAACTTTTCATAAAGCTGATTTCTTAACGCGCTTGATGGCACAGTTACAAGTAATCTCTTGCACTTTCCTGCTACCAACGCAGAAAGCATCGTCTCGGTTTTACCCGTTCCTGTGGGAAGAACTACTGTCGCCACGTCATTCGGGGCAAGAAAATGACCCAATATGGCATGTAACGCGCCCAACTGAGGTTTTCGCAGCCCTGGATTCTCCTCGTCAACCTCTTGTTTAAAAACGAACTGATTAGTCCAGGATGCGAGTACTTCTTCGGGAGTATAATCCGATAATTTGGGATGCCGCAACCACTTCTTCTGCTTGACAGTTCCTTCTAAAAGCTTCTGCTTGGTAGGTGTATGGTCAGTAAGTATTACAAACTCAGAAGTAGGGTCCACAATACTTTGATTCCCAGTTAGACAATAACGCATACCCCTATCAATAGCCACAACATAGCTTCGTGTCTCTTCAACAACTTTAAGACTGATTGTTTGACGAGGAGCCAATAAATGGCAAATGATGTTCTTAGTGCCACCTCGTTTACTGAGTTCTATCAATTGATATTCATCCATACTAGTATTACGCTATTTTCATCACATCCTTCTTTCCCCTTACAGCTCAGTTTAGCTGAAGCAATGAAGCAACGAACTTCTCAAAAATAACCTTTTCTATCCTTTCGTAGAGTGCACGACCTAAATGGTAAACCTTAGTCTCTAGAAGCCCCGGCATCCAACCTTCCGGTATCGAGTCCGCACGGAAGGCTTGAGTTATCCCTAAATTCTTTTTACTTGCACAGAACCGCCTAGGGACTCAAACGTAAAATAGTCCTCAGGATAGACTTTGGGGACACACAAACATATCACCGGCCCCTATTACTAATACAGAGCCATTATTCTGATGTTCTTTCAATAGTTCATCATTATGCCAAATCACTATTCCGTCAAAAATAGTTTTATTTCGAGGTTCCCTTCCCGTAAAGCCACACTCTTCATAGCTCTTATCACGCCTTATTTTAATTACAGCAGGTTTATAGATACCCCCTCTTTTGATAATATTCCATAACTGATTCAGGTCGTCTCTGTGTCGAGCAATCCAGTTTTCAATCAGCCTACGTGTATTATTGTCACAATTACCAGCCAACAACTCTCCAGTATCCACCGCGAAAGATGCTCCGTGCTCATTGATGTGGACATGGGGCCTGTCGTGGTTGATGTCAGGATGCATTGTAACCTTTATCTTCCTTTTCTTATCGTCGACAACGTCAATAAGAAAATTTAAGTTTCGCAAGTAGCTAAAAAAAGAAAAATGCTAAGGTTGAAATCTTTGAGAGTTATTGCATATCTCATTGATTATCACTATATTAGTGTCGCC
>CACYKX010000212.1 GCA_902775075.1 uncultured Prevotellaceae bacterium | reverse complement strand
TTTATGTTCAACATCGTTTAACACACCTCGTTGGTAATTGACAGTGTCTTTACTTGTAACAGCTTCATAGAGATTGATCTGCCTGATGTCAGGAACCTTTTTCATCTTTACATCAATGACACCCAGCCACTCCTCACTTGTTGGCTGAAGATGGATAGTCATCTTAAAAGTGTCCAGACTGGAACTTATTGCTGTCCATATTACATCCGTTCCAATATGCTGCTTATATTTTCTCAGTCCTTCAGTCAGATTCAGGAACTGCATTTCAGCGTCTTCCGCATTGTCAACGATCTTGTAACATGTCTTGAGATCATATTGTTCTTTGTCTTTTGTAAATGTCTGGAGTCGGTCCCGTAATCGTTCCGTCTCAACCTGTTCTTTTGGTTGTGACTGTCTGTTTGTCCGTTCTTGGGTAGCGATGAATATTCCTGCTATGGCAAGAAGAAACACCAGTGCGATAATGATGATGATTTTCTTCATAAGTTTGACTCTGTTTTAATAACAGCCTGACAATTATCGGCTGATGATTACTGTTTAGTATTAAGTCCACCACTCGATTGTCCCTTACATACCTCTCCCGCATGGTCAACTGCTGATTTTCGTTAATTTGGACATAATATATCAGACAATCACTGGCCATGTGGTGCGTAATATTATCAGGGCATACGGAAGGCAGTCTGATTAGAAATAGATAGGCATCCGTCATTGACATTACCTCGCCTTTCCATGAGTTTCTGCTACCGTTTTTCCTCAACTTCATCACTTTTCCTTTGGAAAGAGTTTCCAAATGGCTGATGAGCAGTTCGCTATATCCGTCATTCCCTTCAACTTGTACTGTGGCATCTTCTGTTTTACGAAAGAGTCTTTTCAGCCATCGAGTCAGTGAACGCAAAACCCCCATTACAACTATTTGCTAAAGTGACTTGTATTTTCTACCCTTCGCTGCGCTTCGTCCACTTTTGCCAGAATCTTCAGGGCTTTGTCCGACTTTTTCTTGTCAATGAACAGACTCAGTCCACATACAGGACAATGCAAACTCCTGGTAAATAATAGTTGACGAATTGAAACAGGGATTAGTTGACTACAGATTGGGCATTGTATGCCAGGCACACCATGTTGTTGCTGTTGCATTCTTGGTTTAGTTGGAATCATTGCTTTCTTCAGTTATTCAGTTTCTACTTCTTCTTGCTCTTCTGGAGTTTCTTTCATATCTTCAATCTGGAGGTTGTTGGTAGTCAGGTTCAGCAAATTCGACAAACCACCAGGCATGTCTGCTTGCTGCATCTTTACTTTAACCTTCATGTTAGCGGCAAGTCCCTGTCTGACCTTCTTTTCCATATTGCCCTCAATATTTGATGCGGCCATCGACACTCTCAGTTTGACGCCTTCTGGTATCGGATCTTCCCCATCATTCTTCCCCTTCAGAGAAAAAGTTGAATGTTTATCGGCACTGACCGCATCGATAATCTGAATATCAAAATCGAAATCTGCTTCCTTCACCTGAAGCAAGGGTAGTGGCACTAGTGTCATCAGCGGGATGCTGACGCGCTGTTGTCGTTGTGTTCCGTTATCCTGCACATTGTAGGTAAACTCCAACATTCTCAAGTTCCCAACTTCTCCCGTTTCCGGATTATAGGAATCGAATGCCAGTTCATAGAGATAACTAAGATATCTCCGTGTCGACATACTATCCGCATCTATCGTAGCAACCAGTGGACCGGAAATCAGATCCTTCAACTCCATGATCTGTTTGCTTACCTTGTTATATTTCGTTTCCATAAGCGAGATATTTTATTCGTCTTTCAAGTATATATTAATGTTGTTAGGTGACACCTTGAAGCGTAAAGTATGGATAGCGTCCTCAGGCAATTTTGCCAGTTCCTCCGATGACACACAGACATCAATAGAAGGCATGAGGCGCTTGCGCTTGACATTCACATCCTGCAATAAGGCGGGAAGCCCTTGCTCAACAGCAGTTCTCATAGCCGCCTTTACTTTCTCGTCGTACTCACCGTTGACATTCTGATCAAGCATCTCCCGTATATCTCCATGGTTGAGCAGGGAATCCTCTCCAACACTTAGGACAATTCGTGCCAAGGTCTTTTCATTGATAGAGCCGTCATCTTGAATGATGGCAGTGTACTCTTTTTGAATAGCCCTTTGAATCTTACGGCTCAAGAAAGCACTAAAATCACGTTTTGTCTTCTTGTCGTCCTCCAGAGTTTGCAAAGGAGCGGTATCTTCTGTTGCCCTGTCTGGTAAGACTTCATTGAATATGGGGATGGCACTGTCGAGAAGCAATCTGGCGCAAGACTTGGAGATACGCTTTTCAATATCGCGCAAGGCAGGGAAATTGATTTCGTACTGCTCTACTTCGGCTGAAGAGTCTGTGATGCCATACTGGATGCAAAGATCCATCTCGCCTAAAGCCACAGCAGGCAGGGCAAAGCTGTCAAGTCGTCCATATTTGCTATAGATGTCTTTCAGTGCTATTGAATACATATTTGCCTGATGTTGGGCAAAGACCATATCCCGAAGGATAGAACTGATAATAGTGCTTAACTGAGCCATAAGTTTCAATTACTTTAGATGATACTTGTTACTAAGCATTACCTTTTTCCTTCTGGGCTGATGACACTTTTACGCTCAGCGTTCTGCTGCCTGCAGTGACGGTGTAAGAGCCCTCCTTAGTCAGGTCGAATACCATATTGTCTCCATCCTGCACACCGGCAACATCACCATCACCAGACTTCGCCTTGATGGCTGTCGGCTCAAAGAGACCCTTCGGACTCTTATAGGTAGCAATGAGCTTCACGGACTTGCCGTCAGCAGGCAAGACAATGTTGGTCTCACTGACTTCAAGCGTACCTTCAGGATCGCTCACATCAAGAGAACTGCCAAGTAGTTCGAGCACCTTGGCGAGACCTGCTGGCATACTATCCTGTCCGGCCTTCACGGCCACGTCCATGGTGTACTCCACACTGTACTGTGAACTCTGGGTGGCCTTAGAGTCCTTCTTCGACGAATAGTTTGCCTTCATGTTTGCCTGGACGCTGAACGGCCCCCAGCCGACCTTGGCGGAGATGTCCGCTCCTGCTTCGAGGGATGATGAAGAACTGGTTTCGGAAACAGAGGATGACGAAGCGGAGATATTGGCCTTGAAGTTGATGTCGATATCATGAATGGCGATATACGGGATAGGCACTATCGTCAGCAGAGGAACATTCAACTGCGCCATGCGACCATTCTGCAGAAACTCGAAGGTCACATTCACTGCTTCTTTCTTTCCAGTCTCAGGGTCTGTGTTCAGACCGACTTCCTGAATGAACTGCCATGATGTCTGCGCAGCCATAGCCTGCGCTTCAATACAAGCTTTCAAAGGTGCTCCGATAATGGAGCCAAACGGTATCGCTTGCAACGCACTGGTTGCCACTTGCGATGGAGTTGAATCAATTGGCATAATTTTCTTTTTTTTAATTGTAAATAATGTTGTTAATGCTGAGCCGGACTTCAGTTTTGCTGGCAAAGTTAGACTTATTTGACGAACTGTCAATTACGTGTCCAACGTTAATCATTATCATCCACCGTATCTTTGTTTTCTCTTTTCTACAACTCTTTTTCTTGATCCAATAAGAATAAAACTTTTCCTTATTGTCTCTTGATAATCCCTGCCAATAGTAATATCCCTATCATCTATCATGCGCACAAAATTACCAATATACCTGGATACGTGTTCCAGATTGATGATATAGGAACGTTGAATACGAATGAACAAATCTGGAGAAAAATACTCTTGCACCTCACACATGGGTACGGAAACGGTGATTTTGCTTTTGTCGACAAGATGAATAACACAATAGTTCCTTGAAGCTTCCAGATAAATCACATCATGTATGGATACCCTACGATATCCAAAATTATCCATAACAAATACATGTACATTATTCTGTACCATTTCATTTTTTACGTTTTGCTTAATTTTCATACTCTTTTAAAAATAGTAACTATTATGCATGGCAAAAGTACTTATTTTAAAAATACTACCCAGTATTCGTCCAACAACATACATAATTATCCACCGTATTTTTTTCAAATTTGTCCGTTTTAGCAGTTGTTTTGCCTCTGAGTGGATAGATCTGTAGAGTAGTGGATTTGTCTTTGCAATGCCATGTATTTTTGTATTTTTGCCCCAAAACATATCGATAAATATGTTATTCTTGAAGATTTTATCATAATTAACATACCATACGTTATTATTAATAATTAAATATGTATCTTTGCAAATGAAAACAGATGATCATAGAATAGAGACTACCCACTTCGACGAAATGAAATACAAGAGTTGGGGCTTTCGGTAAGTTGACCAGAGGCCTTTTATAGTATTCTCTGAAACATTATTTGGCGATATCTTGTAATGAAGAAAATATGCAATGAACAATTTCATAAGTAAAATGAAACTTTTTTGTTTGTTACACATCTTATTACGAATAAAATATGTACCTTTGCAGCGGTGTTTTGCAAAAGGCACTAATTATATTGCTCAATTTCTCCGACGAACTGCGACCTCGAACGAGATTAACGAGCAAACCTACATACATGGAGTATGCGCTTTAGGCGCAGACTCTTCCATAGTATGTAGAGGCTGTCGCAGGCCTGTCGGAGAATATGGATGGGGCCTGCGCTTTCTTTATGCCTTTGAGTTAGTGCTCTCCCCACAGAGTTTGGATGAGAGAATTAACAATAAATACAAAAAACAATAAAGATTTAACCATTATGAGAAAACAGATTTATTCTCTGCTGCTCTCGGTATTGCTCAGCATACCTTTGGGCATGAAAGCGACCATCGTTGATGATCCTGGTGTTTTTAACTTTTCTCCATTTTACGATCCATCATCAGGTGTCATTGGTTTAGCAGTTACGTTTTTCCCTTCAGAAGAGGGAGACACGGTTTATATTCCTGATTATATCTATGAGAATAATCAGTACAAGTATGTAGTTTGCATTAACACAGGCGCATTTTTTGACTGCAATGCAAAATACATTCGTCTGCCAAACCACCTTAGATTTATCAGGGACAACGCTTTCCACTATTGT
>CACYKX010000211.1 GCA_902775075.1 uncultured Prevotellaceae bacterium | reverse complement strand
CCTACTGAGGTGGTGAAACTTCATCAGCACGTCAAAGTGAAAGTACTTGAAGTAGACCATCGCCGTCACCGCATCAGTCTATCGATGCGCTCATAAAAGTAATATCAACTCTGCAAAAAAACGCAGTTAACTTCATCAGCTTACGAAGTTAACTGCGTAAAACGATATACCTGCATATACTAATAACCTTACAAGAGGAAACGCAACAACTATCTATTAGTCAATAAATTACACTTCGCTCAAAAAACATTCTGCCTGTAATCCTTAATTCACGAATTATGAGCACCCTTTCTAAGGGTGAAAATCATACAATCCTAAAGTTGTTGCATTATTAACTTGAATTTAGAGGAGCGCAAGTTCAAGATAGAAGTGCCATTCCTCTTTGATATATTCGAGGGTATAAAGCCTTCATGCATGATATAGAAAACTGCTGTTCATTTTATATATTTGTTTGTGGTTATCCAAATATACAAAATGATCAGTGGTTTTCTTCTTTTAATCTCAAATTATCTTTCATCACTCCTTTTTCCGAATGAGCCTTATTTTTTGCTTGGAGAAGCTATCTTATTCCCTTCATTCCATGCTCCGGCGACTTTGTCTCCTATGGCGCGATAAGACATAGAAGAAGCATCGAAGACAACAGGTTGTAATTTATCAAGGTCAACGCGACCATTCGTAAGCACGCTATCATCAGCACTCATATTGATGACCTCACCAACAACTCTCGTTTCATTGAGACTCGTCTTCGTCATCTCGATGACCTTGCACTCGAGAGTAAGTGGATATTCATTGATAATAGGAGCATCGACATTAGGACTCTTGGTCACCGTGAAACCTGCTTTCTTCACTTTATCAGGAACATCTTTGGCAGAGACCATACCAAAATAATCTGACTCGGCAATATGTTTCTGGTCAGCAAAACTTACTGTGAAGGCTTTCTTTAGTTGCAGATTCTCCGTGGTCTTATGGGCCGAGAGGTTGAAACAAATATGACGAGGGCCACACTGTCCTCCCCATGCCGCCATCATCACATCGGGATTTTCATCCTGGTCATACGTCGCAATCATAATGGCTGGCATCGGTGTTATCAATGCTTCTTGATTGAAATTCGTTCTACCATCCACATTCTTCACTTCTTGCGCACTAGCTGTCATACTTGCAAAAATCATCAAGGTTAAAAAAGTTTTCTTCATCATCAATTCATTAGATTTAGTTATGTTCTTTCCTATGCAAAGATAATTAAAAGTTTGGAAACTACATTTATTTTTGCTACCTTTGCTCGATAATAAAGAACACATTATTATAATTCATATCTATTATGACAGAAATCATTATAGCATTCGTTGCCGTCCTGGCAGGCTTGATCGCCGGACTCCTCATAGGAAATATGCAGAAAAAAGAGATGTTCGCTATGCAAAAGCAATCATCTGATACGGAGAAGGAGAATCAAAAGAAATCATACGATCAAATCATCGAGAGTCTGAAGAGCTCGCATGCCTCTGAAATCGAAACTCTAAACAGGGAACATGCTAACCAAATCGCTGCCCAAAAGGAGCAGGTGGAAAAGGAACGGGAATATGCTCAACAGATGATAAAGGCTGCTAATGACAATCTGGAAAAAGAAAAGAAAAACGAAGCTACTCTAAGAGCGGAAAACGATAAGCAGTGGACGGAGAAACTGGAAACGCTGAAACAGAGTATCCTAAAGATGACAATGGACCAGTTGGCTTCTAAACAGAATGACTTGCAGGAAAACAACAAGGCACAGATCAGTGATCTGCTGAAACCTATCAAAGAGCAGTTTAATGATTTCAAGAAATCTGTAGATGACAGCAAGACACAGAATGAACTCAACAAGGAACAAATCAAGGAAACCTTCAAGTCGACAATGGATCTGTTCCAACAGGCTCAGGATATTGCGGTAAAGACTCTCAAGGAACAAACGGAAAAGATTGGTAATGATGCCAGCAATCTGACTAAGGCTCTGAAGGGCGAAAGTAAAACGCAGGGTGACTGGGGAGAGATGGTGCTACAGACAATCCTTGAAAACAGTGGTCTGCACAAAGATGAGGAATACTTCGTACAGGAGAATGTAAAGGATGAAAATGGTAACAACTATCGTCCTGACATCATCGTGAAGATTCCTAATGATAAGGGGTGTATCGTCATCGACTCTAAGGTTTCTCTCACTGCTTACTCTAATGCTATCGCTGAAGATGACGAGATCTTACAGGAGAAGTATCTGAAAGAGCACGTGAAGAGTGTTCGCAAGCATGTGGACGAACTGGCTGACAAGCATTATGAGACGATCGTCGACCAGACTATCGGATTCGTTCTGATGTTCATCCCTAACGAATATAGTTATATCGTAGCCATGAAGCAGGATCCGCAACTGAACCTCTATGCTTACAGGAAGAAAATCGTCATCATATCTCCAAGTAATCTGCTTATGGCTCTACAACTGGTCTACAATCTATGGCAGACGGATAAGCAGAATAAGAATGTGGAGAAAATCGTGAAGACGGCTGCCGATCTATATGATAAGGTTGTTGGCTTTACGGATACCTTCGAAAACATCGGGGAACAGATAGAAAAAGTAAACAAGTCTTTTGAGAAAGCTAAAGGACAGTTGTGCACCGGAAAGGGTAACGTGCTGGGGCGTGTGGAGAAGCTCAAGGAGATGGGGGTAAACCCGAAACGCTCGCGCAAGGCTCTCCCTGATGAGGAGGAATGATGGCTATTCGCCTCTTTTCATTCTCTCCGCAAAAGGTCGTGTGACTTCCATGACTTTCTTCATGGTTTCCTCGTCGATGGTTTCATTGACTAGCTGTTGGGCAAAAGGCATCAAAGAACGGGATTGCTCTGAGCGCAGAAACTTAGGAGCTAGTCCCCATGGCCCTAATCGATAGCGATCGAGTGCATCGGCATCCTTGAAAGAATGATACACTTCTAACCATCCTTCGGTATCGTCACTCTTTTCGCCTTCGCTGGCTAAAGAGTGCTTGGGAGCTTCCTCTCGAATATATTCCTCACCCTGTGCATCATCGCGATCATGATACTTGATGGTGGCATATACTTCGGGAAGGTATTTGATGTTGTGGGCATCGCAGAATTCACGATAGTATTCTGCTGCACGGTCGCCATGTCCTTGATCGAGATAGTTGTCCTTGCGACGGGTATCATGAAAGATTGATGCGTGCGATAAGGCTATCATACTGCGCAACTTGAGTTCGCGCAAATCACCTAACTTCAAAGCTAGAAGGAGCACACGCTCGCAATGACTTTCTGTATGAATGTCGATACCGTCTGTCAACTGCCAGAACTCTATCTGTTCTTGCATCATCTGACGATAATAACGAAACATGGATGCTACTTGCCCTTCTTGGGCTTCAAGGATTTCATCGCTTATCATGACTTTTCTTTACTTCCTTTATCATTTCCATACGCTCCAGATAGAGTGGACGGTATTTGTCTATCATTGCCTGTAATGATTTGCTGCGACTATCCAACTGTGCATATTCGTCACTATCTGTAGCCTCAGCTTTCTTAAGGTCCAGCATTCGAGAAATCATAAACTTCTGCTGATTCTCGGCTGCTTTCAACTGTTCGCCTAATTTCTGTGTGGACTCTAAAAAGGCGAGTGCTTTATCTATATGATCTGCCATATTACTTTCGTTAAACTGTGATTTCGCCCGAACCATAACACTTGTAGTGTTCTTCATCATAAATTACGCAGAACTGTCCGGGAGCTACTCCGTGGATTTTCTCATCACTATGGATGATATATACATCTCCGTCTCGCTCAAGAGATGCCGGATGATATTCCGGAGTATGACGAATCTTGAAGGTGACTCGCTTTGGAAGATCTACGACACCTTCGGTAAGGTAATCAAAGCCATGCATCTTGAAATCTTTCTTGTATGCTGTCTCCGGATCATAGCCATGACTGACATAGAGGATATTCTGGGCTACATCTTTCTTAACGACGAACCAAGGGCCTCCGCCTAATCCCAATCCCTTACGCTGACCGATGGTGTGAAACCATAGACCTTTGTGCTCGCCTATCTTCTTACCTGTCTCCAACTCGATGACGTCACCGATCTGTTCACCCAAATACCTGCGAACATATTCGTTATAGTCGATATTTCCGAGAAAACAAATTCCCTGACTGTCCTTACGCTTGGCATTGATGAGTTTCTCTCGTTCTGCAATCTCACGTACTTCGTTCTTCTGATAATGACCTATCGGAAATAGGGCTTTCTTTAATTGCCATTGGAAGATCTGAGCAAGAAAGTCGGTCTGGTCCTTTACTGGGTCAGGACTGGTGCAAAGCCACTTCTTGCCATCGATAATATCTGTCTGTGCATAATGACCGGTAGCGATATAGTCATAGTTATGCCCCATCTTTTCATCAAAGGCACCAAACTTGATCAGTCGATTACACATCACATCGGGATTGGGGGTAAAGCCTGCCTTTACCTTATCCATCGTGTATTTGGTGACCTGATTCCAATATTCGGCATGACAATCGATGACTTGTAGCTTACATCCAAAACGATGTGCTACAGCTGTCGCCATCTCCAAGTCTTCTTCGCTAGAACAATCCCACTCTTCTTTCTCTTCAGGACCAATCTTAATATAGAAGCAATCCGGATGCATACCATGACTAGCAAACTCCCAGACTACAACCGAAGAATCAACACCGCCCGACAATAAAACGGCAATACGTTTATCTTTTAGATCTTCATAATTTATCATGTGTGCAAAGTTACGGCAAAATTTACGAAAGGCAAAATAAAAGATGTTTTATTTTGGTTTATACCTTATTATATATCAGATGTTTATATGGCCATGAAAACCATAAGACCACCTAAGATGATATAGCCTACTGCAAACGGAAGGGCGGACTTGAGTATCTCTCCATCTTTACCTTGCATGTCGCAAGAGGCTGTTGCTATAGCTATACTCTGAGGGCTTATCATCTTGCCACCTGTTGCACCGGTCGTATTACCTGCTACCAACCAATTGGTCTCGCTACCGTCAACACCAAAGAAGGTGCCCTGACCGGTCAGATGAAGTTGACCTGCTACATTGGCTTGCAACTTGGCAAAAAGAATGTTTGAGGATGTGTCTGAACCTGTGACAAA